>JAWWBW010000009.1:0-28055 GCA_033720775.1 Oleiphilaceae bacterium | reverse complement strand
TTCTCACGAAGGCCAAGGCCTGACTGCTGTTGAAAAAATCTTCAACCGCAACGCTGTGGGTGTTACCTCTAAGACTCCTCTGCATGCAGGTTCTGATGTACGCGTTAAAGTCAACATCGTCGGCTCTCAGGACACGACCGGTCTGATGACCTCTCAGGAACTGGAGTCCATGGCGGCGACCACCATTTCACCGAGCGTTGATGGTGCCTATCAGTCTGGCTGTCACACCGCTTCGGTTTGGGACAAAAAAGCACAGGCGAACATTCCCCGTCTGATGAAGTTCATGAACGACTTCGGCGTGATCACAGCGCGTGATCCAAAAGGCGTTTACCCGGCCATGACCGACGTTATCCACAAAGTGTTGAATGACATCACCGTGGACGACCGCGCCATCATTATCGGTGGTGACTCTCACACTCGTATGTCCAAAGGCGTTGCCTTCGGTGCAGACTCCGGTACCGTCGCCATCGCGCTGGCAACCGGTGAGTGCGCCATGCCAATCCCTGAGTCGGTTAAAGTGACCTTTAAAGGCCACATGAAGCCGCACATGGATTTCCGTGATGTGGTACATGCCACGCAGGCGCAAATGCTGAAGAAGTTTGGCGGCGAAAACGTGTTCCAGGGTCGTATCATCGAAGTTCAAATCGGCACCCTGCTGGCGGATCAGGCCTTTACCTTTACAGACTGGACCGCTGAGATGAAAGCCAAAGCGTCTATCTGTATCTCAACCGACGAGACTCTGATCAAATCACTGGAGCTGGCTAAGAGCCGTATCCAGATCATGATCAACAAGGGTATGGATAACGAAGCTGGCATGCTGCAAGGTCTGATCGATCTGGCAGACAAGCGTATCGCCGAAGTGAAATCTGGCACTGCACCTGCTCTGGCACCAGACGACAACGCCAAGTACTACGCAGAACTGGTTGTTGATCTGGATGTGATTGACGAGCCGATGATTGCTGACCCAGACGTCAACAACGAAGACGTATCCAAGCGCTACACGCACGATACCATTCGTCCGACTTCTTACTACGGCGGCACCAAGAAAGTTGATCTTGGCTTCGTTGGTTCGTGCATGGTGCACAAAGGCGATATGAAGATCATCGCCCAGATGCTGCGCAACCTGGAAAAAGACGGCCCGATCAAGTTCAACGCGCCATTGGTTATCGCGCCACCGACCTACAACATCGTTGACGAGTTGAAGGCTGAAGGCGACTGGGAACTGCTGCAGAAATACGCAGGCTTCGAGTTTGATGATGAGCATCCAAAAGAAGCGGCACGTACCAAGTACGAAAACATCATGTACCTGGAACGTCCTGGGTGTAACCTGTGTATGGGTAACCAGGAAAAAGCAGAAAAAGGCGACACCGTTCTGGCGACATCAACGCGCTTGTTCCAGGGCCGTGTTGTAGAAGACAGCGACGAGAAGAAAGGTGAGTCTCTGCTGGCGTCAACGCCTATGGTTGTACTGTCAACCATTCTGGGTCGCATCCCAACGCTTGAAGAGTACAAGAAAGCGGTTGAAGGCATTAACCTGACCGATTTCGCACCGCCTTCAAAAGACCTGAGCGTACACGCAGAACCTATTCGTATGGTTTAAGCGCTTAACGCTTGATGGAGACGGGAGACGCGAAGCGTCTCCCGTTTTTCGTTTCCCCTCTAACCACTCCTTCTAACCCTACCAAATTCGCATACCCCATCTCCCGCTTGACCTTACAGTTACTCTAAGGTTTAAGCTATGCTTCAAATGAGTCATGGAGATGCTTATGAACATCAGTGAAGCGTCCAAGCGCTGCGGTTTAAGCCCACAAACCATCCGCTATTACGAGCAAATCGAGCTGGTAACACCGGCCCGCCGGCAGGACAACGGCTATCGGGATTATCGCCAGGCCGAACTGGAACAACTCGCGTTCGTGCATCACGCGCGGGAAACCGGGTTCAGCATTGATGAATGCCGAGAACTGCTCGACCTGTATCGCAATCCGTCACGACAAAGCCGACACGTTCATGCCCTTGTGCTGGAAAAAGCTGAACGCGTCAAAAAGCAGATCAAACAGCTTCAAATCATGCATAAAGCTCTGATAGACCTGGCCAAGAGCTGTCAGGACGATCACGCACCGCACTGTGCCATTCTCGACAACCTTGCGGAACACAACAGCAGCAAGGAGGAAAACTAATGTCTTCAGATCATTGCCACCCCCCAAAACCCAAACAAAGCGCTTGCTGTGAAACACCAGCAGCCCCGCAAAAACACAGCTGTTGCGAGCCTGAACCCTCCAGCGCCCAGCCGGCAAGCAGTTGCTGCCCGGAAGAAAAAGGCGCATTCGATTGGCTGCTTTGGTCCAGCCTGATTCTAGTCGCTCTGTTCTATGCCGCTGCTTTGCTTATTGAAGGGCACGACAGCTGGTATGCCGTCATCAGTCACAGCGTTAAAGAGCTGATGAATACCATGTGGTGGGGGATACTACTGGGTATCTTCTTCGTCGGCGTACTCAGTAAAGTGCCGCAGGAGTTTGTTATGTCGGTACTGGGCCCCGGAGGCACCTTCAAAGGTCGCTGGCGGGCCACACTGGCGGGCGTACTGCTGGACTTATGCAGCCACGGCATCCTGATGGTGGGCATGGAACTACGGCGCAAGGGCGCCAGCCTCGGACAGGTCATGGCCTTTCTGATTGCGAGCCCCTGGAATTCACTGTCCCTGACCATCATTCTGGTTGCCCTGATCGGCATGGGCTGGACACTGGCTTTCATTGCGCTATCGGTCGTACTTGCTCTCACCACAGGCTGGATGTTTGATCGACTCGAAGCTCGGGGCACCCTACCGGCTAACACACATCAAACTTTGCACGATCCCGATTTCGACTTCTGGCCAGAGCTACGCAAACGCTGGGGCGAACATTCCTGGACTAGGGCATTCATGAAAGACATGCTGCAGTCGGGCTTAAGCGGCTCGCGCATGGTATTACGCTGGCTATTATTCGGCGTTTTGCTCGCTTCTGCCATTCGAGGATTTGTATCGCTGGAGGATTTTCAGAATTATTTCGGTGCCAGCCTGTTGGGGCTGCTGGCCACACTGGTAGCGGCGACCATTATTGAGGTGTGCTCGGAGGGCTCGACCCCCATCGCGGCCGATCTGATGAATCGCGCCAAAGCACCCGGTAACAGTTTCGCCTTTCTGATGACCGGCGTATCGACCGACTACACCGAGGTCATGGTAATCAAGGATACAACCAAATCCTGGAAAACAGCGCTCTTCCTTCCCTTGCTGACGGTTCCCCAAGTGGTGCTGGTGGCCATCATTCTCAATCAGTTCGCACCCTAGAGCGCTGCGAGTACCTGAGAAATTTGCCGCTGCACATCGTCCAGATCACCAGCGGCATTAATCACCTTGAAGCGCGACGGATCCGCTTTCGCCCGTGTCAGGTAGTTGTCCCTGACACGGCTAAAAAACTCGGCTCGCTCCTGCTCAAAGCGGTCGAGTTCTCCACGCTTTTGCGCCCGCTGCATACCCACCTCGGGCGGGGCATCCAGCAGAATCGTACAATCGGGGCGCAAGGCGCCCTGCACAAAATCTTCTAGTAGTGCGACCTTCTCTTCCGGCACACCTCGCCCACCGGACTGATAGGCATAGGTCGCATCGGTAAAACGGTCAGAAATAACCCACGCGCCTCTCTCGAGAGCAGGCAGAATCTTCTCGTGCAGATGCTGGGCCCGCGCAGCAAACATGAGCAGCAACTCCGTCTCGACACAAACCTGCTCATCTCTGGGTGCGATCAACACCTCACGAATTTCTTCGGCAAGCGGCGTTCCACCGGGTTCTCGCGTCACCACGCATTCGATATTCCTTGCATCAAGTTGCGCCCGAATAAAGTTGATATTGGTGGTTTTGCCGACGCCCTCGCCACCCTCAATGGTTATAAATTTGCCGCGTTTCACGTGTGTTCGCCTGACTTAAGGTTTGGGCTGATGTGTGGAGCGGTAATCTTTGCGCCGCTTCAGCTGATATTCGCGTACCGCTTTGTTGTGCTGGCCAATGGTATCAGAAAACGCATGAGAGCCATCGCCCTTGGCAACAAAGTACAGACTGGAACCTTCTTTGGGATGCAGCGCAGCATGGATAGCTTCGCGCCCCGCCAGCGCAATAGGCGTTGGCGGCAGCCCGTTGATACGGTAGGTGTTGTATGCCGTGTACTGCTTCAAATGGGCACGCGTGATATTGCCGTTATACGCATCTCCCAAGCCATAAATTACCGTCGGATCCGTCTGCAAGCGCATCC
Organism: Oleiphilaceae bacterium; assembly: GCA_033720775.1. Lineage (GTDB taxonomy): Bacteria > Pseudomonadota > Gammaproteobacteria > Pseudomonadales > Oleiphilaceae > PZPK01. The sequence goes on along the minus strand of JAWWBW010000009.1, from coordinate 23,778 downwards.
CTTTGTTTAACCGCCGGACAAATACCCCCGCGATTTCTGCGCGCTCATAGGGAACGCCCGTTTCCTTCTCGACAATCGACGCCAGAATAAGCGCTTCGTAGGGATTATTCAGCGGCAGGTCTTCGGCACGTTGCTGCCACTCCTCGTGGAGTACGGTAGCCAAACGCTGATGCGCGCGCTGCAGTATATCCAGATCCCTGTCTCCCTTGCGATAGAAGTAAGTATCCGGAAACAACAACCCCTCTGGGTGAGCGTAGCTATCTAAAAACTCTGCTTGCAACAAGGCTCGCACTTCGCTGTCACTTTTGTCGCCCAGGGTTTGTTCGAGCTTGCCATGCTGGGCTATCACCGCACGCGCCTCACTAAAACGCATACCCTCTACCAACGTCAGGCTATATCGAATTTGCTCATTGGACGTCAGCAATGCCAACAAATCTACCGTCGACAAGGGTTCAGACAGGGCGAACTCCCCCGCCTTGATTTGGGCGTCGATTTTATTGAGGCGACTATGAATTTTGGCTGGCAAACCATGCTGCAGCACGCCTTCCTGCACGAGGCGCTGCAGCACCGTGTTGAGTGCCTCGCCTTTTTGCACCTCGAACACGATAGGGTCTTGCGGCAGATCAAGCGGCGCATGCAGGCTTTTGTGATACAGGTAAGCGGCTAAAGCGCCTGCCATCAGCAATAACCAGAAAAGCTTAACAAGGAGGGCACGAAGAACAGACATCAGACTGGCAGATTGAACCCCAAGCGCTGATTGAGATGGGCAGCCAAGTGACGCACTCGGCCATCGAGCGCAAGAGGCTCCTTGTCGAGCGATTTGACCGGCCACAATCCGAATATGCTGTTGACCATGGAGAGCCCCGAGCTTTGCTCCAGCAAAGACTCTGTCACCTCATCTTCAACAATTTGAACACCGTGCTGCGCCTGAGTCTCAACTAAAAACGCCAACATGGTGCCGCGCACCCCCGACCGCTCAATTTTCGGCGTCACTATCCCCTCTTTTCGGAACACCAATAAATTACTCTTGGTGCCCTCAATATAACGCCCTTCGTAATCACGCATTAAGCCTTCGACAAACTTTCCGAGTTCTCCTGCGGCCAATACCTGATCCAGGCGATTGAGGTGCTTGATTCCGGCTAAAACAGGTTGCACAGAAAGGCGATGCTCACAGCGCTTAACGTCAATTCCTTTCTTGGCGTAAGAGGCCGGCCATTCAGGATAATCAAAGACTTGAATAATCTGACTCACTTGGGCCTTGCTGGGCGGCACATAACCGCGACCACCATGTCCTCGCGTCACGATCACCTTAATAATGGCTTCACCTTGAGTCGACGATAAGGCCTGCTTTATGCCCGCTTTGAATTGTTGGGAGAGCTTCTTAACGCTCCCCAGATGCAGACGCTCGACCCCCAAGGCAAAGCGTGCCAGATGATAATCAATCAGGGGAATCCGGCCACCACTGACACGCATGGTTTCGAATAGACCATCTCCGTAGTTCAAACCTCTGTCGTTCAGCTCAATGGCAGATGTTTCCATGCCATTCACCAATGTGACATGCGCCTGGCGATGAATCACGCTGTGCACTCCACGCTATTTACTGCAGTTTGCGAAAGATAATGGTTCCGTTGGTACCGCCGAAGCCAAAGGAGTTTGACAGCACTGTCGTCAACTCACACTGGCGCGCCTGATGCGCCACAAAATCGAGATCACAACCGTCTTCCGGCTCATCCAGATTTATGGTGGGAGGAGCAATGCCTTGCTCCAGGGCTTTAACCGAGAAGATCGCCTCAACCGCACCAGCAGCACCTAAAAGGTGGCCCGTCATACTCTTGGTCGACGAGACCAGCAGCTTATCGCAATGCGAGGTAAAAAGATCTTTTACCGCTTTGCACTCTGCCACATCTCCAAGCGGAGTGGAGGTGCCATGCGCATTGATATAGTCGACTTCGCTCGGCTCAATGCCAGCATCTTTCAGCGCGTTTTCCATGGAGCGTCGCGCGCCAGAGCCGTCTTCGGGCGGTGAGGTGATATGGAACGCGTCATCACTCATCCCAAAGCCAATGAGTTCGGCATAGATACGCGCCCCCCGGGCTTGAGCGTGTTCCAGCTCTTCAAGCACCAACACACCTGCGCCATCGGACAACACAAACCCATCACGTTGCTTGTCCCAGGGCCGACTGGCTTTTTGCGGCTCATCATTGGCCGTCGATAGCGCCTTGGCGTTAGCAAAACCAGCCATAGCGACAGGTGTAGTTGCCATTTCGGCACCGCCCGCCAGCATCACGTCCGCATCACCGTAAGCAATGGTGCGTGCTGCATAACCAATATTGTGTGTGCCGGTGGTACAGGCTGTCACCACAGCAATGTTGGGCCCTTTATAGCCATACTTGATGGCTACATTTCCCGAGATCATATTGATAATAGAGCTGGGTACAAAAAATGGAGATACCTTGCGCGGGCCAGACTTAACATAGGTATCACGCACATTCTCGATGGTTTCGATCCCGCCAATACCCGAACCAATAGCCACGCCGGTGCGCTCTTTTTGCTGCTCGTTCAAGGATTCCAGATTGGCGTCGGCTACCGCCTGCATGGCGGCAACCATACCGTATTGCATGAAGGGGTCCATACGGCGGGCTTCTTTGCGATCAATGAACTGATCCATTTCTAGCCCTTTGATCTCACCACCGATACGGGTTGAAAACCCTTCCGTATCAAAACGCGTGACATAATCTATACCGCTTTTTCCCGCCACTGCATTTTGCCATGACGTCGCTACGTCATTACCCAAGGGGGAGAGCATCCCCATTCCGGTCACTACCACACGCCGTTTTGACATTGTCTGACTCCCAATTCCCTACTCAGGCCTGTTCACACTGACAACTCTTTCGCTGCTTGCATAAAAAAACCGTCCAAAGCCAACACTCGGGACGGTTTCGCGATGCTACTTATGTGCTTACTGGTTGGCGATGATGTAATCGATCGCTTCCTGCACTGTAGAAAGCTTTTCAGCTTCTTCATCAGGAATTTCGGTTTCAAATTCCTCTTCCAAAGCCATGACCAGTTCTACCGTATCAAGCGAGTCTGCACCCAGGTCTTCAACGAAAGAAGAAGTGCTTTGCACCTCTGACTCTTTCACACCCAATTGCTCGCAGACAATCTTCTTAACACGTTCTTCTACAGTACTCATATTTTCCTCTCTTCGTATAGATCAAGTACTTGTTGTACATCCTATCTGTTGATTGGATCATGCCAGACCCGATCAAAGTACGCGACAGGCCATGGAGATATGGCGGCTAGTCTAGTGTAATACGCACCCCGAGACAAGCGGTGCAGATTCGCATTCAGGCCAGCGCTAAGGCGCAAACTGGCCATGCCTTTACCCCATGAACATACCACCATTTACATGCAGAATTTCACCAGTGATATAACTGGCGTCATCACTACTTAAAAAGTTCACTGCGGCGGCTATTTCATCTGGTTGCCCCAAGCGCGCCATGGGAATGGTCGCCAGCATTGAAGCCTTGGTTGCGTCGGGCAACTCTTCGGTCATATCCGTTTCAATAAAACCCGGCGCAACTGCATTAATGGTGATGCCACGCCCACTGATTTCTTTGGCCAGCGAGCGGGTAAACCCCTCAATACCGGCTTTCGAAGCGCAGTAGTTGGCTTGCCCTGCATTACCCATTTGCCCTACCACTGAACTGATATTGATCACCCTTCCCCAGCGCGCTTTGGTCATACCGCGCAGCACAGCTTTGGTGACACGATACACCGAACTGAGATTGGTATTGATCACCGACTCCCAGTCTTCTTCGTTCATACGCAGCATCAACCCATCCCGTGTAATGCCTGCATTGTTAACCAGAATCAGCGGAGGGCCATAGGCCTGAGTCACCTGCTGTACACCTTCAAGCACAGAATCCGGGTCAGAAACGTCCATCTTGATACCGTCGCCGCTTAATCCCCATTTGGAGAAATAGTGCGAAATGGATGAAGCACCATCTTCGGTGGTGGCCGTGCCGATCACTGTCACACCTTCATTCAAGGCCAAACGTTTTGCGATGGCTCGCCCAATACCTCTACTCGCACCTGTTACCAAGGCAACCTTGCGCTCTACACTCATGCAGCACTCCTGCAGCTTTGTTTATTATTTGATTTCACCTAGCACAGCCTCAAGAGAGGCAATATCATTCATCGCCATGTGCTGCGCATCGCGAGCAATGCGTTTACCCAAACCCGCCAGCACTTTGCCTGGTCCACACTCTACATAACGCGTCACGCCTAATCCGGCCAGAGTCTGTATTGATGCCGACCAACGGACAGGACTGTATAAGTGCTCCAACAAGTTGGATTTTAATTCATCCAGATTTTGAGGCACCGAAGCCGTCACATTTTGAACAACCGGTATGACAGGATCGTGAAAGTCCACCTTTGCCATTTCTTCGGCCAGTGCCTGCCCCGCCGGCTTTAACAGCTCGCAATGACAAGGCACGCTGACAGGCAACATGGCCGCACGCCTTGCGCCCGCCTCTTTTGCCAGATTTATCGCGCGCTCCAATGCGGCATTGCTGCCCGAAATAACCACTTGCCCCGGCGAGTTAAAGTTTGCCGCCGCCACCACTTCGCCTTGAGACGCTTGCTCACATACTGCAATCACCTGCTCATCTTCCAAACCAAGCAGCGCCGCCATAGCCCCTTGCCCCAGAGGTACGGCATCCTGCATTAACTGGCCTCGCAGATGCACCAAGCGTACAGCCTCTTCGAGGGTCATCACGCGCGACACCACCAAAGCGGTATACTCACCAAGGCTATGACCACACACATAATCAGGCACAAAAGCTGAGCGGTTTTGCCATACCTGCCACATTGCCAAACTGGCCGTTAACACAATAGGCTGCGTGATGGCGGTTTGATTAATCCGGTCTTCAGGACCGCTTAAAGCGATTTCTTTTAAATCAAGATCGATGGCGATACTGGCGCGATCAAATATCTCTTCCGCTTCAGGGCAGGCCGCCAGCACATCAGACATCATGCCGACCGCCTGGGACCCCTGTCCGGGAAACATAAATGCTGTTTTCATTGTCATTCCTACACTATTTTCGTTGAGCACGGAGGCTACTCCACCCTAAACCTGTAACAAAGCGTCATCAAGACGCTCAGCAATCAATCGGTTACAGTCTGTCTCGACCTCTCTGGCAGCCAAAGCCATTGCATGCTCAAATGACGAAGCCGAAGCATTGCCGTGGCTTTTTACTACAACCCCCTGCAACCCCAGAAAGATGGCGCCATTGTGCGTATCGGGATCGAGCTGCTTCAGGGCGCTCCCCATTAAGGGCAACATTAAACGCCCCAGCAGCTTGCGATACCATGAGCCACTGAAAAATTCGCGTACTCCTTGAAGAATAATCTTGGCGGCACCTTCGGCACTTTTCAGGGCAACGTTACCGACGAAGCCGTCACAAACCACTACGTCCGCCGCCCCCCGGAAGATATCCCCCCCCTCTGCAAAGCCGACATAATTAATCACATCACAATCACGAATAAGTGAGGCAGCCAAGCGCACTTGCTCATTACCTTTAATGCTTTCGCCCCCCACATTGAGCAGCGCGACCGTCGGCTCATCGACAGCTTTGATCACCTGAGCCAATGCCTGCCCCATTACCGCAAACTGCAAAAGCTGTTCGGCAGAGCAGTCCACATTAGCCCCCAGATCAAGCAACAGGGTACCACCAGTCTTTGAGGGGAAAATTTTAGTGATTGCAGGTCGATCAATGCCAGGATAGGTCCCCAAAATCGCACGGGACATAATCATTAAGGCGCCGGTATTACCAGCACTCAAACAGGCATGGGCGCTGCCACTTTTTACCAGTCGCAGGGCATGGGCCATTGAAGAATCTTGTTTATTACGCCAAGCGAACGTAGGTTTATCGTCCATCTGTACGACACTGTCGGCATGTTCCAATAGCAGCCGACCGTCGCGCAGATTTCGATAGCGGGGGTCTGAAATCAACAAAGCCTCCAGCGCGCTCTGGTTTCCCACCAGATACACACCAAAGGCTTCGTGCTTCTCAAGAAAATTGAGAATGGCAGGAACGACGATGGCGGGACCTTCATCCCCGCTCATTGCATCTACCGCAATGAACCAGCGCGCTGCCATGACCGAGTCGCGGGAGACTTAGTCTTCCAGTTTCTCGATTACTTTTTTACCGCGATAAAAACCATCCGCAGATACATGATGACGACGGTGGGTTTCACCGGTAGTCGGATCTACAGAAAGAGTCGCCGTGCCCAAAGCATCATGCGAGCGACGCATTCCGCGCTTGGAACGCGTCTTTTTGTTTTGCTGAACAGCCATACTAGTTCTCCTAAAACGTACTACCTGCCACAACCCGCCGTTAACAATACACGGCTCCAGCGCAGCGCTATTTTTTCAATTTCAAATCAGACAGCACACTGAACGGATTGGGCCGCTTTGGCTCAGACTCCTGCTCATTATGCTCTATTCGTTCTGACTTGCCGCTTTCATCATGAGCACTACATGCATCATGGTAAGCAAACATCGGCAAACTCAGAATCAATTCCTCTTCGATCACTTCAAACAAGTCAACCTTGTCGCTCTCTACCAGCAGGGGCTCGTAGTCTTTCGGCAAATGTTTGGCCTGCTCATCGCTCAGCACAATCCCCAGCGCAAATTCAGAGTGAATATCTTTTTCCACCGCTTCCAGACAACGCTGGCACTCCAACGCAACCCGGGTACTCAGCGTGCCTTTCAGCACCCGAATATTTTGCTCATCACGACCGAATTCTAAGCGCACCGCAATAGAACCTTGCGAGCCCGCCAACATTTCAACCGCTCGATCGAGCAGGTGGACCGACAAACTACCCTCTAGCACCTTGCTCTGATCCGCATATTTAAAGGGATCAATGGACTTTGGTAACGAGTGATCGGACATAAGCGCGCAATTTTAGGGAGGCGAGCCCCTCTTGTCAAAAGAAAAACAACGCTGTAAATTCCAAGCCCCTACAATTGTGGTGACACCTGTGCACGAACGCACAAATATCACCCTCCCGACACCACTAGAGAGCTTGGCTTTGCGCATCGTACTCGCCTCCGGAAGCAAATACCGTCGCGACTTGTTACAACGGTTGGGGCTTCAATTTGAGCATCACAGCCCAGACATCAATGAACAAAGCCTTCCCGCTGAGGAGCCAGAGGAATTGGCGAGGCGCCTGGCATTAAGCAAGGCTCGCGCACTCATCAACAAATACCCTAACAGCCTGATAATTGGTTCCGACCAGGTCGCCTGGCTCGATGGCAAGCAGTTGCACAAACCAGGTAACGCCGCAAACAATCGCCACCAACTCGCAAGCTGCGCCGGCAGAGTCGTGCACTTCTACACAGCCATCGCACTCATTAATAGCCGAACCGGCAACGAGCAAGTAAGCGTAGAAAGCTATGAAACCCGATTTAAGCAACTGAGCGCAGCTCAAATTGCACAATATGTTGAACGCGAGAAAGCCTTTGATTGTGCCGGCGGCTTTAAAATGGAAGGTCTCGGAATCGCCCTATTTGACTATATCAGAGGCGACGACCCGAACAGCCTGATCGGCCTGCCGCTAATCAGACTGTGCGAGATGTTAAATAAAGAAGGGCTGGATGTGCTCACATCCTCCTAGCGCATTAGCCTCATCGCAACTGCATACCGCCACTGCCCATCACCCTTGCCATCGCCTCACCTGCGGCAACACCCAAGGACTTAGCAAATTGCTCGAACGGATCAGGTTGTGGTGTAAAGTCGGCGATTTCTTCCGCCCCCACAACTTCTCTTGCCACATATCCGGCACTGCCCAAACCATCGATTAACCCTAACTCCAAGGCCTGCTCACCATTCCAGATCAAACCTGAAAATACCTTTTCTTCGGTTTTCAAACGCTCACCACGCCCCTCTTTCACCTTGGCAATAAACTGCTGGTGCGTGGTATCCAGCACAGACTTCCAGAAAGCCACTTCTTCTTGGTTTTCTTCACTGAATGGATCAAGGAATGCCTTGTGCTCTCCCGAGGTATAGAGCCGTCGCTCAACGCCAATCTTTTCCATGGTATCGACAAAACCAAATCCGCCAGCCACCACACCAATGGAACCCACAAGACTGGCTTTGTCTGCATAAATTTCATCGGCGGCCGCCGCCATATAATAGGCACCACTGGCACCCAGATCGGTAATCACAGCATAGACAGGTATATTCGGGTGTAACGTACGCAGACGTTTAATCTCATCATAAACATAGCCTGCCTGAACCGGACTACCTCCGGGACTGTTTATACGCAGCACCACCCCCTGTGTACCCTTGGCTTTAAACGCGGCGCGCAACCCTGTCACGATCATGTCAGCACTCGCACGCTCCTCATCGGCAATCACGCCACGCACATCAACCAAAGCCGTGTACCGATCTGCTTTTGGCAAGTTCCCGGCCCCAAACCCTTCTGCCATCAAAACCAACAACACAAAAAGGTAAGCAAACGTCAGTAGCTTGAAGAAAATGCCCCACCGGCGACTGCGGCGCTGCTCCGCACCTAGCTGAGAAACCAGTTTCTCAATCAGTTTCCATTCTTTCGTATCACTGCCCGCACTACTTGGCGGACGTGGCGTTTCTTCATCTGCTCGCCAGTTCAAACCTGTTACTCCAATTACTTGTCGAATTCAGCACAATATCACCCACTTCAGAGAAGCGATCAATAATCGCTAAAGGGCCATGCTTTTTTAAGCGCAGCACTTCATGCACTCCGTAACTCACGCCAAGCGAAGGCATACCTGCCGCTGCCGCCATAGCAAGATCGTACTCGGTATCCCCCACCATAAGCATACGATCCGGGCGCACCCCCAACTCATCAATCAATTCTTCCAACATGAGCGGATGCGGCTTTGACCTGGTTTCGTCAGCGCAGCGCGTTGCAGCAAAATACGCGCGCAAACCGGTTGTGTCCAGCGCGCGCTCTAATCCTCGCCGGCTTTTACCCGTCGCCACCGCCAACCTAACCCCCTGCGAACGCAGACTTTGCAGGGTTGACTGCACTCCCGCAAACAACTCCAGCGCTCGATGCTCCCCCTGAACAAAACATTGGGCGTACGCCTCTTTGAGCCGCAAAACCGATTCTCGACTAATGTCGGGATAAAGCTCCGCTAGCGCTTCAAACAAGCCCAAACCAATAATCTCTTTGTAGCGGTCATACCCAAGATCAGGCAAACCTTCAAGCTGAGCGGCCGCACTGAGACTGTTCACAATATAGCGCTCTGAATCAACCAAAGTGCCATCCCAATCCAGTACCACTACATCAAATTTCACGCATTCATCCCCACCTGCAACAAAGCAGCCTGATAACGATCATCATACGGCGCCTCTAAAGTCATCTTCTTACCGCCAGGCAAATCAAAAGTAATGGCACGCGCATGCAGCATTAGTCGCGCCTTTTCCAAACCATGAAAGTTGCTAACTTTATCCTGAATATATTTTTCATCCCCTGCGATGGGGTAACCGCTAAACGCCGCATGCACTCTAATCTGATGCGTTCTGCCGGTGATCGGCTTAGCCTCAAGCAAGGTAAAGTGATCCACCTGCTTTAAAATCCGGAATTCGGTGCGACTGGGTTTACCGTCCTGCGCAACCATCACTACTCGCTCGCCCGATTTGAGCTCATTCTTTCTCAAGGGCGCATCCACGATTTTTTTATGACGGGGCCAACGACCATGAACAACCAGGTGATACACTTTACTAACCTCATCATCACGAAATAAACGATGCAAGTGACGTAATGCCGGGCGGCTTTTAGCCACAAGGATGACACCGGAAGTGTCACGATCAAGCCGATGCACCAATTCCAAAAATTGTGTCTCGGGGTAACGCGTGCGCAGCGCTTCGATCAACCCCAGATTTATACCGCTGCCTCCGTGCACCGCCAAACCTGCGGGTTTATTGATCGCCAGTACATCTTTATCTTCAAACAAAATGGCCTGATCAAGCACGGCTGATAACTGCGCACTAATTTGCGAAGGTGCTTTGCTTTCCTGTGCATGGATGGGGGGAATGCGTACCACATCACCAATACTCAGTTTCGTTTCAGGCTTACAACGTTTCTTGTTGATGCGCACCTCGCCTTTTCGAATGACGCGATAAATCCGCGACTTGGGCACCCCTTTAAGCTGTGATAACAAAAAGTTGTCGATACGCTGTTCGGCATTTTTTTCGGTAACGGTCACCGTTCTTACGCGCGGCCGAGGCGCTTCTTTTGCAGCTTTCGCTGTTGTGCTACTGGACATCAAACCATCACCACCACCAAATCCAAGAGAATCTTGCGCAAAGATTGCCGCACCCCCTAATTGCTGATATATTCCTGCGGTGCCGCGCATCTTACTGCTGGAACGGGCTAACTAACTCCCTCCAACGCGCGGCATAGTATAGCGGGAATCACATGCTGTCGAAAAATCCACATGTCCCCCGCAAGCAAGACCAGATTAAGGCGTAGGTTGCGCTCTGGCATCGTATACTTTCCCGCCTATCATTAGGTGCATGCTTTTGGAACCCAAAAGGTTCTACTTATCAACGATGTCCCGCGAACCAAGGCCAAATTTAACGGTGCTTTGAGAGGAAACACCCTCTCGAAGAACAAGATAAATGTGCGAACACAGCACTGAATAAGAGATTCTCGGGCTCGCTGGTAAAAATCAAACCTACCAGCGCACCCAAAATAGAGCGTTGCAAAACGGCGCAATACAGCTTTAGACCGGCGCAGGGGAGCCATTGCTCCGCCAAGCCTTACAAAGTAAGGACTCGCTAACTCGAGCTGATAGGCAGTAAGCGCCGCACGCTTCAAACAATGCAAGGCATTGTTTTTACTAGCGTTACGCAACGCATCAAAACCAGAAGAAGGCGCAGGGCGCCCTTAACTCTGGCCCACCACCTATGGTGTATCTCTTATTCCGTGAACAGTATTCGCTGACAACGGAAATTCTGCATGAAAAGAATGCTTATCAACGCGACTCAGAGTGAAGAGTTGCGTGTTGCTCTGGTTGACGGCCAGAAACTCTACGACCTGGACATTGAAGCAGGTTCTCGCGAACAGAAAAAAGCAAATATCTATAAAGGCAAAATCACTCGAATCGAACCGAGCCTCGAAGCGGCTTTCGTCGATTTTGGAGCTGAACGACACGGCTTCCTCCCCCTCAAGGAAATATCCAAAGAATACTTCAACCCTTCTGCAGGCAAGGGCCGCGTTAATATCAAGGACGCACTAAAAGAAGGCCAGGAAGTCATTGTTCAGGTAGACAAAGAAGAGCGTGGCAACAAAGGCGCTGCATTAACCACGTTTATCAGCCTTGCGGGCCGCTACCTCGTACTTATGCCAAACAATCCTCGCGCTGGCGGCATTTCTCGCCGCATTGAAGGAGACGATCGCAGCCAGCTTAAAGAGGCGATGTCCGGACTCAAAACACCTGAGAGCATGGGTGTCATCGTGCGCACGGCAGGCGTTGGCCGCACCACCGAAGAGCTGCAATGGGACCTCGATTACCTCATGCAATTCTGGGAGTCCATTACGGCTGCCGCAGAAAGTCGTCCAGCACCATTCCTGATTTATCAGGAAAGCAACGTTATCATCCGTGCCATTCGCGATTATCTGCGTCAGGACATTGGCGAAGTACTGGTCGATGCCCCGCTGGTGTTTGAAGACGTACTGAATTTTGTACGCGCAGTGATGCCTGCGTACGAAAGCAAAATTAAGCTCTATCAGGATGAGATTCCGCTTTTCAGCCGGTATCAAATCGAAGCGCAGATCGAAACCGCATTTCAACGCGAAGTAAAACTACCCTCGGGCGGCTCGATCGTGATCGACCCCACCGAAGCCCTGGTATCGATAGACATTAACTCTGCGCGCGCTACAAAAGGCGGCGACATTGAAGAAACAGCCCTTCAGACCAACCTTGAGGCAGCAGACGAGATTGCACGCCAGTTACGACTGCGCGATATGGGCGGCCTGATCGTAATCGACTATATCGATATGGGCCCAAGCCGCAATCAACGTGAGGTGGAAAACCGCATGCGCAAAGCCTTGGAGCTTGATCGCGCGCGTGTGCAGGTAGGCAAGATTTCACGCTTTGGGCTTTTGGAAATGTCACGCCAGCGACTTCGCCCATCACTGGGTGAGACACGCTCGGAAGTTTGTCCGCGCTGTAGCGGACAAGGCACGATTCGAGACGTCGAATCTCTTGCCCTGTCAATCATGCGTCTGATTTACGAAGAAGCCTCCAAGGAAAAAACCGGCAGAGTACAGGCTCTCGTTCCCGTGCCGGTAGCAACCTTTCTGCTAAACGAAAAACGCAAGCAGATCATGGACATCGAACAAAAGCAGTCGGTTGGCATCGTTATTGTTCCAACAGACAGCATGGACACCCCTCATTACGAGGTAATGCGCTTACGTGAAGATGAAGCCGAAGCGACCGAAGATCTCGCCAGCTACACCTTACAACCCTCACAAAGTGAAACAAGCACGGCAACCTTCAGCAACACACGCGAAACAGCGCAACGCGAAGAAGCTGCAGTGAAAACCATTACGCACTCCGCGCCTGCCCCCACCAAAGCAGCGGAAGAAAGTGCCGAAGAAGAAAAAGGTCTGATAAGGAAACTGACTTCGAAGTTAGCTGCAATGTTCGGCAGCGAAGAAAAAACTGCCGAAGCAGCCAATGACCAACCGAAACGACCCCAGCAGCGCCGCAGCACTCGACAACAGAGCGACAGCCGTGACGAATCAGGCCGTGGCAACCGTCAACGCAACAACCGCAGCGACAGAGGTGACCGCAACGACGATCGCCGCAATCGCAATCAGCGCAGTGAAGGTGCCAAAGGCGGCAATCGCCGCAACCAGGACAAGCGCAAGCCCAGCGAAGAAAATGCCCGCAAGGATGACAATACTCGTGGCGACAACCGCAGTGATAAGCGACAAGACAAGTCAAATGAGCGCGGTGCTAGCGGAGAAAACCGCCGTCCTCGCCGCAACCGATCGGGCGGAGGAAATGCGCGCAAGTATGAGGAAAAGCCGCGGCCAGAGCCAATTGAGGAAAGCAAATCGAAGAGCGTTGCAGACCAGAGCGTTGAAACCACTTCAGCTCAAAGCCCTGTGAGCGCAACCCCTGAAGCGGCACAGAAAAATAGCTCCGCAACAGAAACAACGCCAAGCAAAGCGGAGAGCCCAGAAGCAGAGACCAAAGAAAGCGGCACCACTTCGCAAGCAACGAAGGCAAGCGACGATTCCGAAAACAAAGACGAGGCTCGCCCACGTCGAAATAGCCGCCGTCGCAATCGCAATGCGGGTACGAAGCGAGAGGAAACAGGAACGCAAGCTGCCTCATCAGAAAAAACCGACACTTCTAGCCAAACCCAATCGGATCAGGATTCTGCCAAAAAGAAAGTGGAAACAGCCGAGACGGCCACGGCAAAACCCGAAGCTAAAGCGTCGGAGAGCAAGGAAGCCGCGAAGGTTCCTGAAGGTGAGGCAAAAGCTGCCACTAGCGAAACATCTTCACCAGAGAAGAAACCCGCCGTAAAAACCAACAAAACGCAAGAGGATGCAGGATCAGCCGCCACAGACAAACAGCGCGAAAAAGCAGAAACCAGTTCTGCTGGCACTGAAAGCGGCACAAAAGACGAAGCAACTCCTCGTCGACCTAACCGTCGTCGTCGCTCAGGCGCGCCCCGGGCGCATAATGACCCTAGAAAGTCGCGCAATGCTTCAGAGGAAAATTCGCCAGAAGAAGCAACTGCAAAAACCGTCTCAAAGGAAAACAAAGCGGCAGAAGAGACCGGCAAGAGTCACGATGACAGCTCCGTCGCGTAAAGCCTGAAGACAGACTTTGCATCCACCCTAGAGAGCCCGCTAAAATGCGGGCTCTTTTTTAATCGCGACACAATGAGGCCGCAATGCCACTTTCCAATCAGGATGTAGACCAACTCGAAAACATACTCTTCGATGAAGCCTGGGCTGACGACACACTTGATTACTTCGGCTTGCACGGCGCCGTGTGTGCATCGGTAACCGGGCCAAAAAAACTGAGCAATCAACAGCTAATCGAGCTGGTCTTTGCCGATGCAGCCCCCAAGCTTAGCGACAACCAAAAAGCGCATATTTTCACTTGTTGCCAACAAATTGCCAGCGAGCTCGCACAACATCTTCATGAGGGCACAACGATCGTCCTGCCACATGAGAATGAAGAAGCGTTTGAAGATTGCCTTGAAAGCTGGTGCGCAGGATACATGGAAGCTTTCTTCATAAATGAAAAAGCCTGGTTCAACAAAGACGAAGAGATTGCCGCTGAGTTGCTGCTGCCATATATGGCTCTTTCAGGCTTATTCGACAACGACGAATTTGCACAGATCCACGCCAACGACAATCTGATGTCCCAATTTGAACAACTGGTGGCAGAACAACTCACTGATATCTATCTGTATTACCATTCTGACTGATTGCGCGCTATAGGGCCCAGGCAGACCACACCGGGTCCACACTCGCAGGCAATGTATCTACCCTACCAATCTCAGCCCACTTGAATCGTGGGGAGTGGAAGTCACTACCCACTGATGCCAGCAAACCAAATCGCCGACATAAATCTGCCAACATTCCCTGTTCACCCTGTTTTTGCCCCGAGGTAACCACCTCCATCGCCCCTCCACCGAGCGATTTAAACTCAGCAATCAACTCTCGCAATTTAGTGCGACTCATATCGTATTTGCAGGGATGAGCAATCACGGCGATACCGCCCGCCGAGACAAGCCAGGCGATTACAGTCTCAAGGTCGGGCCACAATGCCTGAATGTCCCCCGCTTTACCCCTGCCGAGATAGCGTTTGAATGCTTCATGCTCGTCCTTAACTAAACCTTGCGCCACCATCACCTGTGCAAAGTGCGGCCGCCCCGGGATACCGGAAGGGCTCTGTTGGCAAGCAGCCTCCAATAGATCAGGCAAACCTTTCGCAACCAGTTTATGTGCGATTTGAGCGGCGCGGGCTCTCCTCACCTCGAGCTGGTTATGCTGCGCAGTCTTCATGACCGGCGATGTCACATCAAAATTTAACCCAACAATATGAACACCCTGCTTTCCCCACTGACAGGAAAATTCAATACCTGAAATCACCTTCACTCCGAGCCCCTCGGCTCGCGCTGAGGCTTCAGCATATCCGCTAAAGGTATCGTGATCAGTTAGCGCCAATACCTCCACGCCGTGCTCCGCTGCACGCTCAACCAGTTCGGACGGAGAAAGCTCCCCATCTGACTCTGTAGAATGGCAATGCAAGTCGAAATGCTTGTATGTTTCGGTCACGATGTCCTCTTGATCTGTTGTAAAACATTAACGCTTTTGAGCAATTCGCGAACTATGACCAATTCTTCACGCCCGGCGATTTGAAGCCCAACTATTTCGGCATATAATCACGCACAATTTAAAATCATACCGGCACCATGACTGATACAAGCACCAGCACACCTCCAAAGCGCCAGCAAAACTCTCATTTGTTTGTCGAGCTGATCGTTTGCGTAATCCTGCCAACCGTTATCCTGAAATATCTCAGCCCCGAGGAGCGCCTTGGGCCGGTAATGGCATTAATCTTTGGTCTGTCACTTCCGTTGCTTTTTGGCTTGAGGCAATTCTGGATTGAGCGCAAATTTGGCTTTATCCCCGCACTTGGGTTTATCAGCATATTACTGACCAGTGGCATCGGCTTACTACAATTGGACCCCAAGTACATCGCCATCAAAGAAGCCGCTATCCCGCTGATTATTGGCGTTGGTACGATTATCTCGTTAAAGACCCCTTACCCGCTAGTCAAAACCTTTATCTACAACGATAAAATACTGCAAATCGATAAAGTCGATGCTGCACTGGCAGAGCGCAATAATCAGGCGCCCTTTGATTATTCTCTGAAGATAGCCACGTACATATTGGCCAGCTCGTTTTTACTGTCCGCGATATTAAATTACGCACTGGCTAAATATATCGTGAAAAGCCCAGCGGGCACCGCTGCCTTCAATGACGAGTTGGGCACTATGAACCTGCTCAGCTACCCCGTTATTACCATCCCATGCGTGATTGTGATGATATACGCCATGATGTATTTGTTTCGCCAGATCAAAAAGCTTACCGGTCTGGATTTTGAAGAAATCATTCACCACTAAACAATCCGGGACCCAACATGTCTTTATATTACGCCATCATTTCTGAAGACGTCGAAAATAGCCTGCCATTGCGCCAGCAGGCAAGGCCCGCGCACCTGGCCAGACTCGAAGCATTACAGAACCAGGGACGCCTGCTCGTGGCAGGCCCGCATCCGGCAATTGATTCTGCAGACCCCGGTCCCAATGGCTTCACCGGAAGCCTCGTTATTGCGCAGTTTGCCTCTCTCGAAGAAGCCAGACAATGGGCCGATGAGGATCCCTATGTCGCAGCGGGCGTGTACCAGAAAGTAACCGTCAAACCATTCAAAAAAGTATTACCATAAAAGGACAGTCACATGCGCTTAATTTGCACCAGCCTTATGGTACTCAGCAGCCTACTGCTGTCAGTACTGGCTCATGCACAGACCATGTATATTGACGATACGTTGTTCGTGCCACTTCGCAGCGGCCCGAGCACCAGCTACCGCATTATTCACAAAGGTATACGCAGCGGCACTTCGGTAGAAGTCCTCGAAGCGGATATCGAGGGCTACGCAAAAGTGCGCACCCCCAGCGGGTTAGAAGGCTTCATGCCGAAACGCTATTTGGTTGCAGAGCCCATCGCTCAGGTAAAGCTTGATCGACTTGAGAAAAAACACGCCGAATTAGCGCGTAGCTTCCAACAGACGAAGCAAGAGCTCAATTCTCTGCAAAGTGAACATCAGTCTCTACAAGCTCAATACGACGCGACACAAAAACAGCTCGACGCCAGTCAAAAGGAGCTGAGCGACATCAAGAATATCTCCGCTAACGCCCTATCACTAGATCAGCGCAACCGGGAACTGCGTGAGAGCAATGAACAATTGCGCAATCAACTTGAACTGCTTCAAGTCGAGAATATGCGCCTGAAGGACAAATCCGAATCCAATATGCTGATGATTGGCGGCGGTCTTGTTTTGCTGGGGGTGCTAATCGCCTTAATTCTCCCGATGATTAAAACGTCCAAGAAGAGCGACAGCTGGGCATAGCCTGCACAGGGCTGCCAGACAGCCCTTTCCCCTCCCAACACAGCCTGTGGTAGCGCCTTCTTCTACCAATCACAAGATGTGACAAATCCTGCATATCATTACCAAACCCTTACCTTTCACACTCTGGCCTTTGACATGCTCAAAATTTAATCTTATAAAGAGTGTGACGTCCATCTAGCGAGGTGTTGATGATATGACGAATCTGAGTAGTCGTACCTACGATGAAAAACGCGACTTCATCCGAATGAAAGTAGATACCGAAGTTATTCTGACTTTGGATGGGGAAAACAAAGAACTCAAAGGTCACTGCCGAGACTTGAGTGGTACGGGGATGCTCATAGAAGTAGCCGAAGCCATCAAGGAAGGCGCTACATGTAGTACGACTCTTCCATCGGGCAATGATGCATTCCCTTCTCTGGACGCAACGATTAAGGTACTTCGGTGTAAGCAATTGGGCGACAGCACCTACCAGGTCGGTGCAGAAATACTAAGCATCGACAAATAAAAAAGGCGAGTTAAGACTCGCCTTTTTTATACCTGACTATGCTGCCCGTGGTTCCATTTACTCGGGCATTGATAGTGCTTTCTCTGAAACGATCACACCGTTGTTATCAGCATAGACAAAATCGCCCGGCTTGAAGGTGACGCCACCAAACGTGACCGGCACATTCAGGTCGCCGATTCCCCGCTTTTCAGTTTTTCTTGGGTTTGTTCCCAAAGCCTGCACACCAAGCGCCGTTTCACCGATCGCATCGACGTCGCGGATACAGCCATAGATAACTAACCCGGCCCAGCCATTCTCAGCAGCTTTTTCCGCCAGCATATCCCCCAGGAGCGCATTACGCATGGATCCACCACCGTCAACGACGATCACACGACCATTGCCCGGTGTGCCAACTTGCTCTTTAACAATGGAGTTGTCTTCAAAACACTTCACAGTAACGATTTCACCACCGAAAGCCTTCACTCCGCCGTAGTTGTTGAACATCGGCGTCACAACCTGAACTTCGGGGAATGCATCACACAAATCTGGGGTCAATATAGTTGAATTACTCACGCTAGATTCCTTCTTTGATAAATTACTGTACTTCGTCAGCCAGGAAGAACCAGGTATCAAGTACTGAATCGGGGTTCAAAGACACACTGTCGATTCCCTTTTCCATTAACCACTTGGCCAGATCAGGGTGATCTGATGGCCCCTGACCACAAATACCAATGTATTTACCGGCCTTGTTACACGCCTCGATCGCATTGGACAACAGCTTGCGCACCGCATCGTTACGCTCATCAAACAAATGCGCAATAATTCCCGAATCCCTATCCAAACCCAGAGTGAGCTGGGTCAGGTCGTTAGAACCTATCGAGAAGCCATCGAAGTATTCTAGAAACTCATCCGCCAGCAAAGCATTGGCAGGCAATTCACACATCATGATCACTTTCAGATCATTTTCGCCGCGCTTCAGGCCCTTGCTTTCGAGTAGATCAACCACCTGCTTGGCTTCGCCTACGGTACGAACGAACGGCACCATAATCTCAACATTGGTAAAACCCATTTCGTTGCGTACACGCTTTAACGCCTCGCACTCAAGGTAGAAGCAATCTCTGAAGGTTTCACTGATATAGCGCGACGCACCCCGAAAGCCCAGCATAGGGTTTTCTTCATCAGGCTCATACAGAGTGCCACCAATCAGATTGGCATACTCATTGGATTTGAAATCACTCAAACGCACAATCACGCGCTTGGGATAAAACGCAGCCGCCAGTGTCGAGATACCTTCGACCAACTTATCAATATAAAAGTCGACCGGTGATGCATAGCCACTAATGCGCTTTGAAACGGTATCCTTAACCTCTTTTGGCAGCGCATCGTAATTCAGTAGCGCCTTGGGATGCACACCAATCATGCGATTGATAATAAACTCCAAACGTGCGAGCCCAACACCGTCATTTGGCAATGCCTGAAAGTCGAATGCTCGATCAGGATTCCCCACATTCATCATGATCTTGAATTGCAACTCTGGCATGGAGTCGACGGTATTTTCCTTCAATTCAAAATCCAGCAGGCCTTCATAGATATAACCTGTATCACCCTCGGCACAAGAGACCGTTACCTTCTGCCCGGTCTTAAGCAGATCAGTGGCGTCTCCACAGCCCACAACCGCTGGAATACCCAGCTCACGCGCAATAATCGCAGCATGACAGGTACGCCCACCGCGATCGGTAACGATCGCAGATGCACGCTTCATCACAGGTTCCCAGTCAGGGTCAGTCATATCGGTCACGAGCACGTCACCATCCTGCACCTGATCCATGTCTGCGATGCTATCGACGATGCGCACCGAACCACCACCAATCTTCTGACCAATACTACGACCTTCCACCAGCACAGTGCCGGTTTCTTTTAACAAATAGCGTTCCAGCACCGTCGCACTGGCACGGCTTTTTACAGTTTCTGGACGTGCCTGCACGATATACAGCAAACCATCGTCACCGTCTTTGGCCCACTCTATATCCATGGGGCGCCCGTAGTGCTTTTCGATAATGAGCGCCTGACGCGTCAGCTCATTCACATCTTCGTCGGTAATCGAGAAGCGACCACGTAGCTCTGGCTCGACTTTTACGGTTTCAACCATCTTGTCGCCTTGCCCATAAACCATTTTGATCGCTTTGCTGCCAAGGTTTCGCCGCAAAATAGCGGGTTTTCCCTGCTCAAAACTGGGCTTGTATACATAGAATTCGTCTGGGTTCACTGCGCCTTGAACAACGGTTTCACCCAAACCATAAGAGGCGGTAATAAATACGACGTCGCGGAAGCCTGATTCAGTGTCGAGGGTGAACATGACGCCACTGGCCGCTGACTCACTGCGTACCATTTTTTGGATACCGGCAGACAAGGCAACTTCACTGTGGTCAAAATCGTGATGTACCCGATATGAAATGGCGCGATCATTGAACAAAGATGCGAACACCTCTTTCACCGCATGCTTTACCGCATCAATCCCGCAGACATTGAGAAAGGTTTCCTGCTGTCCGGCAAACGAGGCTTCGGGCAAATCTTCAGCTGTTGCGGAAGAACGTACGGCAACTGCCAGGTTTTCATTCCCGTTCTGCAACTCTTTAAAGGCGGATTCGAGGGCTTGCTCAAGAGGCTCAGGGAATGGCATGTCAACCACCCAACCACGAATCTTGGCGCCTGCTTCTGCCAAGGCGTTTACATCGTTGACATCAAGGGCATCCAGCGTCGCTTTGATTTTTTCACCCAAGCCATTGGTCGCGAGAAACTCGCGGTAGGCTGCAGCCGTAGTGGCGAAGCCACCCGGAACCCTGACACCGGCAGAATCCAGATTGGCAATCATCTCCCCGAGGGATGCATTTTTACCCCCTACCCGCTCAACATCGTTCATGCCCAGTTTGTCGAACCAGATAATGTAATCCTGCAAGATATTTCCCCCCGAAGTAATACACGAATGAGCTGCCTGAGCCCTGGAAAAAGAATGCGGATGATACCACTTTATGCTAGCTTAGGTGAGAAAAAGTCGCATTTAGAATCGAGATTTCGCGAATTTTTAGCCCGCAAAAACAGTAACTTCCAACAAAAGAACGAATAATGAGCCGAAAACGCACCGCTTTTTTTATTTCCGATGGCACCGGCATCACCTCCGAGGCACTAGGGGTGAGCCTTCTGGCTCGCTTTGAAGACTTTGAATTCGAAAAAGTCACCCTGCCGTATGTGGACTCCGTCGAAAAAGCCCATGAGACCGTCGACAAAATCAACAACGCCGCTCGAATCGATGGTGCTAAAGCCATTATCTTCGACACCATTGTCGACGACCGTATTCGAGCCGTGATCGCCACCAGCGAGTCCTTTATGATTGACATTTTTGCTGCGTTTTTGGGGCCGCTGGAGCAGGAGCTGGGCACGCAGTCTTCGTATCAGGTTGGACGTACCCGCATTACCGAGAACTCTCGCTACGAACAACGTATCGACGCCATTAACTATGCCCTCGACAACGACGATGGCGCTCGCACTAAATATTATGATCAGGCCGATGTCATTCTTATTGGCGTATCACGCAGCGGTAAAACACCTACCTGCCTGTATCTGGCGATGCAATACGGCATTAAAGCGGCGAACTATCCGATTACCGAAGAGGATATCGACGACCAGAAGCTTCCCGCCTCCATTCGAAATTATCGCGAAAAGTTGTTTGGATTGACGATCGAACCCGATCGACTGGCACTGATACGAAACGAGCGTAAGCCAAACAGCCGTTACGCATCAATGAAGCAAGTTAACTTTGAAGTGGAAGAAGTAGAGCTTATGTACAGACGTGAGCGCATTCCATTTTTGAATACTACCCACTATTCGGTGGAAGAAATCGCTACACGAATTATGGTTCAAGCCGATCTACAGCGGCGCTGCTGATAAGGGAGGTAGCTCTTCTAAGCTTCTGAACAACGCATCATTGAGCATTAGCGCTCATTGGCATTAGCCTTTCGGTCATGATCGTACTCATGATAGGGAATGCTGGCGTTGGACAAACACTCTTCATATTGCGAGGGCGGCAACTCGGCACAGGCGAGACGATTACTCATTTGAATACTGTCGTAGGCGCCTCTTCCAGAGCAGGCAAGCGTGCCGGTTATCAATAGACACAGCACCAAGCAGCGCCTCATTGCCCCCTCCATTCGCCTTATAGCTCTTTAATCTCAAGCCCCAGATTACGCAATACCTCGCGATTCGCCGAGCTGGTAATCACACCGATACTTGCCTGCTCGGGGTTTAAATAGGTCTCAACGACACGACGCAAATCATCCAGCGTGACAGCCAGAATATCCTGTCGGAATTTTTCTCGCTGCTCCTTGCTGCGACCAAACAGCAAGTTGTGAAAATCACTTTTGGCCTCGCCCGCCGGTGATCTCGGTTTATCGATCTGCGAAATCACACCTAGAATAGCCTGCTCTAGCTGCTCTGCGTCATGCTCGTGTTTCAGCAACCACTGGAGCGACGCGTCAAAATCATTGAGCGTGTCGGCCAATCGCGGATCACGGTAAGAGAAAAATCTGAAACAGGCAGATAAACTATCCTGACTGGCCCCGCCACCATAAGCGCCACCCTGTTCACGGATTGCACGATGCAGATAACCGTTTCGTAAAAAACCACCCAGCACCGTTAAAGCGGGTGCGTCCGCATGCCCAACTGGAACCGTAGGATACGCTTTGGCACAGAAACTCACCTGGGTAGATGTGAGCCAGGCTTCTCGAACACTTTCCCGAATCGCAGGTAACGCAAAGGGCTTGTGCTGCTGAGCCGCAAACTGTTGGTGGCGCTGATTAATAACATCAACAACACCCTGCATCTGTTCACTCTCGGCAATCACCAGATACTGCCGGGGAGCACTTTTAATGAGACTATGCAGCGCAGCCAACTCATTCGCCAGAGCTTGCAGGGCTTCTGTTTGCTGCAGCCGATCATCCAAAGCCTTAAGGGCTACGATCCCCTGCATGCCGCCAAGCTCATAGCTCAATTTTGCAGCCGGACTCATGCCACTGGCTGCCACGCCCATGGCCAGGCCATGGCCATTGTTGGTAACCGCCTGCTCGCGCCGGGCACGCATTTGCGCCACCAGCTCCTGAAACCGCTCCAACTCATCAAAACGTGCGTTATCGAGCATGTCATGCATGAGTTCGGTCAGCTTTTGGTGATTCCGTACCAGCGCTTTTCCTGACACCACTAAAACAGCGCGAATATCCTGCTCATCGTTGACGCCACCTTTAACCGTTGTGAACACAGACATTCCGCCCGTGTAGGCCGACTGCTGATTCTGGATTTCAAGATAATCGCAATCACCCACACCCAACTCAGTCAGTGTGCCCGTGTAGATCGGCAATAACTGTCTCTGCGCTTCGGTCAATTCAGGCATATCAACAATAATCTGCTGATATACCAGACCATTGGTACCCTGTTTGTAGCAGGATATGTACTCACCCACATCGGCCTTTTCACCCTCCGGGGTCACCAAATGCAGGGGAACATCCTCGATACCCACTTTGGGCAATATCGACTCATCATCCTTGGATTCTTGGCGTGCTTTAAGCAATTTAGCCTGCTCAACAATACGCTGCTTATCTTCATCACTGAGCTCTGCCCGTTTGCGTGCCAGCTCAGCCTTAACGGCCGCACTTCGCTGCGCCTCATAATTCTGGTCGGGCTTAAGTGTTAGCGTGACTCGATGCGGGTTATCTATTAGCAGTTTGCGCACAAGCTGCTTGATGTAGTCTGGATCTTCAACGCGCTCTCGCAACTTAACCAGTACAGGCTCCAAATCCAATAAGGCTACCGGGTCGCCACCGTGCAACATGGGCGACAGCGCACCCAGTATTAACTGCAAACCATAGGGGTAGCCATCGCCCGAAATCTCACGCTGGCTCAATTCAAGTTGATGCAGCACGGCATCAAGACGCTCCTTGGCAATCCCTTTCTCAGCCACATCTTCAAGCACCTGCAGAACCATGGCCTCAAACTCGGCCTCCGAACCAGAATTGCTACC
>JAWWBW010000008.1:0-28594 GCA_033720775.1 Oleiphilaceae bacterium | reverse complement strand
CAGGCCGGAGCCACACACCTTGTTGATGGTCATGGCAGAGGTGCTGTGGGGCAGACCGGCTTTGATACTGGCCTGACGAGCCGGGTTTTGTCCGCAACCCGCGGTGAGCACCTGGCCCATAATCACTTCGTTTACCTGATCAGCGGGAATGTTGTGTTTGTCGAGCAGGCCTTTGATCACGGTTGCGCCCAGATCCACAGCGCTAACAGAAGCCAGTGAGCCTCCAAAAGAACCGATCGCGGTACGACCCGCAGCAACAATAACAACATCTTTCATGGTTTACTCCTGATTAAAGCAGCGAAGAGCACAGACTTCGGTGTTCGTCGTAAAAAAAGGGCGCTGATTATAGCGTGAGGGAGCGACCGCCGTCGACACGCAGGGTTTGACCCGTCATATAATCGCAGCGTAATAAAAACAGGAGGGCCTCGCAGATCGCCTGTGTGCCACCCAGTCGCTCAAGCGGGATCTGCTTAAGCAGTGTGGCACGGTAGACTGGCGTTTCGTTTTGCCCCTCGGCCCATAACATGGCACCGGGCGCGATGGCGTTGACACGTACCTTTGGTGCCAGCTTCAAAGCATAGTGCCTGGTCGCATCGGCCAGCTGCTGCTTGCTGTGACAATAATGGCTGTATTCGTTGCGAGGAAACTCGGCATAAATATCGGTGATATTAATAATATTGCCTTGAGGGCATAGATTGGGCGTTAGGCCTTCAATGAGGCGGACGGGCGTGCGACTGTTACACTGGTACAGTCGCTCTTGTTGAGTGTGGCGGTGTTGGGGATCCGCAGTGTAGATCGAGGCGTTATTGACCAACACACTCAGTCTGCTCGTGTGTGTCAGAATGATGTCGACGAGTATATCAGCACCTTCGCTGGCACCCAGATCAGCCTGTATTACGCTTGCGCTGTCGGGGCGCGACGCATTTAGACCGGTTGCCAGTTGTTCGCAGGCCTTCTGACTGTGGTGATAGTGCAGCCACACATCATAACCCGCAGCGTGGAGTGTTTCGGCCATAGCGCGGCCCAGTCTTTGGGCCGCGCCGGTAATCAAGGCCATCATTGGGCGTGTTGCGCGAGGTAGTCTTGGCGCCAGTCGCGGATGGCATGCACTCGCGCCATATCGATGGCTTCACCCAGTGCTTTGCCGTCCAGCCCAGTCTCATTGCGCACCTGTTTAACATTCACGCTACGCATGGCAGCAAAGGCCTGACGAAAGAATTCGGCCTGCGGATAGTCACGATCCTCAAAGCCAGTACGGCCGCGGGCGTCAGCCTCGCAGCAAATCAGGAAGGCTTCAAAGCGCTCGGGACGACGCAATGCATCAATGGCCTTGAGCACTTTGAGCAGAGTTTGTGGGCGCAGCTCGAAAGCACGATGAACGTGGGTGTGGTATTCGCTGGTATGTACGGCGAGATCACGAAAATGGTTAGGTGTGCGTAAGCGTGTACATAGTTGCTTGATTGGCTTGATGCCTTTGATTTCGTGGCCGTGGTGTTTGGGCAGCAGTTCTTGAGGGCTCAGGGCTTTGCCAAGGTCATGTACCAACGCGGCAAAGCGGGTAGCGGGCTCATCACTCAAACGAGAAGCCTGTTCGAGGCTCATGAGTGCATGCACGCCACAGTCAATCTCTGGGTGGTAGGCCTCAGGTTGTGGAACGCCAAAGAGAGCATCCAGTTCAGGCATGATGATCGCCAGTGCGCCTAACTCGCGCAGCAGCGAAAAATATACGTGAGCCTGCGTTTCGGCAAGGGCGCGTAAAGTCTCTTGCCATACGCGTTCGGGGGTGAGTTGGTTCAATTCGCCTGAGGACACCATGTCTCGCATGCAGGTCATGGTGTCAGGCGCCACGTTGAATCCCAGCGGGGCGAGTCGTGCAGCAAAGCGAGCCACACGTAATACGCGTAATGGGTCTTCACTAAATGCCGGGGAGACGTGTCGCAACAGGCCATCTTTGAGATCCTGTTGGCCATTAAACGGGTCAATTATGGTGCCGTCTTGGGCAAGAGCCATTGCATTTATTGTCAGGTCGCGGCGTTGCAAGTCTTCTTCGAGGGTGACGTCGGGCGCACTGTAGCAGGTAAAGCCCTGATACCCCTGGCCGGTTTTTCGCTCTGTGCGGGCCAGTGCGTATTCCTCTCCTGTTTCTGGATGCAGAAAAACAGGAAAGTCAGCGCCAACCTGTTTGAAGCCGGCGGCAATGAGTTGCTCGGGGTGCGCACCAACCACAACCCAGTCGCGATCTTTAACCGGGAGGCCGAGCCGCTCGTCACGTACGGCGCCGCCCACCAGATAAGTTTGAAAGGAAGATGTGTGAGACATGGCGGGATTATAGCTGCCCCGCATTAAATAGGCAGCTATCAGGAGCGATCAAATGTTTATGCGCTTAGAAGGCGAGGCCAAAGCCAATCGTGCCGCCCATTTCGAGTTCATTGATCATGGCGGAGGCTTCGATGCTGAAGCCGTGGGGCTGATAAAGGAAGCCACCGGTCAGCGTTGCTTTGTCTTTGGCGGCTTCGCTGGTTTGCGCCAGATTAAAGCGCAGGCCTGCGCGAATGTGGAAATCGTCGCGCCAGTAATAGTCGGTGCCGACCGACAAGAATCGCGTAAGGCCCTCGAAATCCCACACTTCGTTTTCTGAGAGGTCGAGGTCCATCGTCATCATGTATTTTTCACGATAGTGCGCGACACCAATGCGATAAAGCGCCTGAACCGCACGCTTGTCGGCCGGGAAGCGTCGATCGGGGCGAATCGGGCGCCAAGGCGTAAAGTCGGTAGGAAAAAGGTTTTTGCCGACAATACCAAATACCGTTTCGCCCTCAAGCCAGTAGCCATCGAGACCGAGTACTTCCTCCATAAAATCATCGGTCATCAGCAGGGCAAAGCCGATATCCAGATTCCACTCAATGAGATCGGTACTGATGCGTCGATCTGGCGGGCTGGATACGTCGTAGTCGATGAGCGGGTCAGAAATATGCGAGCCATTGATCTGAATCCACTTGGGCGTAAAGCCCCAAGAGATGGGCATGTTGTATTCGATGACATTGGTGGTCGCGACGGTTACGCCAAATTCGCGAATTTCGTAATAAGTGTTGTCGACCGAGCTGCGAAACTCATCGCTCACGTCGTCAATGGGACGGCTGGTATCGCTTAGTCGGCTGTCGACAAAATTATCAATGCGTTCATTATCCTGCCTGCGTATCGTCACCATTTCACGAATATCGCGCGTGGTGTAAAAATTGATGGTGACGGGTTTGGTATCGACCATAAGGCTGAACGCAGTCATTTCATCGGCGCGATAGCCGTTAAGGTTAATGTCGGCGAGTGCCTGTTTCAGTCTTTCGGCCGAGGCTCTTAGTTCAGCTTCTTCATCCGGCCCTGAGTTACGCAGCGTTTCAACAAAGTCTTCGAGCACGCCAGAGTCCTGAAAGGCTCTTACGTCATCCTGGAATTCGTGATCATAGATTTCGCGGGCTCCAAACGAGGTATGAATGTAGATCTTGTCGGGTTTGTCGCCGCGGTTAAATGCGATAAGCGCCGGGTTATGAAAGCTGGCGTTGAACTTGGTGGACGAGGCGACACCCGCTCCCCCCATCGACATGGAGCGTGGATCGAGATAGGTGCGGTAACCGGCCAGTACATCACTGCCAAGACAAATAAAGAGGAGAGCGGCAATGCCTTTTAACGCTCTAGAATTCATACGGGAGGGTATCCTCATGGCTTGCTATTTATTCACCGCATCTAACGCGACCTTACTTAAGCGGCGCCCAGTGTAACGCAAACTGTGGCTTCACAACGCTGGCCGCGTCACGCTTTGTTACATTGCTTCGGCAATGGGTGTTTTTTTGTTGCCCGTTTTTTTCGCCTGTGGCGGGCCAATCCTTGCCGCAATGTGGCTTTGCATCGTTATAAAAACGGCAGCAGTTGGCCTGATCAGAGCCCAAGGGGCACCACTCTATGCGAAGGTTGCACTTGGCACAAGATTTTCATAACGAGAGCACAGGAATCCGATTTGTCGGGATGCATGCAAACTTGGCGGAGGTAGGGCTTTGCGCGCAACGTTCAGTATACATAGCTTGTTAAAGCGCTTTGAGAGCCGATGCAGAGTTTGGGCCTTATGTCTGTTTTGCATCGTGATTGGTAGCGGCATGACGGTCAGTGCTCATGAGGATGCCGAGCATGCTGATGCCGCACAAGAAACCGAAAAAGCCCTGCCGCCCCCGCCGCCTATTATTGTGCGTGCCACCGGATATGCCTCCTATAGCAGCCCTAAAGACAAGGTTGATCAGGCCGATCCCAAACGTTTGCTTGCCATTCGCGCCTCTAAACTCGATGCCTATCGAAATCTGGCCGAGCGTGTTTACGGTATTGCCCTGCAAGGGCGGTCTGCGGTGAAAACCTTTGAGCTGCAGGAAGATTACTTTGCGACGGCCATTGATACGGTCATTCGGGGAGCCCGTGTGGTTTCGATAGCGGAAAACAAAACCACGGGCATTGAGACGGTTCTCGAGCTGTTGTTACCCGGGGACTTTCAGGACTGTCTCAATAAGTTGAATAATTTTAGATATGGTGAGGACTGTCTACGACCACTGACACCCACAATAAGCCGTGATAACGAAACTGCTGCGCAAGGGGCTCTCAAGCCGCCGCGCGGAATGGATACGATTTATTACCTGAACTGATATGCGTATGAGCACACAGATCTCATCTTTTTTCTTTACCTTATTGCTAACCACGCTGGTACAGGCCGACTGGATTCAGGTTGAAGGCAGTGCCTCGCTCAATGATTTGCCCTATGAACTGGCCCGCGAGCGAGCGAGAGAAGCTGCGTTGCAGGAGGCCGTCATGCAGTATGGTACCGAAGTGCGCAGTCGCCAGCGTATGGAGAACGGCGTACTCAAGCATGATCAGGTAGAAATCCACAGTCAGGCGCGCGTATCAC
The DNA here is from genome assembly GCA_033720775.1 of Oleiphilaceae bacterium. Lineage (GTDB taxonomy): Bacteria > Pseudomonadota > Gammaproteobacteria > Pseudomonadales > Oleiphilaceae > PZPK01. The sequence goes on along the minus strand of JAWWBW010000008.1, from coordinate 23,655 downwards.
GCGCAGTGGTGCAGGAAGAATATCATCGCGATGGCAAGGTGCATCTCGTGATGAACGTTGAAGTTGAAGCCGTGCCCCAGTGCCCCAATTCCCAATCCAGTCATTACAAGAAGAAAGTAGCGGTACTTGGCTTCACCGTCCAAACCCCACAGCAGGCCCAGATAGGTCAGATTCATGATGTGGATCGGGAGTTGGCGAGTGCGCTGAATCATGCTCTGCACCGTAGCGGCGGTGTCGTGGTATATGAGAGCAGTGACCTCAAGCTGTACCGAGAAATGCGTAATGCACCCAGTCACTATACGGCTCAAAATACGTTGACCAAAGCCGCCGATCTGGCGAAACAGATGGGCGCGCAATTTGTTGTATCTGGTGTCGTGCGCAATTTAGGGGTTGAGGACGAGGCAGCATTTAAAAACTCTTACTGGCAGCGACTGGCGAACTTCGCAAAAAACAGTAATCGCACACGGCATTTTGAAGTTGAACTTTTCGTGCATGATGGCTTTAGCGGGGCCATCGTCTGGCAACGGACCTTCCACACCAGCGGGCAGTGGCGCGCCGAGGTTAATCGCAAACTGAGCATGTCTCACCCCGAGTTTTGGGAAGACGGCTATGGTCAGGCAGTACGTCGCCTAATCGATGATATGGCCCTCAAGATTGAAGAGCAGTTGCGTTGCCAGCCCTTTATGACACGCATCTCCCGGGTTGCAGGCAAAACTCTGCACTTTGATTCTGGTGCCAGCACCGGTATTCGACCCGGTGATAAATTAGCGCTTTATCGCACCTTCAATTTTCACGATGCTGATCAGCTCAAAGGAGTCGAGCTCACCAACGTGAAAACGGCCCTGACGGTGTCGCAGGTACATCCGGGCTTCGCCAGCGGCACAATTTCGGTAGACCCCACGCGTCTCAATATTCAGGAAGACGACCTGCTGATCGCTTGGTAGTAGTCGGGAACACGCCTTTTGTTTAAATCCTGATGAGTGAAGGCTTCGCGTCAGACGTCCGACACGAAGCGTCAGACGCTTCTTAAACAAAATACCCAAAAAACACCAGCAACACTTTACCCAGCCAACCCTGCCAGCGTTTTTCGAGGCGCATGTCTTCGAGCGTAATGCCTTGGGATTGATCGCAGTCCTGTTCAAAGGTAGTGGCTAACTCCTGCACGCTTTCTTGGCGTTGCAACACGTAGTCGATTTCCAGATCGTGATGCAGGCTGCGCCGGTTGAGGTTAGTGGAGCCAACAATGCCCCAGTCGTCGATGAGCAGGGTTTTGGCGTGTAGCATCGTGGGCAGATATTCGTAAACCCGACAGCCGGCTTTGATCAGGGCACCATAAAAGGTAGCGGAAACCCAGGGCATAAAGAAAATATCGGATCGGCGGGGTAACAGGATACGAATGTCGACGCCGCGCTGGCTGGCTTTTACCAGCGCAGCAAGTAAACCACGATCGGGGACAAAATAGGCGTTGGTAATCCAGATGCGTTGCCGCGCCTCGCGGATTTTCCATAAGAGCAGCTTGCGTTGCAGACGGCGCAAACGGCGGGTGTAGTTGAGTAACAATGGAGAATGTCGAAGGCTGCGCGCGCGTCGGCGTTGTTCGGGACGCTTGGCGGACTCCCAAGTCAGCATGAAGGCCTGTATGGCAGCATCCAGAGGAACATCTGCAACTTCAATGGCGGTATCGCGCCAGTTTTTTCCGCCCTGCTGTACGCCAAGGTGATCCTGACTGATGTTGATGCTGCCAAGCATCATGATACGCGTGTCTACCAACAGCATTTTGCGGTGATCCCGCCGATTGATGTAGCTCAGCAGATACCAGACTTTACGCCAACCTTCGTGGCGAACCAGAGCAAAGGGCCAAAACGAGAAATCCCAGGGTAGCGGGCGGTGTATACCAACGGCAACGCCAGCGAGGCGCATGCGTCGCGCCATGTTGGTAAAGCCCGGTGCGGCGCCAGCGCCATCGACAATCACCTTTACCTCAACACCGCGTTTTGCTGCCGCACACAGCGCATCCGTAACGCGAGCCGCCAAGGTATCGCCGGTATAAATGTAGCTTTCCAGGTAGATCGTTTCTTGCGCCTGATTGACCAGCACGATCAGGCGCTCAAAATAGGATTGGGCGTTGTGATAGAGGGTTTCGGAGGCCTGATGCGGAGGCATATCAGGCCTGTTGTGCGAGGTGCGGAATGAAGGGCCTAAAGGTGCTGTTGTGCCGTGGCACGCACCAAATCAAGCATGGCACGCAGGCCATTGCCCCGGGTCGGACTGATATGGCGAATAAGATCCATACGTTCAAAAATGGCTTCCACATCGCAGTCGATAATCTCCTGGGGCGTTTTAGCATTGAGCGTGGCCAGCACAATGGCTGCCAGCCCTTTCACTATAATGGCGTCACTGTCGATCAGCAGATAGATCTTGCCATCACTTGGGTCTTGCTGATGAATCAGCCACACCTGACTTTGACAGCCATGCACGTAATTCTCTTCTTTCTTTTCAGACTCAGGGAAGGCCGGCAGCCCTTTGCCCAAGTCGATAATGTAACTATAGCGTTCTTCCCAGTCATCGAGGAATTCGAGATTTTCGAGCACATCGTCGATACCGGTTTCGATACCGTAAGGGTTTTGTTTGAAGGTGTTGAGATCGGGCAGGCTCATAACATTCCTAGTTCGAGTTTGGCTTCGTCTGAGAGCATCTCGTTACTCCAGGGCGGATCAAACACCAGTTCCACATGCACGGCACTGACGCCGGGAACCTGTTCCACCTTGCGTTTCACGTCTTCGATAATGACCGGACCCATGCCACAGCCCGGAGCGGTCAATGTCATGTTGATATGTACTTCATGTTCGCCTGCGTCGTTTTGCTTGATCTCACAGTCGTAGATCAGGCCCAGGTCGACCACGTTCACCGGGATTTCCGGGTCGTAGCATTGGCGAATGGCCGCCCAAACATGCTTCTCGTTGACACTGCCATCGGCGGGCGTTTCGAATTCTTCGAGCTCTACGGTTTTACCCAAGGCGTCGGCGTCTTTGGCTTCGATGCGCGCCAGATTACCGTTCACCGCTACGGTGAATGTACCGCCCAGTGCTTGCGTGATGGTCACGAAACTGCCCTTGGGAATCATGATTTCGGTACCGGCAGGTACCAGGCGCGCTTCGCATTCCCGTTTGGTGACGACGACTTCTCTTTCGCTCATGATTTACTCTTCGTTGACCGTAAAGCTTTCGCCACAACCGCATTCGCCGGTCACGTTCGGGTTGCGGAACTGGAACATGGAGTTCAGACCCACTTTGATAAAGTCGACCACGGTTCCATTAAGTAGCGGCAGGTCTTTATTGGGTACACACACCTTAAGCCCGTCATCACCCACGGTGAATACGGTGTCTTCCTGTTGCGGTGCGCTCACCAGTTCGGTTTCGTACATATAGCCAGAGCAGCCGCTGGTTTCGAGATATAGCCGAAATACACTGGCATCGTCGGCTTTCGCCAGTTCACGCTGAATGTGTGCAATGGCGGCGTCCGTTACGGTGATGCCAAGTTGGGGAGTAAAGGTTTCGACGCTGGTTTGCGTGGTACTCATAATGGCTGTTTCACTCCAACTCAGGTAAACATACGCTGGATTTTGGCGAGCCCGGCAAACAGGGTGTCGACTTCTTCCAGCGTGTTGTAAAAAGCAAAGGATGCCCGGGCGGTACCGGGTACCTTAAAGGCCTCCATCAAGGGCATGGCGCAGTGATGTCCGGTACGAATGCCAATGCCTTGTTGGTCGAGCAGGGTACCCAGGTCGCTAGGGTGCAAACCTTCCATCACAAATGACATCACTGGCACTTTATGTTCGGCTTCGCCAATGAGTTTAAGACCCGGAATATCCGCTGCCAGTGCCTTCGCTCGTGCATACAGGGCTTGCTCGTGGGCTTCAATGGCCGCACGGTCGAGGCCGTCCAGATATTGAATGGCTGCGCCTAGCCCAACCACCTCGGCAATAGCCGGTGTACCTGCTTCAAATTTGTAGGGCAGCTTGTTAAAAGTGGTGCCTTCAAAACTGACCCGTTCGATCATTTCGCCACCACCCTGATAGGGGGGGAGTGCCTCTAGGCGTGCCTCTTTGCCATAGAGCACGCCAAGTCCGGTGGGGCCAAACAGCTTGTGTGAGGAGAAAGCATAAAAATCGCAATCGAGATCCTGCACATCCACCCGAAAGTGCGGTACTGCCTGCGCACCGTCGATCACGGTAACAATGTCGTGATCCTGCGCCTTGGCTTTGGCGATGATGTCTTTTACCGGGTTAATGGTGCCCAGCACATTGGATACATGGCCCACGGCAATCACACGGGTACGTGCTGTAATTAGTGCGTCGAGCTGCTCCATGCGCAGCTCACCCTTGTCGTTAATCTCCAGTACTTTGACCACGGCACCACTGCGTTCGGCAGCCATTTGCCAGGGCACAATATTGGCGTGGTGTTCCATGCGCGACACGATAATCTCGTCGCCGGGTTGCCAGCTTTGGGCGAGACCACTGGACACCAGATTCATGGCCTCAGTGGTGCCCTTGGTCCAGATAATTTCCTTGCGAGATTTGGCATTGAGGAACTTTGCTACCCGATCGCGTACTTCTTCAAAAGCCTGCGTGGCACGATCACCCAGGGTGTGGGCGCCACGATGGACGTTGGCGTTGGCTGTTTCGTAATAGCGCTCCATGGCATCCATCACGGCGCGCGGCTTTTGTGCGCTAGCGGCGCTGTCGAGATAGATCAGCGGTTTGTTGTTCACTTCCTGATGCAGAATCGGGAAGTCGGCGCGCAAAGCGTTTACGTCCAGAGCCATGATCGTGTCTTAGTCCTCAAAACTTAACAGTTCGCTCAAGCGCTGTTCCCAACGCTCGGCAATATCAGCAATGGGTGCGGCGCGCACAATTTCAAGCACAAAGCCCAGCGTGAGCATCTGTCGAGCCTGTTCGTCGCGAATACCGCGGGTTTTGAGGTAGTACACCTCTTTTTCGTTGAGCTGGCCGATGGTGGTGCCGTGGGCACATTTCACGTCGTCGGCATAGATTTCAAGCTCGGGCTTGCTGTCGATTTCGGCCTCGGAGCTGAGCAGCAAGTTCTTGTTACTCATTTCACCCAGCGTTTTTTGTGCATCGGGGTGAATGTGGATGCGGCCGTTGAACACGATCTGCGCCTTGTCGTCGGCAATACAGCGGTAGTTTTCGTTGCTGGTGCAGTGCGCGGCGATGTGTTCGATGCAGGTGTGGTGATCGTAATGTTGACGATCCTGTGCCACGCACACACCATTCAAATCACATTCGGCACCGGGTGCCAGCAGTTGTACCTGCAGGTCGTGACGGCCCAGCGGGCTGCCCAGCGACAGCACGTGGCTGAACAGACGGGCATCACGTTTTAGTTGCACGCCGGTGGCAGCAACCTGAGGTAGTTGATCGTGATCGTCGTTGACGCGGTAGTAGGTGAGCGCCGCATTATCTTCGACGAGGCAATCGGTCACCTGGTTAATCAGGCTATGTTCGGCGCTGGCGTTAACAGCACACACGCTCTCTATCACCGACAGTGCGCTGCCCTGATTCAGATGGACAAAAATACGCGGTAGGCTCATGCCTTCGCCCTGATGCACCAGAATCAAATGCAGAGGCAGTTCTACCTGTGCATTTTTAGCGACTTCGATGTAAAGGCCATCGCCCAAACCGGCATGGTTGATTTCGGCAAAGGGCAGGTTGTCGCGTGTGGCGATCAAACCTTTTGCTACGCGCTGGGCTTCGTCCTCGCTTAGGGCGGCAAAGGATTTAAGTTGCACGCCTTCGATTTGCGGGAACGACGAAGGCAACTTGCCATTGCTCAGTACCAGCGGGTGCGCTTGTACCCCGCCCAGCAGCAACTCTGCGGGTGCGTTTTCTTCGCCCGCCTGCGCCGCCAGTTGCAAGCCTTCGAGCTTATTCAGTCGCTTGGCGGAGTACTTCCACGCTTCGGTTTTACGGGTCGGGCGGGCAATGCCGGCCAATCCTTCAAAACGCTGTTTGGCGAAATCCTGCAAGGTGGGAGGCAGATTCGGTTCAGCGGTTGCCTGTGGCAACACTTCTCGCATCGTGGTCATGATCGTGCTTCCTTAGGCCTCTGCCTTCTCGTCGATACCCAACCAGCCGTAGCCTTTTTCTTCCAGCTCCAACGCAAGTTCTTTGCCGCCGGATTTGATAATGCGACCCTGCGACAGTACGTGTACGTAGTCGGGCACAATGTAGTCGAGCAGGCGTTGATAGTGGGTCACCATAATCACGGCTCGCTCAGGTGAGCGCAGGGCATTAACGCCGTCAGCGACCACGCGCAGGGCATCGATATCGAGGCCCGAGTCGGTTTCGTCAAGAATCGCCAGTTTGGGCTCCAGCATGAGCATTTGCATGATTTCATTACGTTTTTTCTCGCCACCAGAGAAGCCTTCGTTGACACCGCGCTTCAAGAAAGAAGGATCAAGATTCACCTGTTTGATCTTCTCTTTGGCCTGCTTCATGAATTCGGCTGCGTTGATCTCGCCCTGACCGCGATGCTGACGAATGTTGTTGATGGCGGTTTTCAAAAACTGCAGGTTGCTGACACCCGGAATTTCTACCGGATATTGAAATGCCAGAAAGACGCCTTCGCGGGCACGGTCTTCGGTCGCCAGCTCCAACAGGTCCTGACCTTCGTAGGTCACACTGCCGCCGGTCACTTCAAAGGCTTCGTTACCCGCCAGTACCTGCGACAAGGTACTTTTACCGGAACCGTTAGGGCCCATGATGGCGTGTACTTCGCCGGCCTTCACTTCGAGGTCGAGGCCTTTAAGAATCTGCTTGTCTTCAACTTGTGCTTGCAGGTTTTTGATACTTAACATGTTTCTCTCTCGTCATTCAGCAGCGCGTACGATGCGCGCCGCATTAGAATTCATTTTAGAAATGGGTGATTAGCCGACTGAGCCTTCGAGGCTGACTTCGAGCAGTTTGGTGGCCTCAACGGCAAACTCCATGGGCAGCTCTTTGAACACCTCTTTGCAGAAGCCATTCACGATCATCGATACCGCGTGTTCGGCGTCGATACCGCGTTGCTGGCACAAAAACAGCTGGTCATCACTCACCTTGGAGGTGGTGGCCTCGTGCTCCACAATGGCTGACTTGTTCTTGCTCTCGATGTAAGGGAAGGTGTGGGCGCCACACTTATCACCGATCAGCAGAGAGTCGCACTGGGTATAGTTGCGCGCGTTTTCGGCACCGGGGCCAAAACGCACCAGGCCGCGATAGGAACTATTACTTTTGCCGGCGGAAATACCCTTGGAGATGATGGTGCTGCGCGTGTTCTTGCCCAAGTGAATCATCTTGGTGCCGGTGTCGGCTTGCTGGTAATTGTTGGTCAGTGCGACCGAGTAGAACTCGCCGACACTGTTTTCACCACGCAGCACGCAGCTGGGGTATTTCCAGGTGATGGCTGAGCCGGTTTCTACCTGCGTCCATGAAATCTTGGAGTTTTTGCCGATGCAGGCGCCACGCTTGGTCACAAAGTTATAGATGCCGCCTTTGCCTTCTTCATCACCGGGGTACCAGTTCTGCACGGTGGAGTATTTGATCTCGGCATCGTCCAGGGCGACCAGTTCAACCACTGCCGCATGCAGCTGGTTCTCGTCGCGCATGGGGGCAGTACAACCTTCGAGGTAGCTCACGTGGCTGCCTTCGTCAGCGATAATCAGCGTGCGCTCAAACTGGCCGGTGTTGGCTTCGTTGATTCGGAAATAGGTCGACAATTCCAGTGGGCAGCGCACGCCTTTGGGGATGTACACAAAGGAGCCGTCACTGAATACCGCTGAGTTGAGGGCTGCGTAGTAATTGTCTTTTTGGGGCACCACCGAGCCAATGTATTTTTTGATCAGTTCGGGGTGCTTGTGTACCGCTTCAGAAATAGGGCAGAAAATGACGCCAGCTTCGGTCAGCTTTTCTTTGAATGTTGTCGTAATCGATACGCTATCGAATACCGCATCCACCGCAACGCCTGCGAGGCGGGCACGTTCATGCAGCGGGATGCCGAGTTTCTCGTAGGTCTTGAGTAGTTCAGGGTCGACTTCATCCAGACTCTTGGGCGCATCGTCTTTGGATTTTGGCGCAGAGTAATAGGCAATTTCGTTGTAATCGATCTTGGGGAACTTCACGTGGGCCCATTCGGGCTCTTCCATTTCGAGCCACTGGCGGTAGGCCTGCAGACGCCATTCCAGCATCCATTCAGGTTCTTTCTTTTTGGCGGACAGACGACGAATCACGTCTTCGTTGAGGCCGGGCTCAAAGGTTTCAGATTCGATATTGGTCACGAAGCCGTGCTGGTATTCGCGTTTGATCAGGTCTTTTACAGCCTTATCTGATTCAGACATGCTCACTCTGCTCGTTGTTGGCCTCACTCTTGCGTATTGCTTTGCATACGCACCAAAGTGAAGGTTGGTTTCTCTCAGTTGTTGTCGCGCCAGCTCCGCTTTATCACAGGCCTTGCTGGCCATTTGATGTGCTCGGAAGTGGCGTCGCGCCGGGCATTCCATGCCTTATGGTTATTGGTGTGTCTGGGATGAAGAGTCCCGATGGGCCGGATTATATAATAACCAACTAAATTAGTCAGGTATTTTGTCGTTAGGTGTATGTGGCCGACGGGCGCGCATTGTAGCGGTTTTTTGATCAAAAAGCAGTTCTACCTGATAAAGCACAGCTACGTGTATGTGCCTGTCACAATCTATTGCGAATAATGTGGTTTCAAAGTGGGGGAGTGACGCTTTGTTTGCTAGATTTAAAGGTGGACTAAACCATATTCCGAATCGCGTTTGTGCGGTCGGCCACGGGGGCAACGATGAGTCAGGATGCAAGAAAAATCACCAGTGCGGCACAGGCGCGAAAACTGGTAGAGAAACGCGGTTTACAGCATGTGAAAGTAGCCGTAACCGATATGGATGGTGTGCTTCGTGGCAAATACATGAGTCGCGAAAAGTTCTTTTCGGCTCTGGATAAGGGCTTTGGCTTTTGCGATGTGGTGCTGGGATGGGACAGCGAAGACCAGCTCTACGAGAATCCCGGGGTGCAATATACAGGGTGGCAAACCGGTTACCCGGATGCGCCGGTACGGATGTTGCCCGACTCCTGCAGGGAATTACCCGAAGAAGACAACATGCTGTTTTTTTTGGGTGAATTTGCCGGTGATGCCGAGGCGGTTTGTCCCAGAGCGTGTTTACGGCGCGTCTTGCAGCAAGCGGAGCACATGGGCTATCGCCTCAAGGCTGCTTTTGAATACGAGTTCTTTCTGTTTGATGAAAGTCCCGATAGTGTGCGGGAAAAGGGCTTTCAACATCTGCAACCCATTACCCCTGGTTTCTTTGGATATTCGGTGTTGCGTAATTCCACCCACGCGGAGCTGTATCACGATCTGCTTGATTTTTGTCAGCAGATGGATTTTCCGCTTGAGGGCTTGCATACCGAAACCGGACCGGGCGTCTGGGAGGCGGCAATTAATGTCGATGCAGCGCTGGTGGCGGCAGATAAGGCCAATTTATTCAAAACCTTTGTGAAGGTCTGGGCGCAACGCCGGGACATGATGGCCTGTTTTATGGCCAAGTGGTCTAACGATTACCCCGGGCAGAGCGGTCATATTCATTTGTCACTACTCGACGACAAGGGCGAGCCATTGTTTTACGACGCGCAAAGCGAGCACAACATGAGTGCCTTGCAGCGCCAGTTTGTAGCAGGGCAACAGCGTTACATGCCCGAGCTTTGCGCCATGTATGCGCAGAGTGTGAACGCCTACACCCGCTTGGTGCCGGGCTTCTGGGCGCCGACCGACGCAACCTGGGCGGTCGATAATCGGACCACTGCCTTGCGTGTGATTACAGGCGGCGCTACATCACAGCGGGTTGAAGTGCGGGTAACGGCGGCGGATGCCAATCCTTATCTGGCATTGGCGGCGGCCGTGGCCTCAGGTTTAAGAGGTATTGAAGAAGGACTTGAACCGGAGCCTGCCGTCGAGGGTAATGCCTATGCGCAGTCTTTCCCCGCACAACTTCGCTTGCCACAAACACTTGATCAGGCGGCGGAGCGCTTACGTCATTCTGCGATGGCCCGCAGTGTGTTTGGTGATGCCTTTGTGGAGCACTATGTGGTCACCCGTGAATGGGAAAGTCGCCAGTATCGCCAGCACGTGAGTGACTGGGAGCTGCGTCGTTATTTTGAAATTATTTGACTGGAGGGCGGGGCATGAATGGCTTTAAAACGATTTCGCCTGTTGACGGTTCTGTCTATGTTGAACGCGAGTTCGCCAGCGAAGCAAGTATTGATCGAGCCCTAGATGCCGCGCGTGAGGCCTTTGCCGAATGGCAAATGGTCGCGTTGGAGCAAAGGCAGGCGCTGTGCCAGGAATTTCTTGGTGAGTTCATGCAAGAGGAGGCGCGTATTGCCGAGCACCTGTGCTGGCAAATGGGGCGGCCGATTCGCTATGGCGCAGGCGAGGTGCGCGGTTTTATCGATCGAGCCAGTACCATGATTGATCTGGCGCCCCAGGCGCTCACACCGGTAACGCTCCCTGAGAAGCCAGGGTTCAGGCGTTACATTGAGCGTGTGCCTCTGGGTATTACGCTGGTGGTTGCACCCTGGAATTACCCTTATCTCACCGCCGTGAACGCGATTGTGCCGGCATTGCTCGCCGGTAATGTGGTCTTACTCAAGCACTCGGCACAAACGCCCTTGTGTGCCGAATTACTGGTTGAGGTGGCGCAGCGCGCGGGCTTCCCAGAAGGGCTTTTGCAGTGCTTGCATCTCAGTCATGAGCAAGTGGCATCGTTAGTGAAACACCCCGATATTGCCCATGTTGCGTTCACCGGATCGGTCGCCGGTGGTAGGGCGATTGAGCTGGCGGCGGCAGGTGCGTTCAAACATGTTGGCTTGGAGCTGGGCGGTAAAGACCCTGCCTATGTGCGTGCCGATGCGCATGTGCAGCAGGCGGCCGAAACGGTTATTGATGGCGCGATGTTTAATTCCGGTCAGTCCTGTTGTGGTATTGAGCGCGCCTATGTACACGAAGCGATATACGACGAGTTTGTCGCGTGTGCTGTTGATCTAGTGAAAGCTTACGTGCTTGGGCGACCGGATGATCCCGACACCACGCTAGGCCCCATGGTGTCGACGAAAGCGGCCCGTTTTGTGCGTGAGCAAATTGCCGAGGCGGTGCATATGGGGGCCGAAAAATTAATAGCCGAAGAGGATTTTGCGATGAGTCGCGCGGATTCGGCTTACCTTGCTCCTCAGCTTTTGGTTAACGTGGATCATAGGATGCGAGTCATGACTGAAGAAAGTTTTGGTCCAGTGCTGGGCATACAAAAGGTCGCCAGTGATGAGGAGGCCGTACGCTGGATGAACGATTCTGACTTTGGATTGACTGCGGCGATCTTTACACAGGATATTGAGCGCGCAGCGATGCTCGGCAAGCTGCTGCATACGGGCACCGTCTTCGCCAATCGCTGTGATTATCTCGACCCCGGACTAGCCTGGACCGGCGTTAAAGACTCGGGGCGCGGCTGTACGCTCTCAACCATTGGTTTTGAACAGTTAACAAGACCAAAATCCTTTCACTTAAAAGAGGCGTAGGTCATGTCGCAAACGCAAACGCAAACGCAAACGTTAGCTGAGCGTCTCTCCGCCAACTGGAACTACCCTACGCAGGTGCTGGTGGGACCGGGTCGGCATCGTAGTCTGCCTGATATGTGTCTTGAACGGGGTTTTAGGCGGCCCTTACTGGTGACAGACCCGGGGCTGCGGGCGTTGCCGATGGTGAGTGATCTCGTTGCGGCCTTAACCACCGCTGGGCTTGAGGTGGGGATTTTTAGTGAGATAAAAGGTAACCCGACCGGTGAACAGGTAGAAGCGGGAGTACAGCATTATGTATTGGGTCGGCATGACAGCGTGATTGCATTAGGCGGAGGCTCTGCACTTGACTGTGCCAAAGCAATTGCATTGATGGTAGGACAAGACCGACCACTTTGGGATTTTGAAGATGAGGGTGACAATTGGCAGCGCGTCAAAACTGAGGGCATGGCACCGGTGATTGCGATTCCCACGACGGCGGGTACCGGATCAGAAGTGGGGCGCGCCTCGGTGATCACCCATGTGCAGGAACAACGCAAGGTGATTATCTTTCATCCCAAAATGCTACCGGCAACGGTACTCCTCGATGGCCAATTATGTATTGGCTTGCCACCCGGCATCACGGCGGCGACGGGCATGGATGCCTTGTCGCATTGTATGGAGGCCTTCTGTGCCAATTATTACCATCCCATGGCGGAGGGCATTGCGCTTGAAGGCATGCGCCTGATTCGCACCTATCTGCCGCGTGTTCACAAAGATGGCACTGATCTGGAAGCACGCCAGCATATGCTAGTGGCATCGGCGATGGGGGCGACAGCATTTCAACGAGGTCTGGGTGGTATGCATGCCATTGCGCATAGTCTGGGTGCTTTATACGATGCCCATCACGGTCTGCTTAACGCCGTATTGATGCCTTATATTCTTGTCGCTAATCGCCCCGTGGTGGCCGAACGCATGGTGCGGCTGGCAAGGTTGCTGGGCTTACCACGACACGACTTTGATGCAGTGCTGCAATGGGTTCTGGATCTGCGCGAACAGTTGGGTATTCCCCATTCACTCGCCGACATGGGCCTGCCGGATATCGATCTTGATCGCGTGGCGGCGATGGCGGTATGCGATCCGTCGGCTGGTGGTAACCCCGTGGTGCTGGCAGAGGAAGAATATCGTCAAATTGGCTTAGCGGCCTTAAACGGTGATTTGGATCTAGCCAGAGTGGGAGAGTGAATCATGGCGGTATTTACGCCGGTAAATGTTCAGGATCTGGCGCCGTTGCTTAAGCGTTTCGACTTAGGATGTGTTGTGTCGTTACAGGCCATCAGTGAAGGGATCGAGAACACCAATTATTTTCTGACGACGCAATCTGGAGAGCAGGCTGCTCGGGAGTGGGTGTTTACCCTGTTTGAAAATCTCGATGCCGATGACCTGCCTTACTTTTGCCGCTTAACGCAGCATCTCGCCGAAGCGGGTTTTGCGGTGCCTGCACCCTTGAAGGATGTGCAGGGTGAGAGTCTGTTTGAGCTGAATGCACGTTGGGGGGTCATCGTGCCAAAGTTACATGGGCGGTCCAAGGTTGCGCCCGACGAGCAGGCATGCGCCGCAGTGGGACGCTGGCTTGCGCGCATGCACAGATCGTTAGTGGCATTCGATGCCAAGCGACCGTTGGTGCGTAATCTGGCCTGGGTCAAACAGCACTATGTAAACCTTGAAGGTCGATTGACTGATGGTGAGCGCGATGACTTGGCAGGTTATATCAGTCGTTATGAGCAGTATCAGCAGGTATTGCAGGTTTGCCCGCAAGGCACTGTGCATGGGGATTTGTTCAAGGATAACGTGCTGTTTGATGCCAATGGCGAGATATCGGGGGTGATTGATTTTTATCAGGCCTGCGATGCGAGTTTGTTGTTTGATCTGGCGGTGGTCGCCAACGACTGGTGTACCGATAAAGATGGCAGGCATATCGACGCTAAACTATTTGCTTTGAGAAATGCGTATCAGACCGAGCGTGCCTGGAGTGTGGCAGAGGAGCAGGCTTGGCCCTACGCGCTTGAGCTGGCGGCGCTGCGTTTTTGGGTGAGTCGACTCGCTACCTATTATGCTCCGGGCTACCAGCAGCGCAGTGTTGAAGGTGAAACAGTCAAGGATCCTGAAGAGATGCGTCGCATTTTACATGGGCTGGCCGCTGCCAAGTCACCGGTTTAAAAATTTGGTAAAACCGGTGTTAACTGATTCCTGTAAAACAGAAAAAGTGATTGAACGCCTATGCACATGTTGATAGTTTACGGGCTCCCATTGGTCCAATAACAACGAGATACTGATCCACTATGTTGAGAAAACAACTGCTTTCGATAATTGCGATGGTAATGCTCGCCGCGAATGTAATGGCTGAAGACGCGCCAGCAGAGGCACAACCCAAGTTGACTGACGAGCAGGCGCTGCAGCAGGCCGCACGATTGATGTTCGATCAGGTCGTGTACGTTGCTACCTACTGCAAATCCCATTTGCCCTATGCAGAATTGGATTACAAAGGTGTGATTAAACATACCCGAGGCTTATTGGGGGAAGACAATATCAAGATGGAGATTCCTGGCTATTTTATTGCTCAGAACGCGGCCAACAAGACCTTGCGAGGTGGCTTGCTGGAGCCCATGACGCGTGAAGGGAAGCTGACAGAGTTTTGTACAACTTACGTTGAAGGTTCCTCAAAACTGGATAAAACGACGTTTTGGAAAACGGCAGAAAAAGCGGCTGAGAAATACAAGCAGCAGCGCGATGCCCAACCCGACGCGTAAGCATATTTAGAACACAAAAAAGGCCGGATGATTCCGGCCTTTTTTGTGTGTGGCCTGTTATTCAAACAGGCGGTTGATGTTGGTGTTAAAGCTGATGTCGACCAGATACCAGCCGTCGTCGGGTTGATAATAGTTGAGCTCCCAAAGCAGAGCCGCCGATCGGTACTTCAATAAATACGTTAGCTTATAAAAATGGCCTTCGACTTCTTGCTGTTTGACCAGCGCGTAAGAAAGTGGAGCGCCTATGTTTTCGCTTAGCTTGGCCATGTTGGTCGCAATTTGTGTACCGCGCTCGTTAAAGGCCTCAAGGTCGATACCTACGTAAGCCGACATCACGGCATAAGCATCCTTTACATTTCCCTTGAGTACCTGATCCATAAAATGTTGGCTGACCATGTCGACTTTCGCCTTGTTTTTGAGGCCAGCTGCATGGCTGTTGAACGACAGGGTTAGGGCAATCATAAGCGCCACAGAGCAGCGCAAGAGTCGTTGAAACACGGTGTTCTCCCTTTGGGTGTGAGTCTTGTTCATAGTGTTAGTGTACATCAGCACGACTGCATCAGGTCATTCGGGCTGCTAATAAAACGTTCTTTCAGAGCATGTAATCCCTTACCCCGGTTAACAAGCTTCCAGGCAATGTACATATCCGAGTTGATTTGCTGCGGGCTGTTTTCCACCTCCAGCTCAACGAGTTCTCCTGAGTCCAGATAGGGCTGCACGCGTTGCCGGGGCAGGTAACCACATCCTATTCCTGCCAGTTGTGCGCGGATTTTGCAGTCGACGGTAGGCACAAAAAAGTACCGGGTTCGCGTGATAATTCCCTTGGTCCAGGGAATCGCCATGCGGGCACTGTCATGCACCACCACAGTACGCTCTTTGGCCAGATCTTCATGCGATAACGGTGCGCGGTGTTGGGCAAGCGGATGCTCACGGCTCACCGCGAAGACCCGATCAAACTTTCCTACGGTGACGGCATGAATACCCTTCTGCTGGGGCACAGGCGCGGCTGCGCCGATGAGCAGATCGACCTGATCTTCAATCAGGGCTTCCCAGCTGCCACTCATTACCTCTTCTCGAATATCGAGTTCGATATCGGGGTGATCCTGTAAAAATTGATCGAAGATCTCGAAGGTCCGGCGTGTATTGAACATCGAATCGATGGCGATTCGAATCCGGCTTTCCCAGCCCTTTGCAATGCTGCGCGTGCTATCGCACAGCTGGTTTGCTGCGTGCAGTAATTTGCGCCCCTCTTCCAGCAGATGTTTACCCGCTGGGGTCAACACCGATCGTCGCCCCTGTTTTTGAAACAGCGTCACATCAAGTTGTTCTTCCAGCTTTTGCACAATGTAAGACAGCGCAGAGGGTACCTTATCAAGCGCCTCCGCAGCGGCGGCATAGCTGCCTCGTCGCTCTATTGCATCAATCACTTGTAAAGCTTCGAGAGTAATGGGCGCTTGGTTTGAAAGCTGCATTTATAACCTTTCAAAAAATTTGAACATAGTAAGCAAATATAGGCCCTTATTCATTTTTTCACCAGCTTTAAAATGGACCTCACATTCAACGCAATGAGGACAAAGCAATGTCACAATTAACACTCAAAAATCTACTGATCGATGGCGATGATAGTCATTTAGCAACACTTGTTCTGCGTTTGGCAGGGGGAACCATCTTTGCCGCTCATGGCGCACAAAAACTGTTCGGATGGTTTGGTGGTTATGGGCTCGAAGGTACCGGCCAATGGATGGCATCGATTGGTCTCGAACCTGGCTACCTGATGGCGCTGTTGGCGGGGAGTGCCGAATTCTTTGGCGGACTGGCCCTGATTCTGGGTTTACTGACAAGGCCGGCTGCGGCGGTCTTGGCCATGACCATGGTGGTAGCCATCTTCAGCGTGCACATCCAAAACGGTCTGTTTATGAGTAATAACGGCTATGAATTTGGTTTGGCCTTACTGGCCCTCTCGGTGAGCCTGGCATTCACAGGTGCAGGACGACTCTCCATTGATCGAGTCTTACGAGAGCGCAACCAGGAACAAAACAGCGCGCTGTTGGCGCACTAATTCAGCAAAAAATGATCTTACACGCGGGAGAAGAGTCATGAGTCAGTCAGTATTGGTCGTGAATGCAAGTGTACAGAGTGAGCATTCGGTGAGTCGTCAATTGGTAAATGAATTGTTAGAGCAGCTGCAGCAAGAGGGACGTGTCGAAACCGTGGTGGAACGTGATGTCGCAAACAATGATCTGGAATTGATCACGGCAAATCACGTGGCGGCCTATTACACCGCACCACAAGAACGGGATAATGCGCAACACCAATTGCTGCAGCAGTCCGACGCCCTGGTGGCGGAGTTAAGACAGGCCAGTATTCTGGTGTTGGGGGTGCCTATGTATAACTTTGGCGTACCGGCAGCATTGAAAGCCTGGATTGATCTGGTGTGCCGCGTAGGTGAAACCTTCCGTTATACCGAAAATGGCCCCGAGGGTTTGCTCGACATCGAGGTGGCGTATCTGGTGGTGGCCACCGGCGGTACGCCAATCAATAGTGATGCAGATTTTGTGGTGCCTTATCTCAAACAGGTGGCCCGTTTTCTCGGGGTCAAACGGGTAGAAGTGATTGCTGCAGATCGCGTTCAACAGGAGCAAAGTGAAGCTCTGGCGGCTGCGCGTGCGGCGATTAAGGCAGCCTAAATTTGGGGGAGGGTAAGCGCATGACTAGACAGGTAAGAACAGTGAATGACGCCGACCAGGTAATCTTGGCGCGGCCTACGCAAGACGGTGATGGCGTCAACATTCATCGCATTGCGGGGGGGCACCTGAATGCCTTGCTCGACCCATTCCTTTTAATCGACGAAATACGCAGTGACGACGCCAGTGATTACGTAGGCGGGTTTCCCGAGCACCCCCATCGGGGCTTTCAAACCTTAACGTACATGCTCGAAGGCGGGTTTAAGCACCGCGACAGCATTGGCAATGAGGGAAGTGTTCGTGATGGTGGTTTGCAGTGGTTGTCGGCCGCGCGAGGGGTGCTCCATTCTGAAATGCCATTGCCGCGCAATGGCCGCTTGCATGGTTATCAGTTTTGGATCAACTTGCCGGCGCAGTACAAAATGGAATCCCCGGCGTATCGAGATATTCAGGCAGAAGAGATCCCCTACCTGCGCGATGCGCAAGGTACTGTTTACCGGCAACTGTTGGGCGGGATTGAGCTGGATGACAATACCAGACTCGAAGCTGCGCTAAACTTGCCACGCAACAAGGTCGCCATGACTGACGTGGCGTTATCAGCGTCTGGGCAGGCACGCCTGCGTATTCCTGCCGGCTTTGTTATGCAGGTGCTCGTTGTGTCGGGATATTGGGGCGGCTATGGCGAGAAGCATTTGCTGCACTTTGCTGCCATGGGTGAAGAATCTGTGTTGCAAATCGATATAGCGGAAGCGGCAAAGCTGATTGTTTTTGGGGGCCACCCTTTAAAGGAACCCATTGCACAGTATGGTCCTTTCGTGATGAACACGCGCGAAGAAATCGAGCAGGCCATGCGCGACTACCGCGACGGTGTGCTAAGCCCTTAGATCTCTTACGTTGATTGCGTCGGCATCGCATTGCACGTGATGAGGAAAACAGAATCACCCTGTGGCGCATGCAAGCCTAGTGTTTTTGCGTTATGTTTTAGTAACACAAACAAGATTTGCGCCACGGGGCTCTATGAAAATCAGTCGCGTCAAAAAACTGCTTTTAATGCCGGTCAGCGTGGTGCTGGTGTTGGTGCTGGGTATCGTACTTTGGCACTTTGAAGCCTTCGCCGCTGACAATATCAAGCGCTTGTCTGAATACCGCCATGCGGTGAAAGCCGCTTTGGTAAAGGAGCGTTTAAAGCAGGCCGGTAATGTCGAACAGGCGGCCAACATGCTTGACGAGATTGCCGAGCAATTTCGCGTGAGTTATTTGCTGTTCGCCGAAGACGATGTGAGGGTGATTGCCCATCATCCCGACTTGTCACAACAAGATGCGCAATTAATCGAAGCGACACAGGCGCTCGGTCGTGGCTATTCCGGCACAGTGGCTGTGGCTGATCTGGTGAGTTCTGCGCGCTTGATTCCGCAAGAATACGTGCCCGCCGATATTGTACAGTTGGTTGATGTCAGTAAGTTTTATGAGCAAAAGCAGGTGATGCGGCGAAACCTCTTGTTGCTTACGCTGGTGGCAGTGCTCGCAGTGTTGGCGTTTTACATTCTTTATGCCCGGCGACTTACCCGCCACATGGCGGTGACCCAAGCGCGTCTAAACGATGAAATTGCACAACACAATGCTGCCAAAGATGCACTTATAGCTCAACAGGAAGAACGTTTGCATCTGGCTGAAAATGACCTGATGGTGAGTCGTCGGCGCTATCATACCCTGTTTGACCGTACCGCAGATGCGCTGATGATGCTTCGGGCGGGGCAATTCAGTGAGGCCAATGCCGCTTGTCTTGAACTGTTTGAATGTGCCACCTCGGCGGAATTTTTGGGGATGCACCCATCGCAGTTATCGCCTGAATTTCAGGAGGGGGGCGTTCCCTCGCGTACCAAAGCAGACGAAATGATCGCCATCGCCTTTGAAAAAGGTTCCCATCGTTTTGAATGGTTACATCAAACGCGTAAGGGCCGGGTGTTTCCTGCTGAAGTCTTGCTGACGGTGATTGATGATGGGGATGAACCCGCTATTTGCGCCATCGTGCGAGACATTACGCAGCGCAAAAATGCCGAGCAGGAAATCAAATACCAGGCGTATTACGACAGCCTCACGGGGTTGCCCAACCGACGCTTGATGCTTGATCGGATCAGTCAGATTCTGGCGAGCAGTAAACGGCATCAGTACTACAATGCTTTGCTGTTTGTGGATCTTGACCGTTTCAAGTTTATTAACGATTCACTGGGCCACTCGGTGGGCGATGAGTTGTTGATGCTGATTGCGAAGGGGCTGCAAAAGTGTGTGCGTGACGAAGACACGGTCGCCCGGTTTGGTGGCGATGAGTTCGTCTTATTGCTGTCGCACTTGCATGAGGATCAGAACGAAGCCAGCATGCGGGCGGAACGGCAGGCAGAAGTTGTGCATCGTGAGATATCGCGCACTTATCAGGTAAAAGGGCATGGCATTCATGTGACTGCCAGTATTGGTATTTATCTGTTCCCCGAGGCCGACGAAAGCCTTGATGACATCATCAAACAAGCCGATACCGCCATGTATTCCGCCAAGGATAGTGGTCGCAATCGCATCGCTTTCTTCCAAAGCACTATGCAGGATGCAGTGGTTAAACGGCTGACGCTAGAAAAAGATCTGCGTGAGGCAGTACAGGCGCAACAATTGAAGGTGCATTATCAGCCGCAGATTGGTCGGGATCAGCGGGTGCATGGGGTTGAAGCACTGGTGCGCTGGCAGCACCCTGAATTGGGGTTTATACGGCCCGATGAGTTTATTTCGATCGCCGAAGATAGCGGTATTATTTATGATCTGGGCGACTACGTTTTGCGCCAGGCCATTAAGCATGTATTGCAACTGCCCGTGCAGCCCTCGCACCTTTCGGTAAACATTAGCCCCTATCAGTTTCGGCACCCCGATTTCGTGCGGCAAATTAAAGATGTTGTGACGCACTATCGGCTAAAAGAAGGCTTTCTCGTTTTGGAGATTACCGAAGGCGTGGTCATCGATAGTCTTGAAGAAACGCGTAATACTCTCAAAGAACTGCGCAATGCAGGTGTGGGAGTGTCGCTTGACGATTTTGGCACGGGTTACTCTTCACTCAGCTACCTTAAGCGCTTACCCATTGACGAATTAAAAATCGACCGTTCTTTTGTGGCGGGTATTGAACGTGATGCGCACGACGCACAGCTCGTCGAAACCATTATTAATATGGCGCATCAGTTTAATTTGATTACCGTGGCAGAAGGTGTTGAAACTGAAGCGCAGCGGGACTTTCTTGAGGCCGCCGGGTGTCGTGTTTATCAAGGGTATTTTTACAGCAAGCCAGTGCCGATCGAAACGCTCAGAGTATTTCTCGCAGAATTTCCTACGCAATATCAACAGGCCTGATGCATTGTTGCAGCGGGTCACTGCTTAGAGCACTTCTTGCAAACACACCTTACCTTTCCCCTGATGCTTGGCCTGGTAACACGCGCGATCTGCTGCCACCAGTAGTGCTTCGTACTTGATCGAGTGGTGGCGACTGTAACCAATGCCGATACTGGCGCCAAGCTGGCTGTTCTGATGCTTCTGGCTGGCTACATACGCGCGCAAGCCGGCCTGAATTTTTTCCGCTACCTTGTGTGCGTCTTCCACATGCTCGCAGCGCAACAGAATCATAAACTCGTCGCCGCCAAATCGGGCGGCAATGTCATCGTGGCGAATAGCTTGGCGGATAATCTCGCCGATGCCAATCAGAGCTTCATCGCCGGCGCGGTGTCCGTACTGATCGTTTAAGGATTTAAAATTGTCGAGATCGATGAAAATCATCGCGGTGATCAGGGCGCGGGGAGGCTGATTTTGCATCGTGTGTTCAAACAGGTTCTGGAATTCGTCGCGATTGAGCAAGCCCACCAGTCCATCGTGCGTCGCGCGGTAGTGGAGTGAGAAACTCATATCGATGTTTTCGAGCATTATGCTGCGTGTCTGCTTTGCAGAACGCAGCATAATGGCCGTCATTAACAGCAGCAGCAACGCCAGCGCATTGTGCACCTGTGTTTGTTCGGCCAGCGCGCGCAAGATCATGGGGATAATGCCGGCGTACAGGAATAGGCGGTAGGTGACCAGGTCGACACCATGTGTGCCCACGGCCGCCGCCCCCATGCCGCCCACCAAAAAGATCACCATCAGCTGATAGAGGGGCTCTTCAGAAGTGAAAAACAAAACCGCCATGGAGCCGTAGAGGCTGCCCGACAGAAATGTAAAAATGCGATGCCAGTTTAACCAGGCGCGCGTACTGTGGGATTCTGGGCGGTGGAGGTAGGTCCGGTGTAACATCCAGCGGGTGCAGTTAAGCGCTAAACCCACAGCGCACCACATCCAGATGGTCCACCCGGTAAAGTGGCTCGACAGCACGTAAGAGACCAGCACGATGCTGATCATGCTGCCCGACATGGCGCCGCGGGCGTTGCCATAAAGAATGGCGACGATCTGCTCCTCCCGCCATTGCTCCTTGGGTTGTTGTTGCGGCTTGGATGGATTGGTTGTCATCTCGGCTGGTGATTGCGGCTGTTCTGTTGAGTCGTCGGTTCGTACCGTTTGCGCTTTGTTCATCATGCCGCCTAACTTTGCGCTTGCAGTTCGGTGATGACATTGCCCGCCCAACTTTGAGCCTCGGCATAGCAGTCGGTGAGTACTGTGCCAAGCTTTTCATATTCCTCAATCGTTTGAGTCAGGCAATATTCGGCGTGCTTCACATCTTGCAAGGTTTCGCCCAAGGTGCCCTCGCCCTCTAACAGGGCGTCTTGCAGGGTTTGGCTAAGTTGCATTTGTTGGATAAAAAAGCGTGGCTCGATTTGCAACAGCAAATCGACACCAGAAAGCAATCCTGCCAAAAATGCACTGGACGCAAGGTCGGCGGTCTGAAACATTCTTGCCACATAAAGTTCACAGCACTTCGCGCGCGTGAGCACAATGCGGCAGGTTTCGAGTGGCGCCAGTGAGTCGGCAACAAAGGCAATCATCAAGGCCCATTGCTTGAGAATATCAATCCCCAGCAGTGTGATGGCTTCTTTCACGTCGCGAATTTCACGCGGTAATGTAAACAGAGAGCTATTAATCAGTTTGAGCAATTGAATCGTGAGTTTTGGATCGCGGCTGACCAGCTCCGCTATTTCTTCAATACTGGCGTCAGGCATGCTGGCTTTTTTAATGATTTCGGTCGTCACTGCTGAGGAGGCGCGAATACTATTCCCCAGAATTTCCTTGGGACGGGCCAGGACGTAACCCTGAAAATAATCAAAGCCCATGGTTGCGCAGGCATCCAGTGTATCCTGATCTTCTATACGTTCAGCAATCCATTTGATGTGTTCATATTGGCTTAGCAGTGATTTTTGTTCGGCGACTTCGTCCAGGTCACTGTCGAGAATATCGACTTTTAAAAAGCTCATCAAAGGCAGTAAGGGGTTCCACCTTGGATCGAAATCATAATCATCGAGAGCAAAACGATAACCGCGTTGGCGCCAGCTCTTGATGGCGCCGATTAATTCTGGCGTTACCTCGACGCGCTCCAGAATTTCGATCACAACGAGACTTTTGTCTACAGGCAAGAAGGCCTCCGACAACACGAAACTCTCAGAGACATTGATGAATAAAGGGTGATGGTCAGGGTCGACTTCTGCCATCACGCTGGTGCTGTAGTTAACTAACACTTCACTGGTGGCCTGATCTTCTCCGATCTCCCAGGCATTCAATTGCAGTGGTGTACGGAACAGCAATTCAAAGCCATACAGGTCTTTCTGCCGGTCGAAAATAGGTTGCTTGGCTAGCAATACATGCGCGTGTTCGTTGGCCAATATGGGGTACCCTTACGTCCAATATCCAAACAATCAGTATAGAAGCTACATTTTTGACCTGTCAGTGAGTTTTTCTTTAATTTACTTATTGGGCATCTATACTCAGTTAAAAGGCGTTGATCGCCGGTTAAGATGTCCCGATGAGGCTTTCCCTTCTCCATGTCCACCAGTCATTCTTCGCTCCCATTTGCCAAACGACAAAGTATTGGGGTGCGCATGGCGCAGGCGCTCGCGCTTTTTCTTCTGCTCGTTATGGCCGCCAATTATCTGGTATTGGATACCCGGGGGCGCGATGTTTTGGTGGAACAAACCAACAAGCTCAATGACGAATTGGGACAAAAAATTATTCTCAAGCTGCGTGAACGTCTCGCTGCGACAGAAACCTTAACCACCAGTTTAGCTAATCTGGGCACGGTGCTCGAAAAAGATCCTGATCAATTTATGCGGGTCGTGCCGCACGTCATGAGTCAGGCAGGTATGGACCAACTCATAGCGGGCGGTGGTATTTGGCCAGAACCCAATACTTTTGCCGAAGGCGTCGAGCGACGCTCCTTTTTTTGGGGGCGCAACGCCGCAGGTGTGCTGGAATATTTTGATGATTATAACGATCCCGCTGGTGCCGGATATCATCAGGAAGAGTGGTACGTTCCGGCACGGCATTTAAAACCCGGTCAGGTTTATTGGTCACGCTCCTATATGGACCCTTATTCACGGGAGCCTAT
>JAWWBW010000007.1:0-28841 GCA_033720775.1 Oleiphilaceae bacterium | reverse complement strand
GGCATGACCTACCTCACCCAGCGTCGGCCCATCAAAACCACCGGTGTCGACTGTGAGATTCGTGCCGGCGAATACGAACTAAACGAACGCGCCAACTACGAAAACGCCAAGAAGATCTGGTTACCCATGGCCGAGAATGGCGACCCCAAAGCGCAAAATTATGTGGGTGAGATCTATGAGAAAGGTCTGGGTGTGAATCCGGATTATGGGCTGGCAGCGCAGTGGTACCAGAAAGCCGCCGATCAGGGTTACAAGGCAGCCCAGATTAATCTGGGCCAGTTATATGAGCGTGGGCAAGGCGTTGCCTACAGCATGGAACAGGCACTGGCGTGGTACCGTAAAGCTGCGAGTATTGAAGGCAAGGCTCTCAAGTTTGTGAGCTACGATTATTCTGACGAGCGCATTGCCGACATGGAAAAACGCCTTGCCGATTCGGAGGCACAAGCCGCCATTCAGGCCAGCCGCATTCGCTTTTTGGCCCAGCGCCTCGACCAGTCAGAAACCCGCGAGCAACGCGCCATGCAGCAATTGGTCGCGCAAAAACAAAAGCTAGAGGATGATCGCCTCGCCCTTGATGCCCAAAAACAGGCACTGCAAGAACAACAAGATGCCGTACAGGCGCTGCGTAAAGAACTCAAGCAACACCTGTTGGCACAAGAAGATACCGCACAGAAAGCACAGCAACTCGAAACATTGCGGGCACAACTGGCGCAAAGCGAACAGGAAATGACCAAGCTGAACGCGCAATTTTCAGAGCAGCAGCGTTTGCTCAGTGAACGGGAACTGGCGCTTAAACAAAAAGATCTCAAACTGGCAGAGTTAGCCGCCAGCAAACAGCAATTACAGGCTGAATTGAGTGAGACCCAAGAACAACTGGTCGCCATGGTGACCACTCAACCAGCTACCGCCGCAGGCCCCGAGGCACAAGCTGCCCCCATTATTGAAATGATCGAACCGCCCCTCGTTGCCACACGTAGCGCCGAAAGCAATGTGTTTGTGACGCGCTCTGCGGTGGACCAACGCACCATCATCGGCCAGGTAAAAAGCGGCCACCCCTTGCTCGAAGTGATGGTGAATGATCAATCCGTCAGTTTCGACGACAAGGGTATGTTTCAGCATCGCGTCCCCTTAACGCGCTCAATTACCGACGTGCAGGTCGTCGCTATTGATACCATGGGACAGCGCGCCGATCTGAGCTTTAAACTCAAGCTCGATTACGCCGCAGAGGCTGACTTTTATGCCAAGCAGGAAGCGGCACAAGCCAAGGTAAAAGCGATTGCGGTGCCGGATGTGGACTTCGGCAATTACCACGCACTGGTCATCGGTAACAGCCAGTACCAATTTCTGCCCAAGCTCAACAGCACCATCGCCGACGCCGATGCCATGGAAAATGTGCTGACCGAGCGATATGGCTTTAAAGTCACCAAACTGATCGACGCCACGCGCTACGATATTCTGTCGGCCTTGAATACCCTCAGAGGCGAACTCACGGAAGACGACAATCTGCTCATTTACTATGCCGGTCACGGTGAACTGGATCAGGTGAATAACCGAGGCCACTGGCTACCCATTGATGCGGAAGAGACCAGCACCGCCAACTGGATTTCAAACATTGCCATTACCGACATTCTCAACGCCATGAGCGTGCGCAAGGTGCTGGTAGTGGCTGACTCCTGCTACTCAGGCGCCATGACCCGATCAACACTAGCGCGTCTGGATGCGGGCCGTTCGCCTGAAGCCTGGGAGAACTGGCTTAAGCTGGTCGCCGAAAAACGCTCGCGGCTGTCGTTCAGTTCGGGTGGGCTCGCGCCGGTACTGGATGGCGGCGGCGGCCAGCACTCCATCTTTGCCAAAGCCCTGCTCGACGCCCTACAAGCCAATCGTACGGTAATTGAAGGTCGCCAGTTGCATGCACAGGTTGCCCAAGCGGTGAGCTACGCAGCGCAAGCCGCCCAATTTGAGCAAACTCCGCAATATGCGCCTATCCGCTTTGCCGGGCATGAGTCGGGTGACTTTCTGTTTGTACCCAAATAGGTCGCAGATCGCGAGGCTCAGCACAGTGCTGTGCCGCGCTCCGACGACAAGTTAGAGCTTATAAACCAGCGTTAACGAGGTTTCACGGTCGGTCTTCTCAGCGCCTGCCGCAACATCAGAGTTATGCTTGAGTTGGAATCCGGCCTTCATGCTCAAGCTGCCATTCACTTGCGAGGTGACCGCCAGTTTAAATTTGGTCCGCGTGTTGGATTCACCATATTCGCTACTTAAGCTCTGCTCCAGGCCTGCCCGTTCGCTGATTTTCCACTTGTACTGTTCAGAAATGCGACCGATCGCCTCTTCCTGTTTGCCGCCGGTCACAGGCTCGCTTACCCTAAAACCCGGCGCCAGCTCAAACCGCAAATCATGCGCGTCGGTTTTAATGATTTTATAACCACCACCAATCACCACCGAAGCCTGATAGTCGTAAGCACTGAAGCGGTCTTTTTCCCAATCGAGGCGCGAAAACGCATACGCACGTTCGCTCACACCATAGTTGGATTGCAACGCGGCCTCGTACTTCTCTGCCGATCGCGCGTCGTTCTGCGAACTATTGAGAGCTTCGAGGTCGAGCTTATGCTCCCAATCGCCGTATTCGGCTTTGGCGGCAAACCGGCTGATCAGGGTTTCACTGTCTGAATTACCTGATGTGAGGATATAACCCACTTCTGCCGAGGAATCCCAAACCACATCCTGCTTTTGCTCTGCATGCACCGCACCGGCGACACCAGCCACCAAAACAGCCCCCAAAAACTTCTTTTTTACTGCAATCATGAAGATCTCCCTAATATGACCTTAAAGCTTGTTCACGCTTCATGCGTCGACACGCAATAAACGCTATTCTGCTTGCTCTACCCGGGCTTGCCGAAATTGGATCACTCAGCACCCGAAACAAGTTCGATGTGAATGTTACCGATTGGTCGTCACAAAATAACCCGGTCACCTGTAAAAGCTGGTAAAGATGCAACCTTACTCGCACCTTCTCTGTTCTGCCCTGTCACTACGAAAGTTTCTGCTATTGCTGCTGTGCTTGAGCCTGACGCCTAACTTACAGGGCGTTATCGCCAGTGATGCCACCTACCGCGAAGACCTCCCCGATCCGCTCAGCAACACCGGCTGGCGGCTACAACTGCAACGTGATGATATTGAGATTTACACACGGCCATGGCCCGGCAGCAATTTTGTCGCCATCAAGGCCGAGCAAGTCATTGCAGCGCCTCTTTCACGCATTGTGGCGCACTATGCCAATATCGCGGCGTTTCCCGAGTGGGTAAAAGATATGAGCGAAGCGCGCGCCATCACCAGCATGGACCAAAACAGAGAACGTCTGGTATACATGCGCATGGATATGCCCTGGCCCCTGCAAGACCGCGACATCGTTGCCGGGCAACGCTATGAGCAAGACCCCGAGAGCAAGGTGGTGTCGGTCAAAGAGTGGCACGAGGCTGGCGTTCTGCCCAAAATCGATGATGTCGTGCGCGTCCCCCGTACCAATATGGAGCTGATTCTTATCCCCGAGTCGGCTAATCGCACACGCTTTATTTTTCAGGGGCATAACGAACCGGGCGGAATTATTCCCTCATTTTTAGTGAACTGGATGATTGAAGATATTTTCTATACCTCCATGTTGAATATGCGCCAGAGATTCGAATCTCCCTTGCCACAGCATACAGCTGACTGGGTCGAGGATTTCAAGAATCACTCTGGCGACTGAGCTGTCACAGACTATTGAATTGATGCAAACTGGCGCACCCAGGGTGCATTGCTCTCTAGCTTGTCCGGCAAGGCGTCCAGTGCTTTCTGGGCCTCCGCAAAACTGGAAAAGTCGCCATAGTACAGGTTATACCAGGGCTGTCCCCGATAGGTACCCACCGAATAGGAAAGCGTGTGCTCATTGAGTGCATCAGCGTGCTGATTAATGAAATGATGCATGCCTGCCTCGCGATAAACCCCTACCAATTGAATGGCATAATGCCCGGCATTGCGACTGCTCAACCAGTCTTCACCCTGTAGGGTCAGTAGCGGCGTCGGTACTGGATCATCACTGCCATAGACACTCAGTTCAATGGCCGCCAGCTGTTCATTCATGTTTGATAATTCCTGTTGATTCGCAATAACGACACCATTGATAGCCTGCGAAACGCCCTCCACTTTACGTTCCAACACCGATTCAAGACTCGCAAACTCTGCCTGCGTCAAATAACGCTGTGCCATTTCACCGCGCAGATCGTCGACTTTGCTGTTTATCGCAGTGCTGTAATCGGGTGCAGCCCAAAAGTGAAAATAGGCGATGCAAGCCACTAACAGGCAAAGTGCCAAACCGCCAGTGATCGCGCCTTTACGAAATCGTTCACCGGTCAGCCGTTCAAATAACGACACCTCTGTTTGCAGAGCATGAATCGTATCGGCGTTGGTATGCGTATGCGATTGCACCGTGTCTAACTGATCGCTAAGCAGCTGCTGGGTACACGCTTGTGCTTGCTGGGTTTGACTCAATGAGTCGAGCTTTTGGCGGGTCTGGGTCTGTAGTGTTTCGAGTTTATTCAGTAATGAGTCGCTGGCTGCATCGAGCTCACTTTTTAGCAGATCGATGTCGGCATGATGCGAGACGAGACGCTCATCTACGTTGCCGAGTTTATGATTAAAGGCCGCCACAGTCTGACGGAGTCTGAGGTTGATGTCGTCCGATTGCACATCGAGCTGGGTGTACACCTCGCCCACGCGTGACGTGAGGGCATTCAACTCTTCACTTACTGCAACCGTGCGAGATTTTAAGTCCCCCAAAAGCGGCTTCAGGCGTTCATCCACTTGTACCAGAGAATCACCCAGATGATGGATCTCTTCTTCAAGGGTGCTGATTTTAGCGTTGATATCATGAGCAAACACTTTTTTCGCCGATTCACTGATTGCATCACTTTTTGAGGCGGGTGCAGCCTCAACCGGCGTCTCTGCTGGTTGAGAGACGGTTTGATGTTGTGGGGGTTGCTGCGCAAGGGCAGCTGCGTCTTGCTCGAATTCTTTATCAATACTCTCTGCTTGTTGACCAGACATAACAATCTCCGTTTGAAATGGTGCGACTGACCGGTGACCAGTAAACTGCTTTGCGCTGTGTTAATGCGCGTAATAAGGGGGAATGATTAGCCCGTCCGCGACGGGCCGAATAAAGCTTGATGGAAAAACGTGACAATCGAATTAAGGTAAGGTGAAGCGTGACTTAAGCCGGTTCCGCTATGCCAAAGAATTTGCGTACCTTGCCCATCATGCCGAGCGGCTTTTCAGGCGCTACGGGCGTTTGAGCTTCTTTCATTGCCGCAATCATCGTTGCAGATAACACGCCATAAGTGGTTGCCCAGGCATCTTTGAGCTCATCATTCCATGCATCGCCCAAACCCTGCTCAAGCGTCCATAACAGCGATTCGCCGACCACTGCGAAGTGTTCTTCTTTCACGCCGTATTCCACGTGACGTACGCCAAGCTGCTGCACTGCCGGTACGATTTTCTCAAGATTAGTCAGCCCTCGCACTGCCACGCCGATCATGGTCATAAGCTTCTTACCTTGCTCGCTCATGTCTGACGTGAACATAGGCTTTACTTCGGGTGCGACTTCAAACAAGCGGCCATAAAAAAGTTCGGCTGCCTGATCCGCGATCGGTGCAACCTGCTCAAAACTATCCTGTACCAGTTTGATTTGTTCCGGGGTCATGGTGGTCTCCTTGTTAAAACTCACTGTGACGCAATCATCACTTGTTTGCTTCTGCAAGGCACCAACCAGTTTAAATAAACACTAGTACTTTCAATAAGTAAGTGTTTGCTCTTGGCGTAAAAACCACAAAAACGTAAAAAAGACGGACCTATATCGGCGCAGCGTACGCAAGCTCATGATGCTTTTGTGTGCATAGCCGCGTTTGAGCACCATAAAAAAGGCCGGTGCTCGCACCGGCCTTGTTGCGATGACACGAGGACTTAAATACTCACAAACATCACGTTAAACATTTGCGTGTTATCTCCGGGCGACTGCCCCACACAATTCACAATGGCTTTACCACTGTTATTGGCATTGATATCCACCATGCAGGCGAGATTACCGGTGTTGGCGCCATCATCCATAATGCTACCAGTAACGAAGCCGTTGGCCATGCTATCTACCGCGCCATTCAAGGTGACGGTCACCGAATCGGTGCTCTGTGCCCCCGTCGTGATATCAGTCACTAAAGTGCCTGTGCAGGTACCCGTGTTGTCACACTCCATGGCCACAGGCTGAATGTTTTGACCATCGGGCATACTGTCGTCAAACAGCATACCGGCATAGGAACCTTGCAGGTTGCCAATGTCGCTGATCGTTTTTTGTCCCAGCGCAAACACAAACTGGGAATCGGCCTCGTTATTGATATTGGTCTGCACTATTGCACCACCCGTTGAGGTGAGATACATGGCTGCCACGTCGGGCGACTCACCCACCAGCATCAAACCATCGTTACACGTACCGCTGCCGATATCGCCCCCATCCACCACGGCGGGGAAACCGGTACTGATGGCATATTTGCTAGGCAACGAGGGCGTATTGGAAGAAATGTCGTAATTAAAGGTGCCAAAGTAATCCATACTGCTGTTGGTCGCATCGGCATCGCTGCGCTGTTTGACCATCACCCAGTTGGCATCAATATCAGAAGTGGGACACTCTCCCGCCGTGACCATCGCGATCACCTGATCGCCATCGGTGGGTTTAAGCAGAAACGCGTAACCCGGTACTTCCAACGCCCAAGCGGTATCACCCTGGCTTGGCGCGTCGGTTCCAGAGGCCGACGAAACGGTCAAGCCAACAAAACCGGAATCGAAACGTTCATAGGTGCCTTCTACCGTCAAGTCAACGGGTGTGAGAGGCGTTGCACGGCGTTCAATGGTGAAGGTATTGTCGTCAAACAGTTCCACATCCCATTTAGATCCGGGACCGTTATACGCCTGCGATGCGCTACTGGACGGAGAGGTACTTGAGCTGGAACCACAACCAGCGGCCATCGCAACGGCCAATACCAGAGAACTTGTTTGAGCAATGCGTTTTGAATTCATGAAATCCCCCATTGGATATAACTGCTTTACGCATGAACAAAACAAATCTAGGCCGGCTTGATGGGAGTTTCCTTTTAAAAGCTTTGCTTAAACGTTGGTAATACGTAGAGGAATGTTAATCATTGCAACACGGCAGAGGTTGATCCCACCCGTTGATACTTGCGCTTACATAGTGAGACCTACGTCACACATCTTATGACCTTAGCGCACGCTGCCTAAAAAGAAGGTCGCACTATGTAATACCCACCGGTGCAACCCCATACACCTTTCTGGCATTGATTGAGTCAGTGCTTTTCCAGCCCGTAATGTTGCCCCCCGAATGTGAACCGCCCCGAGATCAATACTCCGGGCACCACTCAACTAGGAGGCGACCATGCCCAGTAAATTACTACTCCGATTAGCGCTGTTTGCCTGCAGCGTTTTAGCGACCATCAGCCCGCAAGCCCACGCTGCGGGATTAATGACCCCGGCCAATTCAGGACTGCCACAACTCGATATCAAGGAACACCATGTCGTCGTGACCATAGAAGACGGCTATGCCATCACCAGCGTTACACAAACTTTCCATAACCCCAACAACACCGAACTCGAAGCAATTTATTCTTTCCCCGTACCTGAAAAAGCCGCTGTAGGTGAATTTACTTACTGGATAGACGGCAAACCCGTCACCGGTGAAGTGCTTGAAAAACAACAGGCGCGCCAGGTATACGAACAGGAAAAAGCGCAAGGCAGAGAGACCGCCATCACCGAAAAAGATGCATACAAAACCTTCGACAGCAGCGTTTACCCCGTAAGGCCCCAGCAAGACGTTAAAATTCGACTGGTGTACCTGCAGCCAGTGCATGTCGACCACGGTGTGGGCCAATACGTGTACCCACTGGAAGAAGGCGGCGTGGACACCGATAAACTCTCTTTCTGGGATTACAACGATACGGTCACCCAAGCCTTTAGCTTTGAGATGAACATGCGTTCTTCCTACCCTATCGACGACATCAGACTGCCGGCACATCCTCAGGCCCACATTACCGCCGCCTCGGATCAGGTATGGCAAGTCTCTCTCGGTAACAGTAATCAATTTTACACTGAAGAAAATTCACCGGTAAAAGCCCCTCCCGCTTCGCAGTTACAGACGGCCAAACTGGATAAGGACATCGTGGTTTACTGGCGCCACGCGCAAGGCCTGCCGGGCAGCGTCGACATGGTCACGCACCGCGCCCCCGGCCAGAGCAAAGGCACCTTTATGATGACCATTACCCCCGGAGATGATCTGGGCACCATTACCACCGGACGCGACTGGGTGTTTGTACTGGACTATTCCGGCTCTATGCAGGGCAAATACGCAAGCCTCGTTGAAGGCATCCGGAAAGGCCTGAACAAGCTCAACCCGAATGACCGTTTTCGTCTGATACTCTTCAACAACAGCAGTAAAGAACTCACCTCCGGCTACACCGACGCCACGCCTTCGAACGTTCAACGCGCAATTTCGCAGCTTGAAAACACCAAACCCAATGGCGGCACCAATCTCTATGAAGGCTTGGAAAGAGGCATAAAAGGGCTGGATGCCGACCGCGCCAGCGCCCTGATACTGGTCACCGATGGGGTTGCCAATGTAGGCATAACCGAGAGAAAAGCCTTTTTGGATCTAATGGAAAAACGCGATGTACGCCTGTTTACCTTTGTGATGGGCAACAGTGCCAACCGTCCTCTCCTCGATGGCATGACTAAAGTCAGCAATGGTTTTGCCATGGCCATTTCAAACAGCGACGACATTGTCGGCAAGCTGTTATTAGCCACTGAAAAACTCAAGCACGAAGCCTATCGCGATGTGACGGTGGAAATTGACGGTGTTAAAACCAGCAATGTCACACCCGAACGCATTGGCTCAGTGTATCGCGGCCAACAGATTATTCTGTTCGGACATTACTACGGTCACGGCCCTGCCGATGTGCGCATTAAAGGCAAGGTTGCTGGCCAGAAGAAAGTGTATGCCACGCGCTTTGAGTTTCCTGAAGTGAGCGAGCTGAATCCGGAACTGGAGCGCCTCTGGGCCTTTGCCAAAATCGAACACCTGCAAGACCGCATGCATTATCTGGGAGCCGATGCCGATACCGAACAGGCCATTACCAGTCTCGCCAAAGAATACGGACTGGTCACCGATTACACGTCGATGGTGGTGGTGCGTGAAGAGGTGTTTAAACAACTCAATATTCAGCGCGACAATGCGCAACGTGTTGCCACAGAACACGCCGCGCAAGCACAGCGCAAAGCCCAACCGGTGCGCGACCACCGACAAGACCAACAGCAACCGGCGTTTCAGCAACCACGGGCCTACCCGACCAGTGGTGGCGGTTCTGGCAGTACCGATCTGATTGCCCTGCTGCTGCTTTTACCGCTGCTGGTGCAATGGCATCAACAGCGCCGAAAATCACAAGCCTAATCATCGACCCAGCGGCGCCCGATTCTCGGGGGCCGCTTTTTTTACGAGGAACACCTATGGCCTGGCTAACCAAACTTCCCCTCACCCTTGTGCTGATTGCCATCTGCTGCGTGCTGTATTGGGGTCCGTTTCCACACACAGCACTTTACCTGCAAACCCAACCGCTCAATATCCCAAGTCTCATCAGTGGGCACTTTATGCACAGCGATCTCAATCACTTCACATTCAACGTGATTGCTCTGGGCGTGCTGGCCAGCATTATCGAACTCCAGTCGCGGCGCTTGCTGGTAATGTGTTTAGCGGCGGGCATCCTCAGTGTTAATACCTTACTCCTTTCGCCACTTGCCAGCATCAGCCTTTACTGCGGACTTTCTGGTGTACTCAATAGCCTGTTTGTCAGCGCCGTGTTACTTCTCTGGCGGCAACAACACAACCCTCTGCTGTTAATGAGCTTATTCGGAGCACTGCTCAAACCACTAGTCGAAATACAGCTCAATCAAGCCCTATTCTCTAGCACGCACTGGCCGCCATATCCCCCCGCTCATTTAGCAGGACTATTTGGTGGCACCGTGGTCGCGCTGCATTACTTTAGCCGCAAAGCTGATGCGTCCTCAATGACTCCCCCCAACAGAGGTCTGCAACATGTTCGCTAAATTACCCGCCCTGATTAGCTGCCTGCTTTTATTGGCATTGCAACCGGCCATGGCAAAGGAGTGTGTGATATTGATACATGGCCTTGCCAAGTCCTCCGGCTCAATGAACACGCTTGAAAAACACTTAAAGGCACAGCGCTATACGGTGGTCAATCTCGACTACCCGTCTACTCATTTTGACATTCAAACACTGGCCCAGAACTACATACCCCAAGCACTATTCAAATGCGACAGTCATTCCACCATTCACTTTGTCACGCATTCGATGGGCGGTATTCTGCTGCGCCAATATCTCACCCAGCACGACATTCCCCGACTAGGGCGAGTGGTCATGTTAGCGCCCCCCAATCAAGGCAGCGAACTGGTCGATAAACTTTACGGTGTACCAGGCTATCGACTGATAGGCGGCCCCGCATCGACGCAATTGGGCACTCGCTCAGAACATCTTCCGCCCAATTTGGGCGAAGCGCACTATGAACTGGGCATCGTGGCAGGCAACCGAAGCCTAAACCCCATCTTGTCTAGGTTTATCCCGCAACGAGACGATGGCAAAGTCAGCGTCAGAAATACGCGCCTTCGCGGTATGCGTGCGCACCTGATTGCGCCAACGTCCCACATTTTCATCATGCAGCACCCCCTAGTGATCGAACAAACTCTACATTTTCTCGACTCAGGAACCTTTATGGCGCGACACGACTCGCACAGTACGACTGGTTTTTCGGCGATCCACACTTGGTGGCGGAGACATTTCTGGCAGCCATACCTGCAATGCGAAGGAATGTGCGTATAAGACGCACCGACTGTGCTACTGTAATCAGCAAAGGAACACATAAAGGAACATGACAGTGGCACAAACCAGCGCCATTACTGCCGCACTCAAACGCGCACTGAAACAACATGGAAAGCGCTACGCCGATGTAGCAGCCTGCTTAGACATTAGTGAAGCATCAGTGAAAAGACTTTTCGCCGAAGAAAGTCTGTCACTCAAACGACTCGATCGCATCTGTAGCATGCTCGGAATCGAAATCAGTGATCTCATCGTTGAAATGAACGATCGACAAAAAATACATGCACTCAGCCATGAGCAGGAGCGCGAGCTTGCGTCTAATTTGCCTTTACTGCTGGTCGCGAACAGTGCCCTCAATCGCTGGAGTTTTCACGACATACTGGCGCACTATCAGTTCAGCGAACCCGAATTAATTGGTCACCTCGCGCGACTGGATCGACTCAATCTGATCGAGCTACTACCGGGGAATCGCATTAAAGTGCTAGTGGATCGCAACTTCCGCTGGCTCCCCGATGGCCCGATTAACGAGTTCTTTTTAAGCTGCGTGAAACAGGAGTTTTTCGACTCCCGATTCCGACAACCCGGCGAGACCCGACAATTTATGATCGGCATGCTCTCACGGCAATCCAATGCCATCGTGCAGCGCAAACTAGAAAAGCTGGCCGAAGAGTTTTATACCCTGCACTACGAAGACGAAAAACTACCGCGGGAACAGAAGTTTGGCACCACCGTCGTCGTCGGCATGCGCCTGTGGGAACCCAAAGTCTTTGAAAAAATGCGGCGCACACCCGACAACCGCAAGTTTTGAAGATGTGCTGCAGGCGCTGATATCGCGGCACTGAACGAAGCGCCATTTAGGTGCGCGTTAGAAAAACGCTGACGCGCTGCATTTTTGATGTAGAATAGCCAGCCCTGTTACAACCACAGAGAGAAAGATACGCATCATGGCTGGAGCTTTACCTCATAAAACCGGTGGTTATCGTGCATACAAAAAAATAAATGGCAGGGAATTCCAATTTTATTTTCGCGACAAAGCCAGCGCCGACAAAAAACAGGAAGAACTCAATGCACTGGCCAGTCTCGCCAGCAAACCACCCTTCTCAAAATGCGGCCGCCTGCTGGGCTTTCGTATTCACCTGCGTAACCGCGCCGGGCGCAAACCCTACATTATGGTGAAGGTGCAAATCGGCCCGCAAAATCAGCAATTCAAAAAGGACTGGAAGTACACAGGGCTGTTTGAAGACAACTGGACCAAAATGAAATCATTGTGGATGGAGCTACACAATCTCTCGCTGCGCAATACCGCCGAATACGCCAAGGAACTCAAAGCCGCAAAAAGGCTTTATATGGCAGATGTAGCCAAATATGAGAAG
The DNA here is from genome assembly GCA_033720775.1 of Oleiphilaceae bacterium. Classification (GTDB taxonomy): domain Bacteria; phylum Pseudomonadota; class Gammaproteobacteria; order Pseudomonadales; family Oleiphilaceae; genus PZPK01. Next base: position 16,490 of record JAWWBW010000007.1, on the reverse strand, counting down.
GAACTGGCGGAAGCCACTGAATCCTGAACCTTAAAAAGTAAATGGTGCCCGGGGCCGGAATCGAACCGGCACGGTGTTGCCACCGAGGGATTTTAAGTCCCTTGCGTCTACCAATTTCGCCACCCGGGCTTGGGGGCTTTATCGCTTGGAGCGATGTACTACTTGGGAAAGAATTGGAGGCGCGGGTCGGAATCGAACCGGCGTACACGGAGTTGCAGTCCGCTGCATGACCACTCTGCCACCGCGCCTTCGCAGGCCTTGCTTGGGCCCTAACAAAAAACCTCGGAACTAACCGAGGTTTTTTGGAATTTGGAGCGGGAAACGAGATTCGAACTCGCGACCCCAACCTTGGCAAGGTTGTGCTCTACCAACTGAGCTATTCCCGCAAATCTGTAAAGTGTTTTACTAGCCTTCGCTAAGAGCTTTGGCATGTCTGCCGCCGCTGAAGTGGCGCATATATTAACGGATTCGACTTGGGTGTCAAGCAGTGAAAAGCGCTTTAAAACACTTTTTTATTCCTGCTCGGCAAACAGGTACTCCCAAGAAGCCGTCAGGTACAAATGCATCGACCAGAGAGTGAGTCCGGCTGCCAAATAAACCAGCACCACACCCGCCCAGAAGACCCAGCCCGCGGTCGCCCCCAAGAGCAGAAGTAATATCGCTCCCATTTGCGCTGCTGTTTTTACTTTACCAATGTACGACACCGCCACGTTATCGCGCTTGCCGCGCTCCGCCATCCATTCTCGTAAGGCCGACACCACAATTTCACGCCCGATAATGATCATGCCCGGCACAGTAATCCAAACATTCTGGTAGTACTCGATGATGACGGCGAGCGAAATAGCCACCATCAGCTTATCGGCGACGGGGTCCAGAAAAGCGCCAAACGGCGTGGTCTGATTCCAGCGACGGGCAAGATAACCATCCAGCCAGTCCGTCAGCGCAGCAACGGCAAAAATCACTGCACAGGCTTTATTGCTCCATTCAAACGGCAGGTAATACGCGATCACGAATACCGGAATCAGCACGATGCGCGATAGAGTCAGGAGATTTGGTAAATTCATAGTGCTTGTTTGTCCGCCTCATTCGCCGTGGAGAACGAGGTATATATGTTCCGCCAGTGCAGGGCTAATACCCGATACTTTGGCAATTTCTTCGGCTGGTGCGGTTTTCATATTTTGCACGCTGCCAAAATATTTGAGTAGTTCTCGCCGTCGTTTAGGCCCGACACCCTCAATATTCTCGAGCAAAGATTGCTTGCGCGCTTTGTCTCTTCGCTGCCGATGACCAGTTATGGCAAAACGATGGGCTTCGTCACGAATTTGCTGAATAAGATGTAAACCGGGATGGTCAGCGTCGCACTCAATGGTACGCAAGGAGCCATCCTCGCGCGGCACCAACAGCGTCTCAAAACCTGGCTTGCGCGTTACCCCCTTGGCAATGCCCACCAGATTAAGGTCGCCCAAGTTTAACGTGTTCAGCACATCAATCGCCAGATTTAGTTGCCCTTTACCACCATCTATAAACACAATATCCGGTCTTTTGTCAGCGTTATCCTTGAGTTTTGCATAGCGGCGTGACAACACCTGCCGCATCGCCGCGTAATCATCTCCGGGCTCGATCCCTTCTATATTATAAGTACGATAGTCAGACTTCAGCGGCCCCTGATCATTAAACACCACACACGACCCCACGGTTTTCTCGCCATGGCTGTGGCTGATATCAAAGCACTCCATGCGCTTGGGGTGCTCGCTCATACCCAACAAACTACTCAGCGCATCCATCCGGTGAAACACATTTTCTTTATTGGTTAAGAATGTTCTGAGTGCGCTGTCGACATTGGTTTGTGCCAACTTCAGCCACTGGGCTCGTACCGATTTAACGCGGTGACTGAATTTGAGCCGCCCACCTTGTAGCGATTCGAGCGCTTCATTTATGAGCTCCTTATTTTGTAGGTCCTGTTCGGTGACCAGCTCTCTGGGCATATCCCGTGACGCATTCTGCCCAACGTAATATTGTTCGATAAAGGCACCGAGCAGTTCATCCTCCGCCAGATCCAAGGGCAGCTTGGGGAAGTAATTCTTGTGACCGAGAATACGCCCCTTTCTGACATACAGCATCGAAAAAGCCACGACTCCCGGGCCTGTTTGCATGGCGATCACATCCACATCCACTGAACCGCTTTCTACGGCCTGGCTTTCCTGCACGTGGCGTAGATGATCAATCTGATCGCGCAGTTCGGCAGCTTTCTCAAACTCCAGATGCTGCGCCGCCGACTCCATTTGCGCCATGAGCTCACGAATCAGCTCAGGGTTCTTACCCTGCAAAAACATCACCACGTGCTGCACGTCTTCGGCATATTCCTCTTGCGAGACTAAACCCACACACGGCGCTTTGCAGCGTTTGATCTGATATTGCAGACAGGGTCGTGAACGATTGCGATAAAAACTTTCTTCGCACTGCCGCACTTTAAAAATTTTCTCGAGCAGGTTCAGGCTTTCACGCACCGACGCGGCACTAGGAAACGGACCAAAATAACGACCGGTTTTACCTTTGCTGCGCACGCGCTTGAGTGATAAAGAGGGAAAGGGCTTATCGCTGGCCAGATAGATATAGGGGTACGACTTATCGTCGCGCAACAGAATATTGTAGGGCGGCTTCAGACTCTTGATCAGATTCTGCTCAAGAATCAGCGCTTCGGTCTCGCTGTTGGTAATGGTGACCTGAATATCCGCGATCTTGCTCACCAGCGATCGGGTTTTGAGACTCAAACCCTGCTTGGCAAAATAGCTCGTCACCCGATTTTTGAGATTCTTGGCCTTGCCGACATACAGAATTTCGCCTTGCGCATTGAACATGCGATATACCCCCGGTTTGCGCGGGAGCTGCTTTAGACGGGCACTGTAGTCAAATTCGGTGTGCGAGGTGGTTGCTTGCTTATTGGGGGCCATCAACTTCGAGTAAACCGTTACGAACAGCCAGCAAGGTTAACTCAACATCACTATTAATATCGAGCTTCTCGAAGATACGGTATCGATAGCTATTGACGGTTTTAGGGCTAAGACAAAGCTTGTCAGAGATATCCTGCACCTTTTGGCAGTCCATAATCATGGTGGCTATTTGCAGCTCTCGCTCAGATAAGCAATCAAAAGGAGAATCCGATTTCTTATTCAGCGCCATGGCTTGCGCGATATCCGGGCTTACATAACGCTGGCCATTCGCCACCATTTTTATGGCACGAATCATTTCAGAAATATGGCTGTTTTTGGAGATGAAAGCCGAAGCGCCAGCGTCCATCACGCGGCTGGGGTAAGGGTCTTCGGTATAAGCAGAAACGACGACCACCCGAGTTTGCTCGCCACAGCGCTGTTGGATACGTCGCATGGCCTCGAGACCGCCGATGCCTGGCATCTTAAGGTCCATAACGACCACGTCAGGTCGTACCTCTTGCGCCCGCTCGACCGCCTCTTCACCGGAACAGGCTTCGCCCAGTACTTTGATCGATCCATCGTCTTCCAACATTCGCGCAATGCCCGCGCGAATTAAATCATGATCATCGACCACCAGGACCTTAATCAAAGCCTGCCCCCTCACACCATTATCTGATACTGCTTTTCTTCACTTTGCACGACTGTCTTACAGAGCGCCTTTGTCGCGCGTAAACATTCTAATTCACCCGACCATGCACTCTCTACAGGGCGCGCGAATCATAGTCGCTAATCAGGCGCTTTTCTGTGACTGCACTTCGAGTTTTTCACTAAATCCATAGTCATGCAACCACTGCTCGGCCTGCGATTCATTTTCGCAAACCTGTCGCTCATACGAACTTTTAGTGCGGAGCACTTCTTCAAACTGGTAAAGCAGATAGCTTGGATTCCGTTCGCTTACGACCAGGGCCTGTGCTCGCATCCCCTTTATAAACGACCAGGTATTCAGCGCCCTGAAAGCTGCGATTTGTTCCTGCTCACCAATGAGCAGCTCCAGATCGCTAATATCCATCACGCAGGCCCACTCGCGGGCAAAATACCGCCCTACCAATTGTTTAAACTCCTGCGTAAAGTTATGCATGTGTTCCGCAGACCAGGAGCCCTGTAAGCGCACAAACACAGTGTCGTGCGCAGTTTTTATTGTGTAATACTGTTCCATCTCTGCCATGGTGCACTCCAGCCAAATCGAGCAGTTAATGCACGCTTTGGAGCCGCCCCCCACAAACCTGCGACTCTGATGACACAAGCGAATTAATGCACCTAAAGTGTAATGCACATCTGCGTACTTTGCCGCACAAAACAGCTATCGGTTTTTAATAACAGAGACGAAAAAAATAACCCCCCTCTATATACAACGCCCACGCCCGAAAATTTATTCGCTCACAACATTTACAAAACAAGAAACACTGTATACATTTACAGATACTGTATAAAGAAACAGATCCTCATTCCCAAGGAAAGCACATGACAGACATCAAGCTGACCAAGCGACAATCGGAAGTGCTGGCACTCATCCGGCAACACGTGGAAGAAACAGGTTATCCACCTACACGAGCCGAAATAGCCGAGGCACTAGGCTTCCGTTCCGCGAACGCAGCGGAGGACCATATAAAAGCCCTTGCCAAAAAAGGCGCTATCGAAATTGTGCCCGGAGCTAGTCGTGGGATTCGACTGCCTCAAAACGAGCATGAAGGTTTACCCATTGTTGGTCAGGTAGCGGCGGGCGCTCCGATTCTTGGCGAGGAGAATATCGAAGATTACTGCAGCCTCAAGCCCGACTTTTTTGCGCCCTCTGCAGATTATCTTTTGCGGGTGAAAGGCATGAGCATGAAAAATATCGGCATTCTAGATGGCGACCTCTTGGCTGTGCATCGAACAGAACAGGCTCGCAACGGTCAAGTGGTCGTGGCCAGGCTCGAAGATGAAGTCACGGTAAAACGCTTTATTCAAAACAAGCACATTGTTGAACTACTGCCAGAAAACGAAGAGTTTGAACCCATTGTCGTAGACCTGCGCGAACAACCTCTAGCAATAGAAGGCTTGGCCGTAGGCGTGATTCGAAAAGAGGGACTGCAATGAAACAACTATCCATGTACGACGATGCCTTACTGGAGCACGGTCTAAATGAGGTTCAGACAACCTGCCAATTGACTGCGCTACCTGCGCCCGATGCCGAACGAGATGACAATCATAAGGCCGATAAAGCGCTTGCCAATGTCACTGAAATTATTCTTGCTAAGGAGTATGCCAACAACATTCAGATGCTACTTCCTATGCTCACACATTTGAATCAGGATCGACGCTGGCTAGCCTGGATCGACCCACCCATCGAGGTATTGAAGCAATGGAAGGCGACCGTTGCTGGCAAGCATGCTGAGGATTTGCTGATTCTGCGGTCATCAAAAAATACAGAGGCGGCCGAACTGATGCGTCGGGCCCTGGCCGCAGGTACTTGTCATGCAGTGATTACCTGGACGGAGCATCTCAGTGCTAATGAGTTTAACGCGCTGGAACAGGCCTCGTCAGAGGGTAATAGTCACGGTATCGTACTGAGATATCGCTAAAGACTGACTTAGCTGAAAACAAGACTAAGCTAATACATGATAAGTTATCGAATCTAACTCATTACAGGCCTCCCACCGGCGGTGAGAGGCCTGTGTATATTTTTGAAGATTATTAATGCAACGTACGTGTCCCGTCCGCGTTCTCTTCTGCCTCAATAATCGCCTTCGACAATGAACTCGCTGCCTGAACCCCTGCACCAATCATCGCTTTCGCGATCGCAGCTTCATGTTCTTTCAGGAACTCACCCACTTCTTCTGAAAAACGGATAATAACCAAAGGTTCGTCAGTACTATCCATGCGTTGCAAGGCATATTCACCATCTTCCAGTTCTACAATTTCCAGAAAAGAACTATTCATATACATCTACCCGTTTTTGAATTTTTCTGAACATCCGAGTTGTGTCCAGATGAAATAAAGTCGCGCAATTACCACTCCAAAAGATAGGCTTGCACTTCGGCCACATAGGCCTTGAATCCCCCCAAAATACTAAGGAGGTCTGAGGTTTCAGGCGTTTGCTCTAATTGACGCAGTGGAATCATGTTGCCCGTATTTTCGTCTGCGGGGGTGGTGACGGGCGCCGCGCCAAAGTTAAGCGATTCGATTTCACGCAAGAGGACACTCAGCCATGAATCTGGTGTCGATTTCAAATTAATCAAGCGCTGTACTTCTGGATGCTCTTCGCCAAGCAATGCCACAAATGCGTCCCAATCGTTCACTACAGACGCTTCCTTCTGGGGAGACAGCAATTGGTAAAGTTCGTGCATCCACTTTGTCCAAGCTTCTTTTAAACAAAGTTTCGCCGCATACTCAAGACTCGCTACATGGGCGCCAGTCAGACTTCTCTGATCGAGTAGTTTCTCTGCAACATAAAGCTGTGCACGAACTTGCGACTGGGATTTGCTCATACTCAACCAATTAGAAAACGAATTAACACTCGGAGCGCTGCGAATTATAACGTAGCAAGTATAAAAATACTTCTTGCACTTCAAATCAAACCCTCATCCATCAGATGCTAGAGATATGTGCCCGGTACGCCATGTATTTACTTGATGAACAAGCCAGATTGAACTTTACTGAAGACTGCAAAAGTAAATTACCCACCAGCTTAATCGGAACATGCACCCTCTATGACGACCCCAGTCCTCATTTGTGACGATTCCAGCGTCGCCCGCAAACAAATGGCACGTTCACTACCCAAAGACTGGGACATCGAAGTCTCGTTCGCAGGCAATGGCGAAGAAGCGTTGCAAGCCATAAAGGAAGGCAAAGGCGATATTCTGTTTCTCGACCTTAATATGCCCGTAATGGATGGTTACGAGACCCTCCAGAACATAGTCAAAATGGATTTACCCACCATGACGATTGTGGTCTCTGGTGATATTCAGCCCGAAGCCCATGCGCGCGTCAAAAACCTTGGCGCCATTGAATTCATCAAGAAACCTGTGAGCCCCGAAGCATTGGCAGAACTGCTGGAACAGTTCGGTCTTTACCGACCCGGTGCTCAATCCGAGGAGCAAGCTGGCGATACTGCTGCACCGGCACCCTCAACGCCTGTTATGAAGGGTGATTCGGGTAAAATCGAATATCGCGACTGTATCCAGGAAATCTCTAATGTCGCCATGGGGCGTGCCGCAGACCTGCTGGCACGACTGCTTGACGTATTTGTAAAACTGCCCATCCCCAATGTTAACGAATTGGAAGTGAGCGAACTGGAAATGGCGCTTTCATTGACTGAACAGGAAGAAACCTATTCAGCGGTATGTCAGGGTTTCATTGGTTCCGGCATCAGCGGCGAAGCGCTGCTGATCTTCAACGATTCCAGCTTTCACGACATGGCACGCCTGCTCAATTACAAAGGCGAAATTGATCGAACCGTAGAACTCGAATTATTGATGGAAGTGGCCAGTATTCTGGTGGGAGCCTGTATTAATGGCATCGCCGATCAACTGGACATTAACTTTAGCCAAGGTCACCCGGTCGTGTTGGGGCAACACGTAAAAGTCAGTAACCTGATTCGTGCCAATGCCAGTCGCTGGACAAAAACGCTGGCCATTGAAATCACCTACGAGATTGAGAATTACAGCATTAGCTGTGATTTACTCATGCTGTTCACCGAAGACTCTTTGGACAATCTGTACAAGCGTCTGAATTATCTGATGAATTAAGAATTATGGACCATTCAATCGACATAAAAGAATTCCATTGGCTCATGGACATGCTCCAGACCATCGACGTGGGGCTGGTCGTGCTGGATCGTAATTACCAGGTTCAGGTTTGGAACAGCTTCATGGAGAGTCACAGCGGCCTGACACCGCTGCAGGTTAAAGACAAGAACGTGTTCGATATTTTCGACGAACTCCCTCGGGATTGGATGATTCACAAAACCAACTCGGTTTTTTTGCTCAAAAACCGTTCGTTTATGACCTGGGAGCAACGTCCCTACCTGTTTCGTTTTAAAAACTATCGCCCTATCACTGGTACAGAAGAGTTTATGTACCAGAATGTGACCATCTCGCCTCTGGTCTCTGCCAACGGCGAAGTGAACCATATCGCCATCATTATTTACGACGTGACAGACATCGCTTCCAACCGTAAAGCTCTGCTGCGCGCCAATGAAGAACTGGAAAAACTCAGCCGAACAGACAAACTCACGCAGCTGAACAATCGTGGCTATTGGGAAGAATGTCTGACGAGAGAATTCAGTCGCTTTAATCGCTACAACACAACAACCTCTGTCGTGATGTTTGATATTGACCACTTTAAAAAGGTCAACGATACCTATGGCCACCAAGCGGGCGACGAAGCAATCAAACTGGTCGCCAATGTTCTGCGCAGTAATTTGCGTGATACGGACATAGCCGGGCGTTACGGTGGGGAAGAGTATGGCGTTATTCTACCGAATACCGATGCGCAGGCTGCCATCGTGTTCTGCGAGCGCATTCGCAAGCAGATAGAAGCCATGCACGTTGAACATGAGGGTCGAATCATCAAGTTTACGATCAGTCTCGGCATCAGCCAGGCAAACAAGGATATTCCGGATCATAAAACCTGGCTTGAACAGGCCGACCAGGCCCTATACGCATCCAAAGAAGGTGGCCGTAACCAGACCAACGTGTTTGGAGAGTACTAATCACCAACAACAATGCGGGGCGGTCATCCCACTCATGCCCCGCACAAAGTCCTTTCCGCTCAGACCTGCTTTCCCGCTAAAAGCATGTAATAATCACGCCCTCATTTACGACCGCTCAAGTCATCATGCCAAATCCTGAAATGCCCAGCCTCACCGTTGCTCTAATCATCAAAAATGAAGAACTCAATTTGTCAGCCTGCCTCAAGACGGTCGCCGACTGGGTCGATGAGATCGTCATTGTCGATTCGGGCAGTACCGACAAATCCGAAGACATCGCAAAGCGTTTTGGCGCCAAGTTTTATCGTCATGAAGATTGGCAGGGCTTTGGCAAACAACGGCAGATCGCTCAATCCTATATCACCAGCGACTATGTGCTGTGGCTAGATGCCGACGAACGTGTCACGCCAGAACTCAAACGCTCTATTCAGACGACACTAAAGACCGATCCGTCCAACACTCTGTATCAGGTATCCCGTTTGAGCTATGTGTTTGGCCGCTATATTCGGCATTGTGGCTGGTATCCCGACCGCGTCACGCGCCTGTATCGGGTAAACGAGGCCGCTTACGACGATGCGCGCGTGCACGAAAAAGTGGTGGTACCGGGTGGCGCAAACATAGCGGTGCTGGATGGCGACCTGATCCACTTCACCTATCGGGATTTACATCACTATTTAACCAAATCGGCTGGCTACGCCAAAGCGTGGGCTGACGAACGTCGCGAACGCGGTAAGCGCGCCAGCGTAACACAGGCGGTACTGCACGCACTCACCTGCTTTCTGAAGATGTATGTGTTGAAGGCCGGATTTCTGGACGGTAAACAGGGCTTTGTACTTTCGGCCCTATCGGCGCACTCTACCTTTATCAAGTATGTGGATTTGTGGACGCGAGACCAAGATCTTGTACCCAAGGACGCAACTGACTAGCCACGTCTGTCATATCAATACTGCCCAGATCCTCAGGCTGATCCGTTTTCGCCGCAAAGGCCTGATGTCTGCCCTCACTATTAATGGTACGCCAGCGCAGCGGTGTCGAAGACCGTTTGGCAGGATAAAAACCCACCGTGGGCACATCAAGGGCACCTGCAATATGCAGCGGGCCAGTTGAGCCCGCCATCATCAAGGCCGCGCAGGCGAGCGAGCAGCAAAAATCAAGCAATCCGTCGTTTTGGGTATAGGCCACCGCCGATATTTTCGCGGCCTGCAGCTGGGTCACCAGACTTAATGCTTTCTCTTCTTCGCCCGGTCCCGCCGTCACCACGATCTCCGCTTCGAGCTTTAAAGCGCTGAGCAAATCGACATATTGTTCTGTCGACACGCCACCCGCAGATCCTCCTGTGCCGGGATGTACAAACACCCAAGGTGTATCGCTGTTTAGGCCCAATACGCTCACCAGCTTGTCTCGCTGGGCCTTTATGTGATCCCGCGTAAACGAAAAGTACGGCCCGCTAGGCTGCGGTAACTCCGTTACGCCCTGTCGCCCAAGAAAATAACGCGCCAGATCGAGGTTGTATTCGTACTCGGGTTTGCGTGATTGGGAACGCCGCTGGCGTAAGCGCCGGTTATATAACACTTGGCTTAACTTGGTCGCCGGGGCAAAACGCTGTGGAACACCCGCCTTCCACACGAGTTGTGCGTTATGCGAATCCGAAAAAAAACAAATGGAGGCATCAAATGCTTCCTGTGCCAGCGTCGCCGCCAGCTGCGCCTTACTTTTTTTGTCGGCGCGTTTACCCACATCGAGTATCGTGCGATCGATATAAGGGCAGGCCTCGGAGAGCGCTCGGGTATAGGAAGGTACCAGTGCAACAATTTCGGCATCAGGCAGCGCCTGTTTTATCAAGGCAAAACTTGGCCAGGCGAGCATAAAGTCGCCTATTTTATCGTTGCGAATCACCAGAATTTTCTGCATCCGTCAGTCTATCCCGTCTTTAAAAAGGCGCATTGTACGCGAGTTGATGTGGAATTTGGCGCGCGATTCTACCCGGCTGCTCAGTCAGAGCCTTCGCGTTTATGCGGGTCTTTGAATGGCGTGGCAAATTGCAGAATCACAAAATTAATAAGCGACAAGACAATGGCGATTTCAAACTTGTTGTACGCCACCGCAACACCAATGGCACCGGTATTCCAGATACTCGCAGCTGTCGCCGTCCCCGCAACATGAAAGCCTTCTTTCAGAATCGCACCACCACCTATAAAGCCCATACCGGTAATCACGCCGTAAACGACGCGGGCTTCGGCATCTGAGCCTTCAAACACCTGCATGCCTACCAAGGTAAAGGCGCAGGAAGCAATGCACACAATGGGAAACGTGCGCAAACCGGCACTCTCGGTACCGCTGCGCTCGCGATTCCAGCCAATGGGCAGCGCCAGTAAAAACGCAATACCGATATGAATGAGATTGGCCTGCACGATCGGCCACTGTACATCTATGTAGGAGAAATCCATCGCTCTGTTGTACTTGTATTTTTTGAACAGCATAGCTGCAACTTGCGAGTATCCCAAACAAAAAAAGGGAGCCCGAAGGCTCCCGTGTCACAGTGTCCTGCCATCCTGGCATTGGGGTTAGCTGTGTAAGTTGCTTTAAGACAAAGATCGTAAGCGTTACTTCGACAAGTCCAACAGCAGTTTGTTCAATCGGCCGACAAACGCGCCCGGTTCTTTCAGTTGATCGCCACTGGCAAGGGCTGCCTGATCAAACAATACAAACGCCAGATCGTTGAACCGTTCTTCGTTTTGCTCTTCATTCAACCGTTGCACCAGTGGGTGATCGGGATTGATCTCGAAGGTAGGCTTGGTCTCAGGGACTTTCTGACCCGCCGCTTCCATGATCTTTTTCATTTGCGCATCCATATCGTGTGCACCGGCAACCAGACAGGCTGGGGAATCGGTCAAACGATTGGTGACACGCACATCTTCGACTTTATCCGTCAACAATTCCTTGATCTGCTTGAGCAGGCTCTCGTAGGTTTTGCTGGCTTCTTCCTGGTGCTTTTTGTCTTCTTCCTGCTCGATCTCACCCAGATCCAACTCACCTTTGGTGATGTCTTGCAGATGCTTGCCGTCAAAGTCACTCAGATACGAAATCATCCAGCCATCAATGCGATCACTCAGCACCAGTACCTCAATGCCTTTCTTACGGAAGATTTCCATATGCGGGCTGCTAACACCGGCGGCATAGGATTCTGCACTGATGTAGTAAATTTTCTCCTGCTGCTCTTTCATGCGGCCCACATAATCTTCGAGCGACACATTTTGCTTGCTGTCGCCGTGGGTCGACGCAAAGCGCAAGAGCTTGGCGAGTTTTTCTTTGTTGGCATAGTCCTCGGCCAAACCTTCTTTCATGACCTGACCAAACTCGTCCCAGAACTCCTGATATTTTTCTGGCTCGTTCTTGGCCATCTTGCCCAGCATGTCGAGTACACGCTTGGTAAGCGCCGCTTTCATGCTCTCAACGGCTTTGTCGCTCTGCAGAATTTCGCGCGACACGTTGAGCGACAGATCTTTTGAATCAACCACACCCTTCACAAATCGCAGGTACAAGGGCAGGAATTGCTCGGCGTCATCCATAATGAACACGCGCTGCACATAGAGCTTCAAGCCGCGTGGCGCTTCACGGTTGTACAGATCGAACGGCGCTTTCGCCGGCAAATAAAGCAGGCTGGTGTATTCCAGCTTGCCCTCGACGCGGTTGTGCGACCAGGTGAGCGGGTCCTGAAAATCATGGGAGATATGCTTGTAGAACGACTTGTAATCGTCGTCCGAAATTTCGGATTTGGACAGCGTCCACAACGCAGTCGCTTCGTTAATGGTCTCGTCTTCCGGCGTTTTAGGTTCTTCACCTTCTTCGGCGGGAGCTGGCTCTGACTTCATTACCACGGGGAAGGCAATATGGTCAGAGTACTTTTTCACCAGACTGCGCAAGCGCCAGCCATTGGCGAATTCGGCTTCTTCATCCTTCAGGTGCAAGACGATCTGCGTTCCGCGATCTTCCTTCTCAATTGAAGCGATGGTGAATTCACCCTCACCCTCTGAAGACCAGTGCACACCCTCTGACTTATCGAGACCAGCTTTACGGGTATATACATCCACTTTATTCGCGACGATAAAGGCTGAATAGAACCCAACACCAAATTGGCCGATCAGCTGAGAATCCTGCGCCTTGTCGCCGGTCAGTTTTTTCATAAACTCGGCCGTGCCCGACTTGGCAATCGTACCCAGATTCTGAATCACGTCGTCGCGTGACATACCAATACCGTTATCGGTAATGGTGATGGTTTTCGCTTCGGTATCGAAATCGAGACGGATCTTCAGATCGCCGTCATTCTCGTACAGGGAGTTATCAGACAATGCTTCAAAGCGCAGTTTGTCTTCGGCATCCGATGCGTTTGAAATCAGCTCACGTAAAAAGATTTCCTTGTTGCTGTACAAGGAATGAATCATCAAATGCAGAAGCTGTTTAACTTCGGTCTGAAACCCGAGGGTTTCCTGATTGGTTTCGATATTTTCTTGTGTTGCCATAGTCCCCTACTCATGGTCTGTTTGTGCATTGCCTACGCGACAATGACCGTCTTGAATCACGGGCCGGCGAGCGTACTCGTCAGCCCAAAAAACGCGTGTTTTGCTATCTGGGGACAGGCTTTTAAAAATCAAGCATGTGCTGGGACAAGAGCTGTGTTTTAATGTGCCGCGCAACTGTTCTGCAATGGCTGAAGCTGGCTTGGGAGAAACACATGCTACGCGCTCTGGTTTATATTCTGTTTTCGATTGTTGTGCTGATCGGCGCTTTCGGCGTCATCATGGATATCCGTTATGGCGGCGGGGATGCCTTCCCTGATCGCACCAGTACACCGCTTCTCCCTGACTCGGCGCTCGAAAAAGTCGCCGACCTGCCGTATCCACCGGGCAATATTGCCGTTGCTCCTGATGGACGCTTGTTCTTCAGTTTCCATCCTGAAGGCAAGCCAGAGTACAACCTGGCGCAGCTGGTTGATGGACAAGCGCAACCACTGCTGCTAGCCGACGGCAACCCGCCCCCGGTCAACAGCGTGCTTAGTTTGCGCATTGATCAGCAGAACCGTTTGTGGCTGCTCGACTACGCCGAACACGGCAGCGAGACACCGCAATTGCTGGCGATCGACCTGAATACCATGGCACTGGTGCACGAGCACCGTTTTAGCAGCGACATTGCCGGCCTCGGCTCTCACCTGAACGATTTTCAGGTCGATAATAGTGGCCGCTTCATTTTTATCGCCGATGCCAGCATTCTGGGGCTAACACCCGCACTGATTGTGTACGATATTGAACAGCAACAGGCCCGTCGCCTGCTCGAAGACCACGAAAGCGTGGTGGCCGACGATTATGTGCCTGTTGTTGAGGGGATGAAGATGCTGATGTTCGGCGTATTTGCGATTCGTCCCGGCGTGGATTCCATTGCGCTCGATCGTCAAAACGAGTGGCTGTATTTTGCCCCCGTCACCGACGAACACATGCACCGCGTCAAAGTCAGCGACCTGCTGGATACGCATCTGTCACCGGATCAACTCGCTGCCCGAGTAGAACGCTTTGCCGAAAAAACCATGAGTGATGGCATCACCACCGACAACGCCGGCAATATCTATATCAGCGACTTGGAACACTCCGCCATTACGCGTCTGTCACCCAAGGGCGAGCTCAGCACACTGCTGCGCCATGAAGATTTACGCTGGCCCGACGGCTTCAGCTTTGGCCCCGATGGCTACCTCTACGTGACCGCCAGCGCGCTGCAATATGTCATCGCCAAACCGGCTTCCTATATTCAACAACACGGCCCGTATCAGATCTTTCGCGTACAAACCGGGGAACGTGCAGCGGCCGGGCATTGATTGTTAGCGTCGGACGTCAGACTCCGGACATCCGACCTCCCTTTCAGCTTTCCAACAAAAAGTGCGCTCTTGCCAGTGCGATAGGCTCGTCGCGGCTGTCTTGCCACGCGTGTACTTCGATGTTGGCCACACGGCTACCCTGACGCGTGACTTCGCAGTAGGCGTAAGTGTCTTTGTTTAAGCCCGCTCTCAGGTAATCGAGCGAGAAGTCGATGATTTTGGGGAATTTCGGCGTGGAGCGGGATACCAGCAGATGCAAGGCACCCGACAGTTCCATAAAGCCACCGATGACGCCGCCATGAATGGCGGGAATAATCGGGTTGCCGATATTGCTGTCTCGCTGCGTAAGCTTGAACGTTTGGGTATCCTGCTCATCCACAAAGTCGATACCGATGGTCTGCGCGTAGGGAATCGCCTTGATCAGCTCCTGATAGCGGCGAGTTTCGGCTACCTGCTTCACCACCTGACTCAGATTATCGGCACATTCCACCTGGCTAGAAACCGGCGAGAAATTGAGTTTGGCCCCCTGCGTCATGTAATCGAGCGAGGGGATGCCCTTGTCTCCCATTCGCATAAAGGTGGCCACACAGTGCGCCACGGTACGATCAACCTGATAGGCCTCGCAGCGCATAAACAGAATATTGGACGTTACGCGATAACAACTGGCGCGCGCATAAACCGGCTCACCGGGTTTGGCTGAACGCATGTAATCCACACGCAAATCAAGTGTGGGGCACAACTCAAACTTCGGCATGGCACAGAGCACCCCTGCCCCGGCCGTCGTATCCATCAGCGTCGTGATGGCGCCGCCATGGATCACGCCGCTGTCTGGATTACCGATAATCTGTTCGCTATACGGGAGTTGCAGAATCAGTTCGTTGTCACGGGCGGAAACAACCGTGATGCCCAACTGTCGGCACTGTGCCAACGCGCTGATAAAGCGATCTACCTGGGCAAATAATTCCGTCTCGTCTCTCATGAAGGGTTCCTGTCTGAGGTTACAACTGTGATACAGGTCACACTGGAGCGAGCATTATAGTCTGAAACCCGGTGCGCTTGAGAACCCCTCACGTGGCTTGTACCGTATTGCACTTGGAACACTGCATTGCCGCTCGCCCTCTTGTCAGCGACAATGCCCCCGCACACACTAGTCGGCCGCTACAGGGAGTCACCATGGACCTTGCGAGAGCATTTTATTCTATTGCGCGTACGTGTTTGCTCGTACTGGTATTAAGTCAGCTCAGTGCTTGCGCCACCAACCCCGTTACCGGTGAACGGCAGCTGATGCTGCAATCCACCAGCCAGGATGTAGGCATCGGCGAGCAGCAGTACTTACCGGCACAACAGTCGCAGGGCGGCCAGTATGTGGTCGACCCTACTCTCACCGCTTATGTAAGTCGCGTGGGCAACAAGCTTGCGGCGGTCTCAGACCTGCCTGACCTGCCCTACGAATTTGTGGTACTGAATAACTCCGTACCGAATGCCTGGGCATTGCCCGGTGGCAAGATTGCCATTAATCGCGGCCTGTTACTGGCCCTCGAAAACGAAGCGCAGCTGGCCGCCGTATTGGGACACGAGATTGTGCATGCCGCAGCTCGCCACGGCGCCCAGCGCATGCGCGATAACCTGCTGGTGCAAATTGGCCTTGCCGGCATTGGTATGGGACTGGCGAACAACGACTATCGGCAGCTGATCATCGGTGGCGCGGCGCTGGGTGCACAACTGATTACCGCTAAATACGGGCGCGATCACGAACTGGAGAGTGATCGTTACGGCATGGAATACATGGTCAAAGCGGGTTACAACCCCATGGGCGCAGTCGAGCTGCAGCGCGTATTCGTGCAGCTGGCACAGGGGCGAAAAAGCTCTTGGCTAGAAGGCCTATTTGCCTCCCACCCGCCTTCACAGGAGCGAGTGGAGCAGAATCTGGCGACTGCCGAAGCAATGG
>JAWWBW010000006.1:0-30067 GCA_033720775.1 Oleiphilaceae bacterium | reverse complement strand
GGTCACCACGCTTTATAGGCTTTTTGGCAACAAAGACAGAGCCAATGGAGCCTGACTTGATAGGGTTTTCTACATCAAAGCCGAAATAACGTTTCTCGGGCCGCTCACCGAACGCCTCGATAAAGGCATGAATCACTTCTTCCGCCGACATAGGAGCAACGTCTTCCTGGAAGACTTGCAGTTCACGCGCAATTTCTTCGGGCAAGAAATCGGCATTGGCTGCCGCTACCTGCGCCATCTTGATAAACAGAGGGCCAAACTCACGCACCATCTGCGCGACGATTTGGGCTTGCGTTTTGAAGTCTTTGGGGTCGGTCTGCAAAAACGGCTTAATATAGCGAATAGCTTTAATCTGACGCTTCAGAATGTAAAGGTCGCCGCGTAAGACCTGCACTTTTTGAACAATCTCACCCAGCGTTTTCTGATTAATACGGCGAATCTGCTTGATGTTATTGATAATCTCGACCAGCAGCGGTTCATAGGTACGCAATACCGAGCGCACAATATCGAGATTTAATTCCACCAGGCCTTTAAGCTCGGGCGATTCAATCAGCTCCTGGAAAAAGTTCCAGAATTCATCGATCACCACCTCGGGAATATCTACCGGACTGCGCAATACCGTCTGCTTTACCAAATAACGGATCAGGTTTTCGGTGGACTCTTCATTAGGAATAAATTTGTAACGCCGCATATACGCGGTGAGCGCGCGCGAATGTTCCGATATGGGGTGTTGGTATAACTGTTCAAACAGCCGATCGAGTTCTGCCGAGAGAATCGTTTGATCGATATTCTGCTCACTCAAAATCAATCGCACGATAGGCGCAAAGGCCTTGGGTAAGGCAACACTGCTACTCGCAAGGTCCCCTGCTCCGCGCAATACACTGACGGTGCTATTGGTAAGCTTACTGATGTCAACGAAGCGTTTTTTATCCTTGGACATGCTTTAGAACTATGCGGTAAAGGGCGATCAAAAAAGGACGGACAGATTATCATAAGCCGGTTGCTTACGATACGCTGATGTAGGGACTGTAATCCCCGGAGGGGCTAGCTTCACATAAATTGATGCGAAACCTATACTGTTTTTTCAGCTATAAAAAATTTGCGGTAAGGCATGGAAGACATTTCGATCGTCACATCATTTTTTCTGATATTTTCTGGCGCGGCTATTTTAGCCTCGGTGGTGCTGTATACGCGCCAACCCATCATTTTGGCCTACATCGCCCTAGGCGCGCTTATCGGCCCGTTTGGTCTTAACTATGTCTCCGACGCCAAACTGCTTTCAGAGATTGCAGAGATCGGCATTATCTTTTTGCTGTTTTTGTTAGGGCTCGATATGCAGCCCAGCAGTTTGATGCACATGCTGCGCAAAGCAACTCTGGTGGCCATTGGGAGTTCCCTCGCCTTTGCAGCTCTGGGTTACGCCGTAGCATTGAGTTTTGGTTATACCCATACCGAATCGGCTTTGGTTGGCTGTGCCATGATGTTTTCGAGCACCATTATTGGCATCAAATTGCTTCCCACTACGGTGCTGCACCACCGTCATACCGGCGAACTGGTTGTAGGTCTGCTATTGCTGCAAGATTTAATCGCCATCGTGGTTTTGCTAATGCTCGGAGGCGATAAAAACCAGAATGCCGACGATAACATGTGGGAACTCGCGAAAACCATGCTCACCCTGCCGCTCTTGCTATGGGGCGTATTTTTTGCGGTTAAACACGTCGTTATCAAACTAATTGCCCAATTTGACCGCTTTCATGAGTACATTTTCTTACTCGCCATTGGCTGGTGCCTGGGAATCGCTGAACTCGCCAAATTTTTGGGGCTGTCACTTGAAATCGGTGCCTTTGTAGCCGGTATTAGTATCGCGACAAGCCCCATCTCTCAATATATTGCCGAACACCTCAAACCCTTGCGGGATTTTTTCCTCGTGCTGTTCTTTTTCTCGCTCGGTGCGGCCTTCAACCTCGAACTACTTGGCCAAGTCATACTGCCCGCCATGTTATTAGCGCTGCTCATGATTGCACTAAAACCGGTGATATTTCGTTACCTGTTGCGCCTGCTTAAAGAAGACAACGACACAGCTTGGGAGGTCGGCTTTCGACTTGGACAGATCAGCGAATTCTCTTTGCTAATCGCCTATCTCGCGGCAAGTTCCGCACTGCTAGGGGTGGAAGCCTCACACCTGATTCAAGCAACCGCCATACTGACCTTTATCTTTAATTCCTATCTCGTGATTTTCAGGTATCCGACGCCGATCGCAATCAGCGACAGACTAAGAAGGGATTAAGGTGGCAAAGGAAATAACTAGCTGTCCGTGCGGAACAAGCAAGCCCTACCAGGCTTGCTGCGGTGCCATTCATCAGGGAGAGGTAGCAGCACAAACAGCCGAGCAGTTAATGCGCTCCCGCTATAGTGCTTTTGCCTTGGGTTTGGAGGAGTATCTCAAATATTCGTGGCATCCGGACACCTGCCCGGTAGATCTCGACCTCGATCGCAGCTGCAAATGGCTGGGCTTGAAAGTGAAACAAACCTCAGCTGGTGGTGCGCATGATGCGGAAGGAACGGTGACGTTTATTGCAAGATATCGCCAGACTGGAAAGGGTCACCGGCTCGAAGAAAAGAGCCGGTTTGTACGTTTGGCTAGTGACGGGCGCTGGGTTTACCACAGTGCTCTGAATGATTAAGGCCCGTTTAACTCAGACCACGACTAGCGCGCCAATCGCCAAATACCCTCTCAATGCTTCGACTCACACCCGAAGACACGGCAGCACCCAATTTATCCATCAGATGCTGCTTCTCTTTCACATCCACCGTGTAAACATCCGCACTCTTGCAGGCTTCCATGAGGTAATCGTCTGAAGTCTGGAGATCATCTACGAGATTCACCTCTTTGGCACGAGATCCAAACCAGATATCACCATTCGCCACTTTTTCGATATCAACCACCGGACGATGCTCACTGACATACTCTTTGAAAAGCACATGCGTGTCTTCCAGATCTTCCTGAAACTTGCGACGTCCTTTTTCGGTATTTTCGCCAAACATGGTTAATGTGCGTTTGTACTCGCCCGCGGTAAGGATTTCGACATCAATATCGTTCTTTTTGAGCAAGCGATGGAAGTTGGGTAGCTGTGCTACGACACCAATTGAGCCCATAATGGCAAAGGGTGATGCAACGATCTTATCTGCAACACAGGCCATCATATAACCACCGCTGGCCGCGACCTTATCGACACAAGCTGTCAACGGTATATTGCGGTGCTTGATGCGATCCAGCTGCGCCGCCGCCAAGCCATAGCCATGCACCATGCCCCCCGGGCTTTCAAGCTTGACGACCACTTCGTCTTTATCCGGTCGGGCGATCGCCAGCACGGCAGTCACGGCCTCTCTGAACGTATCGACCGCAGATGCCTTGATGTCGCCATCAAAACTCAATACGTACACACGCTTTTTGTCTTCGACTGCACCACTCTTCTGCTGCTCTTTCTGCGCTTTCTTTTCGGCTTTGCGCTGTTTTTTCAGCGTGTCTTTGTCGAGGATGTGGTCTTCGAGCTCTTTGAGCGTATCGTCAAGCTTGTCGTTTAACTTGTCGACACGTAGCTCTTTTCGCTCCTGTTTGCGATTTTTCAACGCGGCTTCACCGGCTGCCGCAAGAATAAACATGATGGCTAAGACAATGGTTACTACTTTGGCCAGAAAGATGCCGTATTCACTCAGGAATTCCACAGAAACAAAACCCCACATGGTCAGTTATAGCTGTTATAAGATTGAAGGAGCATATTAGAGACATTTGCCGTGAAAACAAGAGAGACCCCTATTTCAAAATTCAAACAAGCGTTCGATAGCCTATTGACAAGCCCAGGCTTTAACCCTAACCTTCTGGCGTGGTCGAAAAGCCGTTCGTTCGCAAATGCTGCAGGAACCGGCTTTGGCGCGCCAGCTTTATCTTTAGGCGCAACACCTTAGCGTCCGCTGTGCTTTACCTGCATCGCGATCGAAACACCAAATTTTTAACGAACATAGAAGGGTAACCTCATGTCTGTAGCCAATACCTTTGAAACGCTGAAAAACAACTTCAATGCAGATGCTGCTAGCGGCCTGGACCTGGTTTTTCAATTCAATATCGAAGACGACGACAACTACAACCTGACCATCAAAGATGGCTCTTGTGAACTGGCTCAAGGCGAGCACGATGATCCTTCTGTAACTCTGATCATGAGCTCTGAAACTCTCCAAGGTATCGTGAGCGGCGAGACCGACGGTATGCAAGCATTCATGGCTGGTCAGCTGCGCGCTGAAGGCGACATGATGCTGGCGACTAAGCTGGGCGAACTGTTCAGCATCGGCTAAGCCACATTCTCTATAAAAAGGCTGCCTCTGTGCAGCCTTTTTTATTGGCTACATTTCATCCCCTACACCGCTATTTTCCTCGATCACCAGCCCTGCACCTTTTATAAATACCGAATAACGCTTTCCGTCAGCGGGCGCAAAAACCGCCGTACCATATGCACTGCGAACACCAGGCAAGTACGCTGCCCAGCGCTGCATGTGCCGAAATGACCATGTCCCCAGTTCTTCATCTTCCAAAAAAGAATGGTATAAACCCGATGGTGGCATACCGTTGATCTCTCTACCCTGCAGCCCCACCACTTTCACCAGTGGACGTAAACCGAGCTGCAACAGCCAGTCATGCCAAAGCACAATATGTGCATCAAGCTGCCAGAATTCGTGATCAAACTGCGTTTGCCATTCACGATTGTTTGCGTCTCTATAACGGAGAAAACGGGAATCAGAGTCATTGTGGAAAGTTTCGACAAAGCCCAGGGAGTGTTCGCGCCAGGCAAACTCGTAACTGTTGAATAACAGCATATAGCTGCCTGTCGAACTCAATAGCGCTAGTACACTGATAAACAGAATGCTGCGCCGGAGCCACTTCATAAAGGGAAGAACTTAGACAGAGTAGCCGATTGACTTAAGGCTATCTTCAGACAACTTAAGTAACTCGTCATTGAGGGCATCTTTGTACTTCATGCTCTCAATGTAGTACTCGAGTGATGAAAGCGCATCGGCAAGCGTTTCGAGGATCTTTTCTTCGGGTGTCTGCTCCGACTCGTACAACTCTTCGTTGATACATTCCTGGCATGTAGCAACGATACGGCTAACGCGATCCTGGCCAATCATAGCCATACCACCACGAATCGTATCCATTACCTGAGCCAGATTGGCCAAATGCAGGCGATCCCCCTTCGATTCTATAAACGAGGTAATTGCACGCTTGGAAAGAGCCAAGCCCGCTTCAGATTCTTCGACGACAACCAGACGGGCCTCCTTGAGATAGGCATTTTCGTCGTGATGACCGCCACTTGTATCGAGCGTGATCTCAGGTTGTTCACCCGTTTCTTCATAACTTTTGATCGCAATCTCTATTTTTAATATGGCATCAGCCACCGTCATCAATTCACTCTCTGAGATCATGCGCTCACTGTCAGCCCATTTATTAACGACACTCGCCTGATGATCACACACTTCCGCAATATTCTTAAGGTCGAGCATTACGAGGGTACCGCCCAAGCGCTCCAGACCTGACGAGATAAACTGTAAGTCTTCGGGATTTGGCTCGCCTCCTCGCTCAAGAATGTCCAGTTTTTCCTTCAGGTGTATCATTTCTTCCTGAATGGCTTTCGACAATGAGCGCAATACGTCTACGCCGGGACCAAACAATCTTCGGCTTTCGTCTTGTAGATCTTTATCAGTGACTTTCAATGGAGTCAGACCAAAACCCTGCAGGGTGGCAACTACCTGCTCGTTGGCATCACCACTTAAGGCCAACAAATACAGCAAGTCTTTACGCAATGAGTCGGGAGCCGATTTCGAGCCTACCACACGACCTACCAAGGCCATTTCTCGCAGATACTTTTCGATCTTCATAAACAAACGCTTTCGCGTGTCATTAATCTGCATTTCATTTCGTCGCATGGTATCTGTCGCCAATGCAACCAACGCCCAAAACTGGGACAAGGCCTCTCCCGCACATAGACGACTGCAGCCTTCCGCCGCACGATGAATTAGCCGATACGAAATGGTTGGATCGCGGTCACGCAGCATATCAAGTAAACCAACCTGATACATATGACGGTAGCGTTTAGCGTGGTGTTCAAAGTCTTCCGTACGTGGCGCCTGATCCAAGCCAAGCAATTTCGCGACATTGAACTGGTTTTGGGAGTCAAACTCGAAGAAATGGGATTCCGGATAGGGTTTGGCCCTGCGAGCGCGACGTAGCTCATTAATAACTGGCAGCAATAACGCTGGATGGTCGTCTTTGCGACTGGAAAAGTATTCGGTGTAACGTCGCAGAATAAAAATGGCGTTGCTCAAGCTAGACAACAAGCCGTTTTTATCGTCGTTTGCACCCACCGGCACTTCATTGCCTAACGCGACGGCCTCTTGGCACAACACTACACAACCTTGTACTTCAACTACGACGAAAATACCACGTAGCTGATTGAGGCAATCAATACAATTCTGAAGATCTTCACCACTGTCGCGGTTTTCCTGAAATCGACTGAGGCTGGTTTCAGCTTGCTGGATAGTCGCTTCGATTTCAGGTTGCACTAATTCAATGGAGCTAGCCTTGTTGGAAGAAATGGACATAATGTCTGACGGAAGCTCCGTAAGCAGTGGACATCAACTGACGCATGAAATTGTGTTAAGAATCGCGCCTTTATACTTAATTTATAACACATTTTTGAGGCATAACAAGCTCCCCAATGTATCAGACAACGGTGACTGTGTAAGCTGATTTTAACGTGCAGATTATTGTGATCGCCAAACAACCTGTTCGCAGGACTTTGCCAACCGGTCCAGATAAGTCTCATGCGCTTCGTTTTCGTCACTACCAGCCCTTATTATTTTTAAAGGAGTCCGCTCAGAAGACAGTCTTCGAATACCAGAGGCTTCACTGTTTTCTTCATTTTCTGCATCCAGTAACAGAGCGCTTTGACCGCCACTGAGCAACAGGTAAACATCAGCGAGAATCTCGGCATCGAGCAAGGCGCCATGCAATTCTCGGTGACTGTTGTCTATGCCATAACGTTTACACAATGCATCCAGATTATTCTTTTGTCCGGGATGTTTTTTTCTTGCCATCGCAAGCGTATCCAGAACACCACAGATCGACTCTACCTTTGGAAGGGCCGGTCGCAACATCGCAAACTCATGGTTGATAAAGCCAACGTCGAAAGCCGCGTTGTGGATAACCAACTCAGCGCCCTGTATGTAATTTTTGAAGTCATTGGCGATATCGGCAAATTTGGGTTTGTCTGCGAGAAACTCGTTAGTGATGCCGTGAACTGCTATGGCCTCTTCTTCTACGACTCGATCGGGATTGATGTAGACATGAAAATGTTTGCCCGTCAGCTTGCGCTCAATCAACTCGACACAACCTATCTCAATAATTCGGTGTCCTTGTTGCGGGTCTATACCCGTGGTTTCGGTATCCAGTACAACTTGTCTCATAACTCGGCGTCGTCTCTGTAGTTAAATGCGTTATTGGGGCAACATTAAATCACCAGCTCACAACCCTTATTTGCCAAGGCGTCGGCCTTTTCATTGCCGGGATGCCCGCTATGCCCCTTTACCCAGCGCCATTCAACCTGATGTTTTGCGACCAGCGCATCAAGCTGCTGCCAAAGATCGGCATTTTTCACGGGCTTGTTTGCGGATGTTTTCCAACCCTTGCGCTTCCAGTTGTGAATCCAATCCAGAATTCCCTGGCGCAAATACTGTGAATCGGTATGGATGATGACCTGACTCGGCCGTGTTAGCGCTTCTAACGCCGAAATGGCTGCCTGAAGCTCCATCCGATTATTAGTAGTGTTGGCCTCGCCACCAAATAACTCTTTGCTGTGTTCACCATATTGAAGCAATGCTCCCCAGCCTCCGGGACCGGGATTACCCTTGCAGGCACCATCAGTATATATCTCTACACGCAAGCCACTCTCCAATACAACACGCACAATTAATCCGGCGAGCGAGTATGCTTTACTCGGTTAGCCAAAGGCAAGCCCACCACCTTAGCCTTGTTTTTCCAGCGTGGTGAAATACTGATACGAGACCCCACCTGCTTTTGTGCCAACAAAGTGTAGTAGGCTCCTAAGGGCACCTTTTGATTGAGCACGTTATCCAACCATAAAAACCGGTTAATAATGCGCTGACTATTAATCGGTGGTGTAAAAAAGTGGTAGCGCAATTCGCCCACCTTAAAATCAAGCAGGCTCAACCAGTCCTCCACCCTGCGCCCGGGTAAAAACCGCGTATTCCACGGAGCTTGACGTGTGCGGGACATCCACCTGCGTACGCCCCACCAGCTCAAGGGATTAAAACCAACAATCAGCATGTAACCCGTTGATTTCAATGCGCGCGAAGCTTCACGAAGTAGCTGATGGGGATCCGCCGTAAAATCGAGCGTGTGATGGAGAATCATCAGGTCTACCACGTCTCGATCCAACGCTAGCTCATCACCTGTTGAGATCACGATATTTTCGGGTAAATCAGGTTCCCATTCTGGTAACACAAAGAATTTGTGACCAAGGTTTGTACCATTACCAACTGGAATTCGATGCGACACCCCTAATTCTGCCTGGTGCACACCGAATACGCGTCTTACGCTATGTTCAATAACGGGTCGCTGATTAGCCAGTAACGCTCTTCCCAGAGCGCTTTGAAACCAGTGCTCCAACTCTTTTTGGCGATCGTTGCGTATGCGCGTATCAGAAGAATCGTGCACGTATTCCCCCTGGTCGTTAGGTTTAAGTAGGCAGTAGAAGAGTATAGCTCACGGGCGTTATACTTGAGCGCACAAAGCCATCCAAAACACGAGACTCATGCTACAGATTACCCCCATACGTGCCTTTCAAGATAACTACATTTGGTGTATCAGCGACGCACAATCGCGCGCGGTACTCGTAGACCCAGGTTCCGCTGATGCGGCGTTAACGCATCTTAAAGCACACAAGCTCAACCTGCATGGCATTCTCGTTACACATCATCACCCGGATCATGTTGGCGGCATCGCTGCGTTATTAAAGGAAACACCTTGCCCGGTTATAGGTTTTAGTAATGCGACTTACCCGGGCATCACTCAAGCCTACGATGATGGCGAGAGTTTTGTGCTAATGGGTACTCGCTTTGAAGTAATAGGCGTGCCTGGTCACACCCTGGATCATATCGCTTTTTATTCCCCCGCAGACACGTCACACCCGCAACCCTGGCTCTTTTGCGGTGATACGCTATTTTCCGGTGGCTGTGGGCGACTCTTCGAGGGCACACCAGCGCAAATGCATGAGTCATTAGCACGATTAATGGCACTCCCAGATGAAACGCTGGTTTTCTGTGCACACGAATACACGCTGGCCAATTTGAAATTTGCGCGCCATATTTTACCAGACGATCAGGCTTTAGCTTCATATCAAGCGCAGTGTGAGCGCATGCGTAGCGAGGACACTCCCACTATCCCGTCAACCATCGCACAAGAAAAAAAGAGCAATATCTTCTTACGCTGCGACGAACAGGCACTCGCACATCTTGCAGATACTGAAGCGCCCGACACGCAACAGGCCTTGCGTGTTTTTACCGCTTTAAGGCGAGCAAAGGACACTTTTTAAACAGTCACATTGTTACATTCATGTTATTTTGTTTGTCGTGTGATCAATCGCCGTTGACCCGAACCTTGCAGCTTCTTATGCTTTGTCCCCTTCGAAGTTTTCGCTCAAACTCGGTCCCCATGTTGCGCATCGTTTTACCCATTAGTTTATTTCTTTTATCTGCTTGCAGTTACTTACCCGTTCAGAATGACTCGGGCGACGCCTCGAGTGCATCTTATAAGCCTTCAGTAAGCTCTCAGGTAGTTCAAGCACCAGAAGAATCCCAGGGAGCAGGCAACATTAAGATGTTGGATGCTGCAGCTGAGGCAAGCGCGGAGAAATCGAAAAACGAACGCTCGTCGATATCAACATTCGATGAACAAACGCCTCCAAAAGAAGACACATTAGAGCTTGAAGCGACAACCCAAACCTACGCTAGTCCAGTGCCCTATGTACTGCAACCGACTGAACACACATCGCAACACAACCAACAAGAGTACGTAAAAGAAAGCCCTTCGCTGACACGCTACTTGGATAGTTTCTTTTACGGAAATCATAATCCGCAAAAGACAAACAAGAAGGCTTCAGGTCGCGACTTCTCGGCTTATGGTTTCATCACACCGACTGAATCGCTAGAAACGCTGGTCAACGAAGAGCTGGCATCTCTGCGTGAAACCAGTACAACAGATGCAGATAGCAACTTGTTCGACCGCATACGTGCCGGTTTTCAATTGGACTTGAGTAGCCAGAACCCTCGCCTGGAACAACAACTTCGGTGGTATGTTAATAACCCGGATTATCTTGACCGCACATTTTCGCGTGCGGCCCGCTATCTCCACCATATTGTTGAGGAATTGGAGCGCGAAGGCATGCCTCTCGAACTGGCACTGTTACCACTCGTCGAGAGTGCTTACGATCCCTTCGCCTACAGCCACGGCAGAGCGTCTGGTCTTTGGCAGTTTATTCCTGGCACCGGGCGTATTTATGGTATGTATCAGACTTGGTGGTACGACGGGCGCCGTGATGTTCTGGCATCGACTGAAGGTGCCATACAATACCTGAAGTACCTGAATAAGCGCTTTGATGGCAATTGGCTACACGCGCTTGCAGCCTATAATTCCGGATCGGGCCGAGTCAGCTCTGCGATCCGCAAAAACAAGGCGAAAGGCAAGCCCACGGATTTTTGGTCCCTCAAACTTCCACGCGAGACGCGTGCCTACGTGCCCAAATTGCTGGCCATTGCCAAAGTCGTCGCCAATCCGAAGCAATACAATATCAGCTTTAACCCCATTCCCGATCGTCCTTATTTCGAAGTGGTCAATATCGAAGCGCAAATGGACCTGGCCCATGCCGCGGAGTTGGCTCAAATCGATATAGAAGAACTCTATCGCTTGAACCCCGGCTTTAATCAATGGGCGACCGACCCCTTAGGGCCTCACCGCTTATTGATACCCGTAGACGCAGCCGAAACATTCAGGACAGCACTCAGCCAGCTGAACCCCGACGAGCGCATTACGTGGAAGCGCTATACCGTTAAAAGCGGTGACTCGTTAATCAAGATCGCCAAGCGCTTTCAGACAACCCCTTCCTTGATACAGCAAGTTAACAAGCTGCGTTCAAACCTCATTAGAGTGAATCAAAAGCTGTTAATTCCGGTCGCCTCCCAGCAGAAACAGTTCTATCAGCTTAGTGAAGCTAACCGGCTTGCCAGCAAGCAAAGCACCTATCGAGGCAGCAATGGCAGTATTAAAATCGTGCATGAGGTTCAACCCGGCGATACACTTTGGGAGCTCGCACGTATGCACAAGGTAAGTAGTCGCTCCATTGCAAAATGGAATGGCAAAGCGCCGACGGATGTATTGCAACCGGGGCAAAAACTTGTGATCTGGTCGCGCGCCGACGTGAATACCGCGCTACCCGCTTCTTCTTTGCCTCAGATAGCCGAGCGGGACATGATCAAACGAATTGGTTATCGGGTAAGAAAGGGTGACTCTCTCGCACGCATTGCCAGCAAATTCAGCGTAACGATCAAAGACCTGATCAACTGGAACAATCTCGACAGCAACAAATATTTGCAGCCTGGCCAAAAGTTGACGATCTACGTAGATATCACCAACAGCTAACAGGCACTATTTGCTGGCCAACACGGTTAACGCCAACCGGGCTTGCTGCACAAAATGACAGAAGCCTTCAAATTGGCTTTGGCTTAAGGGTCGCTTGCTCACGCCCATATCCGCGTAAATGACACCAACCTTTTTACCTTTTGCCATCAATGGTGCGATAAAAAAATCATTAGTCTGACTAATCGCCTTGTATTCCGCGTTGATGTGCTGCGTGATAGCGCGATGGCCGTCATACTGTGACCATACCGGCTGATCCTGCTGAAACAGATTGAACAGAAAGCCGCTGTGGCTTTTTTCATAGCGCAGCTGAAAACTCTCTCTCCATCTTTCAGTTCCCTCGCCAGCAACGTACTTGGCGTTCAATTTAAGATGGGATTTATCAAAAATCGCCAAGGCATTGCGCTCAAGCCCTACTCCCCGATTTAAACCATCCAACAGCTTCTTGAAGACGGAATTGATATCAAAACTACCCATCAACATAGATGAAAGCGACTGTAGTACTTCTAACTGAACATTAGGGTCAGGCTTAAGCTCGGGCTTTGAATCAGGCTCGGCATTGGTTTTTCGTGGGCCTTTGCTTTTGCTGTCGGGTATCAGACCTTTGAGACCAGAATGCCCGAGTGAAGCAACCGACGATGCAGCTTCATCTGCGGTTGATGTGATCAGTTTAATCGCCTCGTGCTCTTTGACATCCTTAAACTCCGCCACTTTTTCCATAACCAGTTTGAATTCAGGAGAATCCCAGCCAAATAGCGCTGCACGACTGATTTCATCACCTAGCTGTACAGAACGTATCAACTCGTTAGGTTCATCTGGCGCAGCCAATACGTCATTGATTAAGCCATCAATACGCCATTGCTTCATTAGCGTTTTAGAAAGGCGGGTAAAACTGACTCCCAATACGCGTTCCGCGATTTTGTTTTTTTCAAGCTCGGTACTGGTCGCATCGAGTGAACCTTTTAACTCCTGCACATCGTCTTCATCAACGCCCAATACCAACAACTCGGTTAAGTGGCTTAATAACGACGCTACAAACACTTCCTCGCGCTTCCAGGCAGGAAGATGCTCACACAGGGCTTTTGCTTGCGCAGCGCCATGCAGAGTCGTCGCAAGCCGTTCGAGTAATAGCGGTGACGGCGCATTCTTCAACACCGCCTCCAACACTTTGAGCGACAGACAAAACGAGCGAATATTTTTGAATCCGATATTTAGAATGGCACGACTAACGGTCGTGACGGGAATAGTGCTGGCATTAAACTGCACTGAATTGCCAATCTTAATGATGTTCGAAGTGAGATTGGGGTCTCGTAAAATGACTTCGGCCAACTGCATGGCCGAAGACTCATCCGAACCGGTAATACGCTCCAGTTCTTTTAATAAGGTGGATAAAACTGCTGCCTCACTGCCCTCGAGCAGCCGCATCCATCCGTGTAAACCCCTCATTCCGTCAGCACTCCTGATAATGTTGTTATTAGTTGAGTCTAGCAAGCCCCTAGGCGACTGCGAATTATTTGTTGACCAAATGCATGCACTTTCCCGGTACTCAAGCATCGCACGTTCACGTAAAATGCCTCTCTCTTTTCACGCCAACCCACGCACAGATATCAAGCTATGAGCGCAGCAGCAAAATCAACGCAACATACCCCCATGATGCAACAGTATTTTCAAATCAAGCGAGAGCATCCAAACGAGATGGTTTTCTATCGCATGGGGGATTTTTATGAGCTGTTTTATGATGATGCGAAAAAAGCCGCTGCCCTGCTCGATATTACACTCACCGCACGCGGTAAGTCTGGCGGCGAACCCATTCCGATGGCAGGCGTACCCTTTCACGCGGCTGAAAACTACATCGCACGGCTGGTAAAGGCCGGACACGCTATCGCTGTCGCAGAGCAGATTGGCGACCCTGCTGCAAGCAAAGGCCCGGTAGAAAGAAAAGTCGTACGCATTGTTACGCCCGGCACATTAACCGACGAAGCCTATCTGGACGAGCGCAGCGACAGCCTACTCGCCGCTCTGCACTTCAATAACGAGGAACACTTTGGCCTCGCGTGGATGGATTTAAGCGCCGGACGCTTTCATGTCACCGAGGCTAAGGGCCTCGCGGCGATTCATGGCGAACTGCAACGCCTGAGACCCGCAGAATTACTTGTAAGTGATGATTTTCCCTATCTTGATTTAATTAAAGAACACTCCGGTCTGCGCCGTCAGGGGCCGTGGCTCTATGACCTAGAGAGTTGCGAACATGCGCTGAAACAACATTTTGGTACTCGCGACCTGAAGGGCTTTGGTTGTGATCAGATGCCCTTGGCCATCGCCGCGGCTGGTTGTCTGCTGCAATACGCCAAGGACACACAGCGCAGCGAGTTAAGCCATATCCGTCATCTGCAAAAAGAAAGCAGAAGCGACGCAGTGTTACTCGATGCTGCCAGTCGTCGCAATCTTGAAATTGACATTAATCAGCAGGGTAAACAGGAGCACACACTGGCCTGGGTGATGGATCAGTGCAAGACGGCTATGGGCAGTCGCTTGTTGCGTCGCTGGCTCAATCAGCCTATACGGTGTCGCCAAACCTTGTGCGACCGGCAGCAAGCCGTGCGCGCACTGCTCGAAGGCTATCACTACGAATCGCTGCAAGAAGAACTCCACCACATCGGTGATATTGAGCGCATCCTAACGCGCGTGGCATTGCGATCGGCACGACCTCGCGATCTGTCGCGTCTGCGAGACAGTTACGCTCGCCTGCCTCACATACAGTCGCTGTTAAAGCATGTGGAGGCAAACAGGATTTCAGCGTTACGACAGGGCATCGGCGAATTCCCCCAAATCACAGACCTACTCGAGCGGGCCATCGAGGAGAACCCCCCCGTTGTTATTCGTGACGGCGGCGTCATAAAAGAAGGCTTTGACACAGAACTGGATGAACTGCGCAATATCAGCAGCAATGCAGGTCAATTCCTGATCGACCTCGAAAATCAAGAGAAAGCACGCACCGGTTTATCCACATTAAAAGTGGGCTATAACCGGGTGCACGGTTATTTCATTGAAATCAGCAAAGCACAGGCGAGCGAAGCGCCTACCGAATACATTCGCCGACAGACCTTAAAAAATGCAGAGCGATTTATAACGCCCGAGCTAAAAGCGTTTGAAGATAAGGCCCTGAGCAGTAAAAGCCGCGCACTAAGTCGTGAAAAAGCGCTTTATGATGAACTGCTCGAAACCCTCAATGCTGAGCTGGAAGCACTGCAAGACAGCGCGCAGGCCTTGATGGAGCTCGATGTTCTTTGCAACTTTGCTGAACGTGCAGGCACCTTAAATCTCAATCAGCCAGACTTCAGTGAAGACAACTTGCTTAATATTGAGGCCGGCAGACATCTGGTTGTAGAACAACTCATCGACGAGCCGTTTGTACCCAACGACCTGCACCTCGATAGTCAACGGCGCATGCTGGTCATTACGGGCCCTAACATGGGCGGTAAATCAACCTACATGCGCCAGGCAGCACAAATCGTATTACTGGCGTGTACCGGAAGCTTCGTACCCGCCGATCGTGCAGTAATAGGGCCCATCGATCAAATCTTCACACGTATGGGCAGCTCTGACGATACTGCAGGTGGTCGCTCGACCTTTATGGTGGAAATGACCGAAACCGCCAACATTCTCAACAATGCTACCGATAAAAGTCTGGTACTAATGGACGAGGTTGGCCGAGGTACCAGTACCTTTGATGGATTATCCATCGCCTGGTCAGCCGCACGTTACCTGGCCGAAAAAATTCAGGCCTTAAGTCTCTTCGCCACGCATTATTTTGAAATGACGCAATTACCCGAACACATATCGGGTGTCGTTAATGTGCACCTGACCGCCACAGAACACGACGACAACATTATCTTTCTCCATAATGTGTTGGACGGAGCGGCAAGCCAAAGCTATGGCCTTCAGGTCGCGAAACTGGCGGGTTTACCCTCACCCGTCATCCACACAGCCAGAGAACAATTAAAGCTGCTGGAACAGGGGGCGCACGCGCCTGCGGGTACGGCGACGCCCATCACTACCGAGCCACATCCACAGCAGGATTTGTTCAGCACCAGTGAAAGCCTGGTGGAACATACGCTGCGCGAATTGGACCCTGATTCTCTCACGCCTCGGCAGGCGCTCGACATTCTGTATAACCTCAAGGCGGAGCTAGACTAAACCGGCAATACTGCGTTCCAGTTCGCAATTTTTACAACGCTTGATCGACCGGTAATCAGGCCTTAAAATAGCGCGCCCTGATGAACAATAAGGCACGCGAGCGATATGTTCGCTGGCCAAATGAGACCAACTTCTCCGGGAATTCCCTATGACATTTGTAGTGACAGAAAACTGTATCAAGTGTAAATACACCGACTGCGTGGAAGTCTGCCCAGTTGACTGTTTTTACGAGGGTCCAAACTTTTTGGTGATTGACCCGGACGAATGTATCGATTGCGCGCTGTGTGAGCCTGAGTGTCCGGCGAATGCTATTTTCTCAGAAGACGAATTACCGGCCGATCAGGTCAAGTTTATTGAGCTCAACGCGGAGCTTTGCCAAACCTGGCCAAATATCACGGAGCAGAAAGATCCTCCGCCTGATGCCAAGGAGTGGGACGGCGTGCCGGGCAAGATCGAGCATCTCGAGCGCTAGGCAACTAAAAAAGGCGATGCATCATACATCGCCTTTTTTTATTACAAACCAGTTTTATACCGCAGCATTAAGAGGTTCGCGACAACTCCTGCAAACGTAATGGGCTTGCCTTCTTTGCACTTTCCCATGTCTGATTGCGCTGAGCTGATGTTGCCGACCTTCGCACCCGCACACGTAGTCAAAATACTGCATCCGCCGCGCCGGTTCGCACTCAAAGCTATGCGTGACCGCTGGCTCACACCCCATCACCTCTCGCATGATATCTTGCCAGTGTTTGCCATGCGGGCGAATCCTCTTGCCATAGTGGCAATAAGCCACGAGATGAGCGACTTCGTGCGGTACCACTTCTTCAATAAATTGCTGTGTATAGCGCTGGTAGATTTGTAAATTGAATCTCAGCTCTGGTGCCTTGTTGAACCCGGCGGGAAATCGGCACTGTCCAGCGGCCCTCCCTTTAAGGTTCATACTAATCGTGGGTGACGGAAATTTACGCCCGAAATATCGCTCCGCAAGCGCAAGACACCGCGAGGTCGCATCCGATATTTCCTGCACGTGCGAATCGTCTTGTATGGCTGGCATGTATGACCGTGTTGCAATGGCTGGTTTTAGGCTAAACTGGCGCGCTTCTCTAATTGGCCAGTGCGGGCAGTTTACCAGACATGTATGAATTGAGCGTATTTTATATTTCCATTCTCATTG
Organism: Oleiphilaceae bacterium; assembly: GCA_033720775.1. Classification (GTDB taxonomy): domain Bacteria; phylum Pseudomonadota; class Gammaproteobacteria; order Pseudomonadales; family Oleiphilaceae; genus PZPK01. Next base: position 12,938 of record JAWWBW010000006.1, on the reverse strand, counting down.
CAACAGGCTTTCTTGCAGGCATTATAAACACCATGGCTGGCGGTGGCTCCAACCTGACTATCCCCGCGTTAATGGTGCTCGGCCTGCCCGCCGATATTGCCAATGCCACCAATCGTGTGAGCGTGCTGCTTCAGTCGCTCACCGCAAGCAAGGGCTTCAAACAACACGGCATGCTCGACATGCCCGACCTCAAAAAAATCGTTGGTCTTACTTTGGTTGGAGGCGTGGCAGGGGCCGCTTGCGCCTCCTACATGCCGCCCGAACTACTCAAGCCCGTATTACTGGGCGCCATGATTACCATGGCGGGAGTGATTCTGTTTAAACCTGGCGTCGTCGCACCACCGGAAGGCACACCTCCCAATCAAATAAGCGCCACCCCAAGCTCCATCCCCATGCTGTTACTGGCCGGATTCTATGGCGGTTTTGTCCAAGCCGGCGTAGGGTTTATTTTGCTTGCAGCGATTGCGGGTTCACTTCGCTACGATCTGGTGCGCGCCAATGCCCTCAAGATAATCTGCACGGCCGCCTTTACGCTTGTGGCGTTGGGGATATTCGTGTGGAATGATCAAGTACTTTGGATACCAGGTTTAATTCTGGCGATTGGCTCGATGGCGGGGGCGCATCTTGCGGTCAGTATCACCATTAAAATGAGCCAAAAAGCACTTAAGTGGTTCCTGTTCCTCATGACCATATTTGCCAGTATTGCAGCCCTGATTTTTTAGTGCTGTTTAGGCCCATACCTGCGAAAGCTGACTATACTTGTAGCTACCCCCTTATGTATTACGGATCGCCGTTGCGCGGCCGTGCCACTGATTGCAGGAGTCCCAGCCTATGAGTGCCAAATTACTTTCCCTTGCAGAAGTCTGTAAATTGCTCGATAAGCCCGAAGTAACCGTCAAACGTTATGCAAGGGAGAGTCTGTTGCCATCGGTACAAGAAGGTAAAGAGCTTAAGTTCCCTGAAGATGCCGTGAAGCGCTATATCGAAATTGAAAAGAAACTACATTGATGCACTGTCTGGGGGCCTCGTGCCCCTCTTACCCAAAACTCACACTAAACCCTATAACAAGACAAAAACTTAACTTGCCTTGCCGATTACACGAGCTATCTTGTTTGCATTCATGTACCGCGCAACCTTCAGATTTCACACCATGAAGACTATCTCTGCACTGATACTGCTGTTTGTATTGGCCACCCCCAGCCAGGGCCTACAAAATGTTGATATTTATACTTACGATATTCTCCCTCCTTATGCCTATCGTGACGATAATGGAAGACTAACTGGCATCTATATTGAGATGGTGCGCCGCGCCATTGAGCGCATGCCTGATTACTCGGCTACATTCCATGTAGTACCATGGGCCAGAGCGAAAGAAGTGGTTAAAAAAGGCGAGGCCTTTGCCATACTGCCGCCCTATTTTCATGCTCACGACTGGCTTACCGATGACACCAAACAACCCTATATTTGGCCTTACTCCTTAGCGCTCTATCATCAATCCGACGTGGTCATTTGCAATGAAAAAGTAGTAAGCCGTTCCCCTCGACCTAACTTTCCCTCTGACTACAAAGGCCTATCCTTCGTAATGTTCAGAGGGGATGGCCGCGCAGGCCCGGAATTTACCAAGATGGTTGAGCGCGGCGACATTGAATTGCACCTGGTTAGCAGGAGCGAACAGATCTACCCCTTCTTACAAAGTGAGCGCGCTGACTGTACTGCAACCTCTGAGCTGCCGTTTGAGTGGAATGTAAAGAAATTTAAACAATTAAAAGAATGGGCCGAGAAATATGATCGCGAAATTCGCCTGGTGACATCGGCAACCATCGCAACCAACGATGCCTACCTGGGCTATACCGACGTCAATGCAGACAAAAACTATCCCTTTAAAAAAGACTTCTCCATTAAATTTGATATTGAAATTCACAAGATGAAGGTGAGTGGCGAACGCATACGCATCATCAATGAATTCATACATTAAGCATTTAGTGATTTTGATTGGCCAGTTTATTCAACAACCAGCTATCAACATAACTGTTCAACCGGTAGTCTTTAATAAACCCGCAGTGCCCGCCTCTTTCACTCAGCTCAATGCGCAACATCTCACTAGCAAAATCTTTGTATTCAGGCACGTGCGGGATCACCGGGTCGTCTTTTGACCAAAGAATGGTGGACGGAATATTCAAAGCATTAAACATGGCCGGCGCCAAGCGATAACTTTCAAAATACGCCTCGACCGACGTGAACTCGGTGTGCTCTTTAACCAGTCGCTCAGTCATTGCATCCAGCGTTTTAAAGCCTGCAACGGTGTCGCTCGCGATCAGATGTGGAAAGTGCACTGACTTTTCGTTTAGCGAGCGCTTCCACTTCTTTATAAAGTACTTGCGATAAACGGCAGGGCCAAGATTTAAAGCCGAGAACGTATGTGCCGGATCCACAACTGGGCAAACGGCGAGTACCTGAGCAAAACACTTTGGTAACGTCATTGAGCTGAACGCAGCAGCACAGCGCAATGCGAAATTACCCCCAAGCGAAAACCCTACAAGAGCATAGTTCGTATAATCCGTTTTCAGCAGTATCTGACTGAGAACCCCCACCGTTTCAGGCAGGCGACTGGCATTGAATAGCCCCTCATTGAATGCATGCGACGGCCCATGATCACGCAGATTGAGGCATATCACATCATAACCCGCCTCAAAACAGGCCGATGCCGCTGATCGCATATAAACAGATTTGTGACTCCCCTCCCAGCCGTGTATGAGTACGACTAGCCCACGTGAACGTTGCTTGGATTGCCGCGCGTAAAGTGAATGCAACAGCGTACCCTCGCCGTCGGACCATATTTCGTCTTGACTATGCTCCAACATACGCAACAGGCGTGTACGCATGAGCGGTATTCGCCACTTTGCGCTCGCAAGAATAGACTGCACATGCCGGTTTTTTAGTCCGGGGAAGGGTCTAAAATCCGCTTTGCTCACGCTCATATCAGCTGCTTGAGTGCATCCTTGGTAAACGGTAGCAAGTCGTCGAGTTGGCCGTCCTGCACTTTGCGCACCCACATTGGGTCAACCAGCAACGCGCGACCAATGGCCACCAAATCAAACTCGTCTTGCTCCAAACGCTCAAGTAAGGCATCCAGATGCGTAGGTTCGGCTTGCTTTCGCATGTCGTGGTTGTCATCGCCAACGAATGCACTGTCGAGCCCCACGCTACCCACCGTTATTGCAGGCTTGCCAGTGAGGTGTTTCGTCCAACCAGCAAGATTACGCTGATCCCCCTCAAACTCCGGCTCCCAGAATCTTCTGGTACTGGCGTGAAATGCGTCGACACCGGCTTCAACCAAGGGGGCAAGAAACTCATGCAAAGCCTTAGGTGTATCGGCTAGTTTTGCGGCGTAATCTTGCTGCTTCCATTGCGAATATCTGAAAATAACTGGGAAATCATCTCCAACTGCCGAGCGGACCGCCTTGACCACTGCTACGCCAAATTTAGTGCGATCGGCGAGCGCTCCACCAAAGGCATCATCACGCTGATTGGTACCGTCCCAAAAGAACTGATCTATCAGATAGCCGTGGGCACCATGAATTTCGATCGCATCAAAACCAACGCGTTTAGCATTTTCGGCGGCCTGACCAAACGCGTTAACCGCTTCATCAATGTCAGAGGCAGTCATTGCCTCCCCATTGGGTTTACCCGGTTTAAAAACGCCCGAGGGGCTATAGCCAGGCACCTGAGGATCCGGCCCCACTCCAGGCCGTCTCACTGCACCGACATGCCAAATCTGGGGAGCAATCTTACCTCCCGCCTGGTGTACAGAATCCACAACCTTCTGCCAGCCGGCCAGTGCTTTATCACCGTGCATCGCTGGCACACCTTCGTATCCGTTACTCGCTTTATGCGGAACCGTCGTTCCCTCAGTAATAATTAAGCCGACACCACCTTCAGCACGGCGACGGTAATAGTCAGCGACATTCTCACCGGGAACATACCCCGGTGAAAAATTTCGCGTCATGGGCGCCATGACAGTGCGATTTTTAAGCGTGAGATTTTTGAAAGTAAAAGGCGTAAATAACTTGCCCAGTTTTGATGAATCCAATGCAGTGTCCTCGCGTGACGTCGGCTTATGACGGGAGTCTCCCATTTGTCAGGTCAGGCAGCAATTGTCATAATTGACAATCATTTGGCGAGTTTGGTCATCATGACACAAGCAACAATTCTTTGTTTTGAAGACGCGTTAGCGACATCGATCATCGGAATCAGCGACTTATTGGGCTATTGCGGCGTAACCTGGAACTACATTAATCGCGAAGCATTATCGCCACGCTTTGAAGTCATGCTCGCGAGTCGCGATAGCGCTCCGGTGCAATGTGTAAATGGTATTAGACTTGATACACACCAGAGTCTTTCAAACTGGACACCCACAGAGATTGTGATTGTTCCGACAATTGGTGGGAATATCAGCAAATGCCTCGAGAACAACCCCGACATTATTGACTACCTCATCCGCGCTCATGAGCAGGGTAGCCTTGTCGCCAGCAACTGCACTGGTGCGTTTTTTCTCGCCGAAGCCGGGTTATTAGATGGCAAAGAAGCCACCACTCACTGGGGATTCACTCAACAGTTCACCGATCGTTACCCTTTGGTTGATCTAAAGCCTGAAAAGCTCCTGACGCGCTCTGGCAATATACTATGCTCGGCGGGTGGACACGCCTGCTTCGACATGGGCCTCTATCTCATTGAACGCTACCATGGGCGGGAACAGGCAATACAGTCATCAAAATCCTTCGTACTCGATATGGGGCGCCAGCGACAGCTAACGTACTCCCCCCTCGAAACCGCAAAACATCATCGCGATGATCTGGTCCGCAATGTGCAATGCCTTCTCGAAGAAAACTATCAGGAACGACTGTCTTTAAGCGAAGTAGCCAATACAACTGGCCTGAGTGAGCGGACCCTGTTACGTCGATTCAAAAGGGCGACAGGCGACAGCCCTTCTGCCTATTTGCAACTGGTGCGTCTTGAAAAAGCGCGACAACTACTCGAGCTGAGCGATTTGAGTGTTGCGGAGATCGTTTTAGCGGTGGGTTATGAAGACGTTAGTTCTTTTACGAAGCTGTTTAAACGCAAAACGGGGCTCAATCCGGGTCAATACCGTGACCGTTACGGCGCCCGATTTCGGGTCGATTACGAGTAATCCTCAAACCAGATCAGCCGAGCCAGTCTCGCATTACTGGTAGTCTAAAGAAGCGCCCCTGTTTCTCGAACACAATACTGTGCTCACCTATTTCTTTGACCTCTATGCCTGAAAACACCTGCCCTTCACGTAAATAGATATTATTGATCATCACGCGCCGCGCACCGGGGTTGTCTGAATATATGTGGCTATTGAAAATCAGCTTGGGCACGCGCCGTTGAAACGCCGGTTCCATATCGCTAAGTAGTTCAGCATCAGGAAACAGTGTGCCTGGCTTCTGTGGCTCAATGTCTTCGAAAGGAACTGGCGCCACGGTCACTGACGGCTTGGGTGCCTTTTCTCGCACGGGTTCTACTGCCATGGGCGTGTACGTTTCTTCTTGTGCGTATGTTGTTGCGGGAGGCGATGCCTGTACCACAGCCTGTGGCGCATGAGTGTCTGCCTGTAAGCGTGGTTCTGTGGTAGACGAAGATGGCGGAACGGCTTGCGATGCCGTGTGTTCGTGCAAGTTATCTGGTCGAGAACGGTTAAACACCGGATTTGCTTGTGTCGCTACGGGTGCAGGTGTCACCGCCATTTCTTTGGTCGCGTCGGAGTGGGCCACCGTCTGTGTTGATACCGCCTCTGCTGCAACAGTTGCGGCGTATTCACCCTGGTTATCGGTAAGTGGAGGATGCGCGTCCTGTTTTAAATGCCAATACAATCCTCCGATAATGAGACCGTTGACCAGCAACAACGCGATTAACCAGGGATAAATGGGCTTGCGTCGTTGACTCGATACGTGCAACAAACTGCCCTGCTCTACAAAACTAGGTACTTCGCCTTGCTGACGTTCCTGTTCTGACCGTTTTAACGCATCAAGAATATACGACATACGCAGGCTAGCTCTTGCTCAGTAAGTTCGGACAATCCAATCCGAGCAGGTTATTCATATGGATAATCGTCATGGTACCGGGTATACCATCAGGAACGAGCCCCACCTGGCGCTGGAAGGTACGCACCTTTTCATCCAGCGTCATTGTGGGCAAGGCTTGTGCTCGACTGGCGTAGGTTTCAAGCAGCAATCGATCCAGGTGCGTGCTCAACCATTGCGACTCGTTGAGCTGTCCCGGTCGGACCACTTGCGATTTGTAAGGCGGCAGTCGCCATATAACCGAATATTCGCCCAACCAATAGCGATCAATTTCATCCAGACTGACCCAGAACCGCATGCCTTCGTGGTCCACTTCGGCTTTATCTTCCTTGATACGCAACAAGGCTAAATAAAGCGACTCTCCCTCCTGATTTATCAAGGTCAAAACCGCCGGGCGATCTAGCCTTAACAAACTGCGCCAATTACCCTGCTTGTGAAGGCAACGCAAACCGTTCATCTCTGCAAAATCACAAGCCAGGGCATAACGCTGACCGTCATAATTTACATTCCATCGTTCAAAAACCGCTTGGTAGGCACGCATTTTACCGCTCTCGCTACTGCGTTTATCGCCCAGCGTATTCAAAAAAGGGAAATCCGAGTTATTTGAAGCCAATGGGGCTTGGCCTGCCTGCACCAAGGGTTTTACATCAGGCGTTTCGGCCTCGGCATACACCATCAGCTGATCAGAAGAGCTGGTTAACGCTTCCTTAAATTCCTCAATAATCGGATGCTCGGTTTCTTTCTCCTCAGCAACAGCAAGCGACGTAGGTAACGTAACATCGGGCGGTAAAATACCCTCACTTTTCTTAATCTGAGGCTGCAAACTACGCGGCTCTGGGCGCTTGCTAGCCGCTGGCGCGATATTGCGCGTCGGAAGCTTTTCCTCTTGAGATTGAAGGCTCATTGCACCGACATCAGGCTGCGCGGAGGTTGCACCGTCGGCCACCGGAGGTTCCGCTTGTGCGGTGAAAGACGCCTCGATAGGGTTCGCCAGGTAAAACCAAGAACCCGCCGCAATGGCTAGAATCACAGGTACAAACGCATAGGGCCAACGCCACACAAACACTTTTCGCCCAGGAATAGGTTCGCCCTGAATTTCGTTAAAAGCCTGGCGCACATGGTCTTTCTCGAGCACTTCGCTTTGGTCGGCGTACGCACCCAATAAGGCGCGATCGGCCACTAGGTTAATCAACCGCGGTATACCACCTGTTAACTTGTACATCAGGTTAACCGCAGGAATATTAAACAAGCGCCCTTTTCGGCCCGCCACAGCCAGTCGACACTGAAGATATGCGCCAACTTCTATCTTGTTCAAGGCATGCAGGTGGTAACGTGCCGTCACTCGCTGGTTGAGCTGGCGCAATTCCTGACGCGCCAATATTTCACGCAGCTCTGGTTGCCCAAGCAAAATTATCTGTAGAAGTTTTTTCTCAGAGGTCTCTAAATTAGTCAGCAAGCGCAGCTGTTCGAGTACATCCACCCGGAGATTCTGTGCTTCATCAATAATCAAAACCGTATGTCGTCCATCGGCATGGGCGCGCAACAGGTATTGATTGAGAACATCGGTGAGTACTTTTAACGAAGCCGATTCGCCATACTCGATGCCCAGTTCATCGCAAATGGCAGCTAGTAATTCTCGTGCAGAAAGTTTGGGATTAACGATGTACGCAACATCGGTGTTCTTGGGGACCTGATGCAAGAAACAACGGCAAATGGTCGTCTTGCCTGTGCCCACTTCGCCGGTAAGCACCACAAAACCACCCTGACCATTTACCCCATAGAGCAGGTGCGCCAGCGCCTCGCGATGGCGTTCGCTCATATAAAGATAGCGAGGGTCTGGGGCAATCGAAAATGGTTGTTCTTTGAGCCCGAAAAAGTCGAGATACATGGGTTAAGCCTGGCCGGGGGTCCCTTGGGTCAGCCAAGCTTAATTAAAATGTCATGTTCAGGCAATAACCGTCAGTTTAGCGCGATGGCTGCGCACATCTTTTTTGAGGCCGGCAATGCAATGTTCCAGCGTCTTACTGATTTTTGCATGCGTCCGAATCATTGAAATTTGCGGCCACGTGGCACGTTCACCCTCAAGCATCAGCTCACGAATAAACTCCGGCGTAGGATTGGCAAGAATTTTAGTGTAGTGCTTGAGTTTGTAGGTGGGCGCAATAGTTACGTCGCCATAATAGTTTTGGGTCATCATGGAATACAACTGACCGCTCATTTGTTTGATCACCTGTGAACCGCAATGCTTTCGCAAATAATCACACACAGCCCTTCCATGAAACTTGGCTTCGGCTTTTAACAGTCTTGCCGGCAAAGAAGCCCAGCTGGAAGGCCCTTCATCGTGATTCTTGTCAAGAAACGGTACAACGTGGGGGTTGGTCTGGCTAACAATGGAATAATTGACATCATATAAGTGCATCAAACGCTCTACGGGCAAGTCACTCACCACACTGCCATCTACCCAGCGTAGGCGAGGCATATACGGGACATTGTGCCCCGCCTGATCTTTTTTAAGCAGTTTTACCGGCGGAAAAACAGACGGCACCGCACACGACGCCAGCGCCGCACTCCACATGAGGATGTACGGCGATGTATAACCACTAAGCAAGCGTGCTTTTTGATGATGTTGAACGGGAGAGACCGTGATATTGATACTTCGCCCCGTACGCTCGTAGGCCTCCTGCATTGTGTATTCACCCACGTAGCTGCGGATGTAATCCTGAAGCTGGCGCTGATCCATGAATCCTTTACCTTGCAGTCCACTCAACAGGCCGAGCCAACGCCAGGCTTTCATGTTGTGCGTATTGGGATCGAACAACGCGGGCAACTCCTGGTCTGTATGAGTGCCAATGGTTGCTGCAATGATCGAGCCCGCACTCGAACCGGTAATGACCTGTGGCAAGAGATCTTGCTCCCAAAGTGCTTTGACCACACCAATGTGGAACGCACCTAAGGAAGCCCCTCCACTCAACAATAACGAGGGTCGCCCAAAACTGAGCAAGATATCCTTAAAAAAGTCGAGCTTTGCGGCAGGCGTCATTCTGGGAATGTCACTGTTGCACACGTACTCAATGCAGTCACACACCTCAGTCACATAATCTTCAATGAGCTTTTTAGTCCCGTAGTAACAGTGTCGATATAAGCGAATATCACCCATGTTACCCAAGTCGTGATGCAAGCCTTCACGCAAAGCGCGCGAGAGATCTTCTATTTTTCCTGCCTGTTTGTAATTTCTCAGAAGTTTGAGACGATCTGACAACAGTTCATAGTTGTAGATGTCGGAGGCAAAGTTGTCTTTCCAGCCAACTTTATTTTCCAGCACATCTAGATGCTGTGCGGCTTCTTTCCACTGTTCGTAGGTAGAAGCATTCGCCATACGTTTTTTTTCTTTTTGGATGCGTTTGATCTGAAAATCTAACAAGCTGACCGCCTTACTGCTTTCGCGCAAGAAAAATAAAAGTGCTTGTTTTTATACTAGGCTAAGGCGGGCTTCGAGGCTGTTTAGCTTGGTTAATACACTGTGAAATTGTGTAATCTCACAGGCATGTGTGACGCGATACTCCTTTTGAAGGGCGCGTCACTATGTATTGAATAAGAAAGGTCGGCGTGCTGGCTTAAAAATCTTCGTAAGACTCAAAGTCTTCTTCAGCAAAAGGATCGTTAACTTCGCCATCATTAATAACGAATTCTCGATTCTGGTAGTAGGCGCTACGAACGAAGCGATAGCTATCGGTTCCCACAAACAGGTTTTCACCGCCTAGCAGATCTGCGCGCTTATCGACGATCTTAACGCCTTGCGCTAACAATAACTCGTCTCGATGCATATGATCGACGTAACGTAAAGGCTCAAAGTAACTATCCACAAAACGCGCAGCACCATCACGTACGGTTGTTGGGCCTAAAAAAGGCAGCACGAGATAACTGCTGTTTTCGTAGCCCCATACAGCAAGCGTCTGCCCAAAATCCTCTTCGTCATTTTGCAGGCCAAAGCCTGTCGCGACATCAAAAAAACCGCCCAAACCAAAGGTGGTATTGTAAATAAGACGATTCAAGGTCACGGTGGCGTTGTGAAATTTGCCCTGCAGTAGGGAGTTTACGAAGGTTTCGACCTCGTCGAGATTGTTAAAAAAGTTGGTGATTCCACGGTTGACGATATCGGGAGTGATGAACTTATAAGCCTGGGCAACCGGCTTGAGAAGGTATTTATCTGCCTGTTCATTGAAGCTGAACATGGCCCGATTGAAACCTTCTATGGGGTCTAACTCTTCGTAATCCTGATTTGCCTGAGCACTCGACGCCGCGACGATCAGCAGGCTCAATAATGCGATAATGCTGGCGATCCGTTGATAAGTTTCCATTCTGTACGCTCCGTGGCGTTTATAAATTTCAGCACTTCTTCAAAATGATATTGCCTACCGAATAACCGGCACCAAAAGAACATAACACACCCAGCTCGCCAGCTTTCAGAGCATCTCTGGTTTTATGAAAAGCGATAACTGAACCCGCGGAACTGGTATTAGCGTATTCATCAAGAATCACCGGCGCTTCCTCTGAAGTCGCTTCACGGCCCCATACGCGCTTGGCAATCAACTGGTTCATATTCAGGTTTGCCTGATGCAGCCACATTTTGCTTAAGTCGTCTGGCTTTAATTGGTTTTCTTCTAGATGATTCACGATCATCTGGGCAACAAGAGGCGAAACCTCCTTAAATACTTTACGCCCCTGTTGTACGAACAATTTATCGGGGGAACTTTCGGTACCTGGCGCACAGCGATTCAAAAAGCCAAAGTTGTTCCGGATATTGTTAGAGAACTGGGTTTTTAGCTTGGCGCCAATCATTTCAAAATAGTTATTAGTCTGCAGACCATCCTGACGTTCGACGATAACCGCAGTACAAACATCACCAAAAATAAAATGACTGTCGCGATCTCTGAAGTTTAAATGTGCCGTGCAGATCTCAGGATTGACCATCAACACCGCCTTGGCCGCTCCTGTCTGAATAAGATTAAGCGCAGCCTGTAGGCCAAACGTAGCCGATGAACAGGCAACGTTCATATCGTAACCAAAACCGTCTATTCCCAGATAATGCTGCACTTCTACTGCCACCGCCGGATACGCACGCTGCAGGTTGGAACAGGCCACGATCACCGCATCTATGTCTTCGACGTTGCGATTCGCATTCTCCAACGCCTGTTTGGCAGCGGCCACAGCCATTTCGGTCATAATGCCCGGCTCTTCATTGGATCGCTCAGGTAACAAAGGATGCATCACATCTGGATCGAGAATCCCCGATTTGTTCATGACGTAGCGACTTTTAATTCCTGATGCTTTTTCGATGAACGCAACGGACGATTCCTGAAGAGGCGCTAATTCGCCGGAGGCGATTTCAGCCGCATGCTGCGCATTGTATTGCTGTACGTAGGTATTAAAGCTGGTGACCAGCTCTTCATTGGATATTGACTCGGGAGGAGTAAAAAGCCCTGTACCACTTATTGCTGCTTTAATCACTTGCACCCCCTGTCAATTTCTTATCGCGCATATAGCAACTTGACTGACGCCACGTTGCCGCCCTGAATGTAAACACGTAAAACTAAAACGACCGCAGGATAAACTCAATGAATTTTTTAGCCAAGGCCTTCGATTAAACGGCTAGCCTTTGACGTGTTGAGTTATGCTTTTTTCACCATTTCCCACTGCTTGGCGAGACGCTTAGGTGAGATGGTCAGGTTAGTACCCAGTTGTTGGGCGTACCACGAAACACGCTGCTCTTCTAGCATCCAGCGATACTTCTCAAGTTCCGGGTCAAAAATTCCCTGCTTTTCCAGTACGTCTTTACGCTGAGCATACTGCTGCCACCATTCATTGAGCTGGGGCACATACTGCCTCTCGTTTGCCATCTCGCGCGGCATTTTTTCCAGTCTAATAGCCGCAGCCTCAAGATAACGTGGGTAATCCAACAAGTGCTCGCTGGGTGTCGTTGCCAGAAATCCCGAAAAGATCAACTGCTCTAACTGATGCTGCAAGTCGGCCATGGGCATTGCGAGGCTTAAATTGATTTTGCCCTTCAACTTTTTCATTAATGCATGATAATTGGCCAAAATGGCTTCGCACAGTTTGGCGAACTCTGTCGCAGCGCTGACAAAGTCTCCTCTGCCCGCCTCCCACAGCGCATTAAATGCCTCCTCGGTACGAGGGATGGGCTGTGTCTCTACAAAATGACGCTTGGTCGCAGCAAGAAAAAAGTCGTCCATGAGCTGCTTCGACTGACCAACAGGCGCATAGTAAAGCCCCATTTTTTTCAATTGCGGCAGGCTCTTAAGCAACAGGTTGCGCTGCTCCTCCAATCTGAACAGTAGCAAGCGCGAGACGCCAAGCACCGAAAGACGATCAGCGTTAGCCTGATCAGATACCAGCATACGTTTTACTTGATGCTGTTCGTCAACCAGCGCGGGGTACATTCGCATACTGATCCCCGCCTGCTTCACTTCGCTCGATACGGGTAATTCTCCGAAAGACCAGTCCGTATACACTTGCGGGGTGGTGCTGGCATCCTGCGATGCGGCTGGAGTAGTCTGATCAATCAAATGCTCTACCTTATCGACCAGGGTGATCAAATCCCGGCCCTGTTCGATCACTTGTCCTTTGTGATCGAGAATCTGCAGATTGAAACGCAAATGATCGTCCAACTCTTCAGGCTGCCAGGCCTCGTATGGAACGGACACGCCTTTGTGCTTTTTCAACAAATCAGACAGTGCTTCGAGCAGGTTGTCATCTCTTTGTTCCAGCTCAGGCAAAATTTTCTCGACCAGATCCGGCACGGGAACAAAGTGCTTGCGT
>JAWWBW010000005.1:0-30562 GCA_033720775.1 Oleiphilaceae bacterium | reverse complement strand
TGCCGAAATCGACGTGGTGGCACCCACGCGCATTGATGGCCGCACCTTGTTTGAGTACGGCGGTTTCCGCTTTACGCTCTTCCCGCGCCAGGGAGGCTATGCCCCCGAAGTGGATATGGCCGACACCCTGTTTCGTATTGGGCGTAACATTGGCCGCATGCACCAGCTGGCGCAGAGCCAGCCCTTTGCCCATCGCCGCGCGTTATCACTCGAGGTATGGGCGCACGAGAGTCGCGAATTTCTGTTATCACAAGGGTTTATTCCGGACGGCCTGCGCGAGGCCTATGACAGCCTTTCTCGCGATCTGATTTTGCGTATGGAGAAAATTTGGAGCAGTCGTGACTGGCACTTCATACGCCTGCATGGCGACTGTCACCTGGGCAATATTTTGTGGCGCGATGATCGCGGTGTGTTTGTCGATTTCGACGACTGTGTAATGGGGCCGGCGGTACAGGATATCTGGCTGCTGCTTTCGGGCGACCGTCCTCAGCAAATCTCGCAATTGCAGGAAATCATTGAAGGCTACGAAGAGTTCTGTGAATTCGACAACAGCCAGTTTGCGCTGATCGAAACACTGCGCACCCTGCGTATGATGTACTACGCTGCGTGGCTGGCACGCCGCTGGGATGACCCGGCATTCCCCATGCACTTTCCCTGGTTTAATACCGAGCGCTACTGGTCTTCGCACGTACTCGAACTGCGCGAACAACTGGCGGCGCTGGATGAAGAACCCTTAAGACTCACTCCCTGGTAGACGGCAAATGAACGCAGAAGCCAACGATAACGTATCTAAACGCACGCTGATTTTGGCCATGATCGCCACCGCGATTGGCACGGTACTGGTATTACACTGGCAAGGCCTGCTGCGCCACAGTGAACACAAGGAAGACTTTGCTCTGAGCACCTACCGAGCGGTACTCATCGCCGAGCAAAAAGAAGAATCCTATCGCTTGTCGCACAAACCCTCGCACCAGAGTGCCCAATGCATTAACGGCTACCTGTTTATCGTGGCCGATAAAAACGACGCCATGCAGGGTCTACTGGTCGACTACAAGAATCGCGGGATCAAGTGTGCTCTGCCTGCACCAAACAATCAGCAGAGTGTCGCCCAGCCATGAAGGATCAAGGCCCAGACAAACTGTTTGCCTCTCCGCTCGATCGGGTCAACGACTTCGCCTTTGACGAGGCAGTGGCGCGGGTTTTCCCCGATATGATTCAGCGCTCGGTACCCGGTTATACCACCATCATTCCCATGATTGGTCTGATTACCGAACGCTACGCGCAAGACCATACCACCTGCTACGATCTGGGCTGTTCACTGGGCGCCTCAACGCTGGCCATGCGCCACGGCCTCGCCGGCAAGCAGGCCCGTATTGTTGGCGTCGACAATTCAGAGGCGATGATTGAGCGCTGCCAGCACTACATCGAACTCGATAACGAACAGGCCCCGGTTAGGCTGCAATGTCGTGATATTCGAGAAATTGAGTTTGAACCCTGTTCGGTGGTCACGCTGAATTTCACGCTTCAGTTTATCCCGCTGGAAGATCGTGCCGCCCTGTTAACGCGCATTGCAGAGGCACTGGTTCCCGGCGGCGTATTAATACTGTCAGAAAAGCTCCGCTTTGATCCGGCCGAACAGACAGAACAAGAAGAACTGCATTGGCTGTTTAAACGCGCTAATGGCTACAGCGATCTCGAAATCGCCCAAAAACGTTCTGCCATCGAGAAAGTACTGCTGCCCGAAACCCTCGATACCCATCACGCCCGTTTGCAAGCTGCCGGCTTTGCGCGCAGCTTTGTGTGGTATCAGTGCTTCAATTTTGCCTCAATGCTGGCCATTAAATAGGTGAGCAAGATGAGTCTTGACTATCACCGCCTGTACGATGACCTGTTTGCCTACATGCGCGGGAGCAAACTCGCGCCCTGGCTCGATTCGCTCATTCCCTTGCTGGAGTTTAAATTTAAAGAGCGACCCCACGGTGATCTCGCCCGCTGGATGAACGCACTTGAATCCCTACCCGACATCGCACCGGAGCACGTGCATCTGAATACCTCGCGGGTGGGCGCCAGCCACTCTGCACCACTCACCGCGCAGCAGCAACAGGCTCTCGAACACGGTTTGCGCGGCTTGATGCCCTGGCGCAAAGGCCCCTTCGAACTGTTTGGCGTCCATATCGATACCGAATGGCACTCCGACTGGAAGTGGGATCGTGTTGCCCCGCATATCGCCCCACTCAATCACCGCCTTATTCTTGATGTGGGCTGCGGCTCGGGCTATCACTGCTGGCGTATGCTGGGAGCCGGCGCCGCCCGGGTGATCGGTATTGACCCCAGCAATCTGTTTTTGCTGCAGTTCGAAGCCATTAAAAAATACTGTGGCCCCGACGCCCCTATTCATCTATTGCCGGTGCGCATGGAAGACGTGTTACCCAATATGGAGTGCTTTGACACCACGTTCTCGATGGGTGTGCTTTATCACCGGCGCAGCCCCATCGACCATCTTTATGAGCTGAAAGGCACACTGCGCCAAGGCGGCCAACTGGTACTCGAAACCCTCGTGGTCGATGGCCCGCTCGGCTACAGCCTGGTGCCCGACGACCGTTACGCGATGATGCGCAATGTCTGGTTTATTCCCAGCGTCCCCACACTGGAACAATGGCTGCAGCGCGCCGGTTTCAAAGAAGTGCGCTGCGTCGATTTGAATCAAACCAGCATCGAAGAACAGCGCAGTACAGACTGGATGCGCTTCAACTCCCTGCCCGACTTTCTCGACCCGCAAGATCATGGCAAAACCGTAGAAGGCTACCCTGCTCCGCTAAGAGCGACATTTGTGGCGACGAAGTGATGGTTGAGTCGGACGCCCGAGGTCAGACGTCCGACGCTAAAAATATGCCCACACCTTCACTGATACGTCCGTGTAAAGCGATATAACGCCGACGCTTTTTCTTGATCGTTCTGTCGCCAGCCAAAACGCTCTGGAGGCTGCTTTTCGATGCTTAGAGTGCCATAAATCAGCCAGTCGTAAAGTGCCAGAAAGTTGTGCAGATTCTTCGCGGAGTTTTTACCCCGGCTGTGATGATGGTGGTGCGTAGTGGGAAAGGTAAACACATGAGCCAGCGCATAGGCGACCTTGGCCACCAGCGGATTGCGGTGATTGAGAAAGTACAGATCATAGTGCCAGTTGGTGTGCACGTGCAGCGCCCACACTCCCTTGAAAATCATACCGTATACAAACACCTCTGTTAGCCCCAGATACAGGGCGATAAAGCTGAACCAGATATTGGGCATCACAAACCAGTACATCCAGCCCTCTACAAAAGTTTGGCCGACACTCATGCGGGCTTTTTCATCATCATTACCGATCAGGTGATGCGGCCGGTGTGCGGTGCGAAAAACCTTTTGCAGGGGTTGCAGCCATCGGGTTTTGGGGGTGCGACTATGCGCAAACCAATGGCCCAAACCGTGAAAATACTCTTCGAGCAGAATAAAACCCAGCAAGCACCACCAAAAATAATTCTGCTCAAGAGGCGCCAGTACGCCCTTAAAGGGGGCTAACGCGAGGCCCGCTACGTAGAACACCAAGGCCATCACAATGGGCCGCTGAACCAAACTAATACCAACACTGCACACCGCCACCATCTTTACATCGACACGACTAAAGTGCCCTTTCTGATAATTACCACTGAGCCACTCGTATACCACACAAGCTAGAAAAAACACTGAGACGACGATTGTTTCCACACTGCACCTCCCCGGTGCCATAAGTTACAAGATGACTTGATCTTGCTTTATGCTACGCCCGCCTTAATCATTGATCCAATGGATTGTTAAAATACAAATCATTGACGAAACTAATAATATCGACCACCAGACAGGACCATGCCATGCACCGCGAGCTCAGAAATGTCGACCTTAATCTGCTGATTGTGTTTGCGACGCTGGCAGAAGAAGAACACCTCACCAAAACCGCAGAGAAACTGCACTTGAGTCAGCCCGCCGTGAGCAATGCCCTGTCTCGCCTTCGCAAACTGTTTGACGACGAGCTGTTTGTGCGTGCCCCCAATGGCATGCGGCCCACACAAAAAGCACGCGCGTTAAAGGAACCCATTCAACAGGCGCTGGCCATCATTCAAAATCAGCTGCGCCCTGAAGAAGCCTTCGATTACACCACCGCGCACAAACATTTTTCGATTGCCGTTAATGGCTATGCGGAGTTTATGTTGTTTCCTGTGCTGATGGGGCACATACGTCGCTGTGCACCCAACATTAGCCTGAGTGTCATGCCCGAAAGCGATGCCAACACCCCTGAGCGACTCAGATCCGGTGAACTGGATGTGGCGATCGATTATCTGACAATGCGTGGCAAAGACTTTATTGAAGAAGCCTTTCTAGAAGAAGAGTTAGTCGTGGTTGCCGCGAAAGATCACCCCGCTTTAGAAAAGGGTATATCCATGAAGCAGTACAACACCCTGCCCCATGTATCGATACACCCCAGAGGACATCGCGGCAGTCACACCGAGATTCTGCTGGGGCGCAAGCAGATAAAGCGACATGTGGTGATGTCGGTATCCAACCTCATTAGCTTTCCGCCCTTGGTCGCCCACTCCGACATGATCTGTACCCTGCCCAAACGCTTGGCCATGCATTTTTCCCCGCAGCTCCCTATCGCCATTCATCCCCTGCCCTTTAAGTTCGACAAGATAACGGTGTACATGACTTACCATCGTGATAAACGCAAAGATCCGGCACACATCTGGCTGAGAGAGCAGCTGTATGCGCTGCGCGCCCAGCTCTAGCGAGCCACAGAGTGTGGTCTGAATTCAGGCTGAATGCGAGGCTTTCTGCAGCCAGTCACAGTCCGCTTCTTCCTCAGGTTCAGGCATTAAATCACCGCCTTCCATACCGGTAGCGGGGAACAGGACGCCAAATACGGGATGATTGCACGAGTGAAATCCTGCCGCGCTGACGAAACACAGCCCGCCAGCAACTGCACAAAAAGCTTGGCGAATATACCTTCAAGTCGGTTGTTATTTGAAGACAGTGTGGTGTAAGGCTGCAAACGGGAATGTGTGGGTGAAGCGATAGTAAGCAGTGCGGATGCCCCGATGGAAATCAAAAGCCCCCAGAGGGGGCTAATCTACCTCGAGCAAAAACATAGAAGAAACAATTCAATAATAAGCAGGAAGACATACAGAGAAGCACGAATAGCCCAGCATAAAACGCAGCTTCGCCGCTGCCGGGCCCAATCGAACGTTCAATCTTCTAGTTTGCGCGATAATTGTCAGAGCAAATTGGCGTACCGGCATTACATACCTTATAAACTTGGGAATTGTGTTTGCTGGCGCGGTAAAAGAAGCGCGTTTCGTTTGTAACGGTTTCGAGCAACACTCCGTTGAGATAAACATCGATGGCAGATACATCTGCTTGCCAGTCCAAAGTGGTATTTATCCAACGACCTTTACGATAACTGGAACCGCTTAAAGCCGGCTCTCCGGGCAAGGCCTGCTCAACAAATGCAACGAACACAGGACCGGTCAGTGTTAAGACTTCTGTAAAGGAGTCCATCATCACAGAGGTTAAATAAACACTTCCTGAGCGACTGGCTATCACAATCGATCCGTTGCCTGTTATGTCGATATCATACAGACTTCCGGGGATAGGCAGGCTAGCAATCTGATTCCCCGTTACATCGTATTTTGCTAGAAACCCGTTCCAACTTGTCATGTAAATATTGCCATCTGCGTCAGCCGTAACACCACGAGAACCTGAAGTGTGTCCCAAATCAAGGCTTGCCAACACTGCGAGGCTAATGGGATCAATAATATCCAGATCGCCGTAACTATTTCTTAACGCATACAGCTTACCGTCTTGGCCAAGCGTAATATCGATGTAGTCAGAGTTATTAATAAACCGAGATACAGCTCCAGTTTCCAAACTATAACGAATGATTCCCCTCTCTTGCGCATAAGCGGTGCTTCCATCAGTAAGAAACACCATGTCATCTACAACCGCGATACCCCCATAAGATAGGTTATTTGGGGTACTCCAACCGGCAATTGTGGAGTGCTGCCATGCGCCCTCTTCGAAAACGCTTAGTTGGGGGTTAAACGTTCCGTTGAACACCGCGACACCATTGCCAGCCGTCATCGTAAAATCTCTCGCCGCCTCACTCGCTTCGTTAACCGG
Organism: Oleiphilaceae bacterium; assembly: GCA_033720775.1. GTDB lineage: Bacteria > Pseudomonadota > Gammaproteobacteria > Pseudomonadales > Oleiphilaceae > PZPK01. The sequence goes on along the minus strand of JAWWBW010000005.1, from coordinate 24,376 downwards.
AATTGTCATCTGAGAAACGTAGTCCCCCGAGGGCGTGTACTCAAAAATAACGTTCTGACTGGAAACTAGAATATTGCCTGGGACTAAGGACAATTCAGCCCAAACAGTCGAGTTTACAAATAATAAAACCGCCGCAGCCAGCGTGAATTTTTTTGGATTCATTCGGTACATTCCTTGGTATATCAACACGTTAAATCAAACAATCAACATCACTCTTGATTGCACCCTATGGTGGCATTAAAAACGAAATACTGCGCAAACCAATTCACGTTTTAGCCTTATTTTCACAACTGTATTAAGCACTTCATTACGAGCACCATTTCTATCTGGCTAATACTTCGGCTTAAGCGCATCAAAAAAGCCCGCACGAAGCGGGCTATTTTACACACGATACAAGCGTTTTATGCGAAAGGGTGTCGCAATACGATAGTTTCGTTGCGATCGGGGCCGGTTGAGATGATATCGATCGGCGCTTCGATTTTTTCTTCGAGATACGCAATATATTTGCGGGCGTTTTCGGGTAAGGCATCGAGGCTTTTTGCACCCAGCGTGCTTTCGCTCCAACCGGGTAGAGTTTCGAATACGGGCTCCAGGTCCTGATAACCGCGACCATCAAGCGGTGGACGCAGTAACTCGCGACCATCTTTGGTTTTGTAGCCAATACACACCTGAATATTCTCAAGTCCGTCGAGTACGTCCAGCTTGGTCAAGCAGATACCCGATACACTGTTGATTTGAATGGCATGACGCAGCGCTACCGCATCAAACCAGCCACAACGACGTGGACGACCCGTGGTTGCACCAAACTCGTGACCACGCGAAGCCAGGTGCTTGCCTTCGTCATTAAACAGCTCTGTAGGGAAAGGACCGGAACCAACACGCGTAGTGTAGGCCTTGGTAATACCCAGCACGTAATCCAGATACAAGGGGCCAAAACCACTACCGGTTGCCGTACCACCTGCCGTGGTGTTGGATGAGGTAACAAAGGGGTAAGTACCGTGGTCGATGTCGAGCAGAGAGCCCTGTGCACCTTCAAACAGAATGTTGTCGCCGTTCTTGCGGTATTTGTGCAACTCGTCGGTGACGTCCACCGCCATCGGCAACAATACCTCGGCCATCTCAAGGGTATCGTCGAGTGTTTTCTGGTAATCAATGGCATCCACTTTGTAGTACTGCGTGAGCACAAAGTTGTGGTAATCCATGATTTCTTTCAGCTTAACAGCGAAGCTTTCGGGGCATGCAAGATCGCCCAAACGCAAACCACGGCGTGAGACCTTGTCTTCATAGGCCGGGCCAATACCACGACCGGTGGTACCAATTTTCTGGTCACCTTTGGCCAGTTCACGCGCCTGATCAAGCGCGACGTGGTAAGGCAAAATGAGTGGGCAAGCCAAGCTCAGTTTGAGACGTTCTTTTACGGGAATGCCTTTGTCTTCGAGCTCTTTCATTTCTTTGAGTAAGGCGTCGGGCGCTAGCACAACCCCGTTACCGATCAGGCAACTGACATTTTCACGTAAAATACCGGAGGGAATCAGGTGAAGAACGGTTTTCTCACCGTCGATTACCAGTGTATGCCCTGCGTTGTGGCCACCCTGAAAGCGCGCCACGGCTGCAACCTGATCGGTCAGCAGATCAACTATTTTACCTTTGCCTTCGTCACCCCACTGGGTACCCAAAATGACAACGTTCTTACCCATAAGTCTCTTCTCTCAACGGAGCCAACGCTCCCACACCATTAACTAAACTATTCTTGAAGCACGTATCACAAAGGGCGCACGTGCCATACATTATTTTCTTTGACCAATTGTCGGTCACACCCTGACGTGCCCGAGTCATTCTCACTCAAGCGCTGCACCACGCGTTCTGTTTGGCGCAGCTCGGCGATCTTTTGCAGTAATTCGGCGTCATCTCCGGCGGGAGCCAAGATACCGCCATTGTTGCCGGCCCCATTCTTACCCGCCGCGCGGGCCAGATATTTAAGATCGGCACTAAAGCCCGTGGCAGGCCTCGAACGACCAAAATCTTTACCCACATCGTCGTAACGGCCACCTTTGGCCAGCGCGTCGCCATATCCCGGGGTATAGGCTGCAAACATCACCCCCGTGTGATAGTCGTAGCCACGCAATTCACAGAAATCGAAGCCCAGATCCACACTTGGAAAACGTGCGGCCAATTGAGTGGCGAAGGCCTGCAGGGCATCAATCGCCTGCAACACAGCATCGCAATCGCCCAGCTGTTCGACGCGATCACGTAAAGCCTGCAACGCCTCGGTGGAACCGCTTAAGCGGGCAAAGTCGCGTACGATCGTGATGATATTGCGACCGTCGCCTGATGCCTCGGCTAGTTGGTCCAGTTCGGGAATCGACTTGCGACTCAATGCATCGAACACCTTGGCTTCAAGTGTTTTGCCGAGTTTGGCGTTCGCGATGAGACCGCGATAAATGCCCACATGGGCGAGATCAACGTGCACCTGCTCAATACCAGCTAGACGCAATGTTTCGAGCATTAACGAGACAATTTCAAGGTCGGCCGCGGCACTGCTCTCGCCAAACAACTCGCAACCAATCTGCATGGGGCTGCGATTAGTCAGCATATGAGCGGGACGCGTGTGTAACACCGTATCGACATAGCAAAGCCGATTCACATGGTCGGTCTTGAGCAGATGCGAATCAATACGCGCCGCTTGAGGCGTGATATCTGCGCGCACACCCATCATACGCCCAGTGAGCTGATCGGTGAGTTTAAAGGTTTGCAGATCGAGATTGTTGCCGGTACCGGTCAACAGAGAGTCAAGAAATTCAATCAGAGGCGGGGTAACGAGCTGATAGCCAAAACTGGCGTAGCAGTCCAACATGGCGCGGCGCATATGCTCAACGGACCAGGCCTCCGGGGGCAGCAGTTCGTCTACACCATCAGGCAGTAACCAGCGATTGGACACAGTCATACAGTCTTATCCACCTTGCTCTCTGTCACAACAGGAAATATCGGGAAGCGCTTATCGCACCAGTGTTAGTAAAGCCAGACCAATCAGCATGCTCATCAGACCCACCATACGCATCGAGCGGTCGTCCATGTGAGCTAGGCGCTGAACGGCATGTCGCCATCGCGCCGGATACAAGAACGGGATGATGCCTTCTATGATCAGCATCAGGCAAAACGCAGTTAGCAATTCTTGCCACACGACGATTCCCTCAATCCCCATTCAGAGTGTTCGTCAGAACCCGGCCTGACACCAGCCCAGCCAAAGGTTCGCGATTTTAACGCTTTACACCCCATAAAAAAACCGCTTTTTGTAAAACCTGCCCTGCCAACGTTTTTTATCAAAGCGTTAACCTACACAATCGCCGAATCAGGCTTTTTACAGCATCATTAAAGATGTAATCACAGGCACAAAAAAAGGGGCCATATCAATTATGGCCCCTTTACTTTTGACACCGACCTACTGATTAGTCGTAGACCTCATGTAACGAAAGAAGTCACTGTCGGGCTGCAACAAGAGTACGTCTTCCTTGCCCTGGAAGGTGTCTTTGTAGGCCTTGAGACTACGCGTAAAGGCATAGAACTCGCGATCCCGATTAAAGGCTTCTGCATAGACAGCCGCCGCCGTGGCATCACCCTCACCGCGAATACGCTCGGCATCACGATAGGCTTCGGCCACAATAATGGTCTTTTGGCGATCAGCATCAGCACGAATACCTTCTGCCAACTCTTTACCTTGCGACCGTGTCTCGCGCGCTTCACGCTCACGTTCTGTCGACATACGACGGTACACGTTTTTACTGAGATCTTCAGGCAGGTCGATACCTTTCACCCGCACATCCAGCACGCGAATACCAAACTCTGGCAGGGTTTGCTCATTTAGTTTGGCGGTAATCTCTGCCATCAGCTGATCTCGCTCACCCGACACCACCTCAGTCAGGCTGCGCGCCGCGAACTCGTCACGCAAGCCTTTGTTGGTACTGTTCGAAAGTAGTGTAGTGGCCTGCCAGCGGTTACCCGCCGTTGCCTTATAGTAGGCGCGAACATCTTCGATACGCCATTTCACAAAGGAGTCGACGATAACGAATTTCTTACCAACCGTGAGAAAACGCTCAGGCCGCGAGTCAAGAGTCAGAATGCGCGCATCAAATTTTCTAACATTTTGGACCAGTGGCAGTTTAAAGTGCCAACCGGGCTGGATATCAGTCTCTACAATTTCACCGAACTGCAGTTTGATACCTACCTGACGCTCATCGATCACATAAATGGAGGACGAAACGATGGCCAGCACAAGCAGTACGACGACCAATGAAAACATGGATGCCTTAGACATTAGCGGCCCTCCCGTAGCGAACGTGAATTTCTGGAACGTAACTCTTCAATCACCTGATCGGCGATCTCCGAAACGTTTTGGTCGTCACTGGAGCGAGTGCTCGAACTGGTACCCGGGTTACTCACGATTTTATCGAGAGGCAGATACATAATGTTATTGCCACCTTTCACATCCACCAATACTTTACTGGAGTTTTTGTAAACCTCTGAAAGCGCATCAAGATACAAACGCTCGCGCGTCACTTCGGGCGCCTTCTTATACTCTACGAGGAGTTTCTTGAAGCGATCTGCCTCACCCTGCGCCTGCGCAATCACCTGCTCTTTGTAGGCGTTGGCCTCTTCCAGCATACGCTGAGCGCGACCACGCGCTTCTGGCACCACGGTATTGGCATAGGCCTCGGCTTCGTTTACGAAGCGCTCTTTATCGAGATTGGCTTTTTGTACATCATCGAACGCAGCCTGCACCGCCTGTGGTGCGCGTGCTTCTTTCACGTTTACGATGCTGACGTTGATACCGGTGCTATAGCTGTTCATGTAATCCTGTAAACGTGTTTTCACGTTCAAGGCCAGCAAGGGACGCCCATCGGTCATGATGGGGTTAAGGTTGGTACTACCCACTTCATGACGCAAGGCCGACTCCGCCGCATGGCGCAGTGAACGCTCAGGGTCTTCAACGCGCAATGCGAAGGCGACCGGATCAGAAACGGTGTACTGTACGTTCAGTTCTACCTCGACAACATTCTCATCCTGCGTGAGCATTTCCTGACGCAGTTCGGCTTCTCGAACGTTCGTCACATTGACCGGAATAACGGTTTCGATGACGGGAATCACAAAACGAAGGCCCGGATCGAGCGTGCGATTATATTCACCCAGCTGCAACACGACACCGCGCTGCTGTTCATCGATGGTGTAAACCGACTTCCAGGCTAAGAAAATTACCAGCAGGACAATGACCAGTGAGAACACACCGCCAGACCCCTGACTACCGGAACCACCGGAGCCGCCCTGGCCCCCAGAGCTGGAACCAAAAAGCGAGTTGATTTTGTTCATCATTTGTTTGATGGCTTCGTCAAGATCCGGCGGCCCCTGATTCTTACCGCCATTATTCCCCCAAGGATCTTTGTCGTTTTGATTACCACCCGGCTCATTCCAGGCCATAGACTACCCCGTTTTTCGTTGAGTGAATGCTATTGAATGTGTGTGACATTTCTCGCTTGTATGGGCTGTTCGATCACCGAACAGCACAAGCACCTGAGTATCCATACGCGTAAATTCAAGTTGTGGTTCATCCGCACACCAAGCGTTGTGTGCAGGCCTCAATGCATATGAATATCGGGATTTTGTCAGCTGATTGTTATGGTGTTGTGCCAAGCACCGGCACATATTATTGTGCTTACCGCCCGACAGCAAGGGAATTGTGATAAAAGCCCCTATTGGGCCTGCCCGAGATAGTCTTCAATTTCTGCCAAGCCTTCTTGGTAGCTCACAAGCGGGCGGTAGCGAAGCGCGCTGCGTGTTTTATCCATCGATATCTGATGCGGAGAACCCACCAGATTCAACGCTTCACGCGTGATAGGCGGTCGCCGCTGGCTGCCCAATAGTTTATAGGCTCGTTCCCCCGCCCAAGCCAATGAACGCGCGGCGACACGCGGTAGTGATCGTGGCGCGGGAGCGCCACACAATTGCGCCAGGTCGCACATGTATCGCCGCCACGTAACCTCTTCTTCGTCGGCCGCATTGAAGATTTGCCCGCGACTATCCGCCACTCTGGCCGCTCGCAGCAGAATATCGACCACATTATCGACATGGACCAAACCCGCTGGATAATTGCCGCCATCGATCAGCACCGGTACTCCCCGCTTTAATTCTTCGCAGAGTTGTTCTACCCAGGGTTTGCAGCCCGCACCGTAAACATTGGCCGGCCGCACAATGCGCACGTCGAGCCCTTGCTGAAGATAACGCTGCGCGAGCCGCTCTTGCGCCTGCTTGCACTCACTGTATGGCCCAAACGTTAATCCGTGCGGCAGCGCTTCGTGACAGACACCTAGCCCAATCTGATCGCCATACACCACAATGCTCGATGCAAGCACCACGCGCACTTTGGCCTGCTGCATGGCGCGCTCAAAACAGTGGCGCGTTCCCTCCACCGTCACTTGGCGATGACTCTCCGGGTCGCCCCAGTCACCCACCATGGCCGCCAAATGAAATACCGTGCCGCAATCCTGCATCGCCTCGTTCAGTGCCGATGCATGACGAATATCGCCCTGATACCAACTCAGATTTTGCTGCTGCATGAGTGATTCAGGGCATGCCACACAGTCAAAGGCTCTTACCTGTATGCCATCGTGCAATAGGCGATTGACCAGTCGCCGCCCAATAAAGCCCGCAGCTCCTGTCACCAACACCGGCTCAGCTAGTTTAAGTAATCGTGCCATTTAAGTACGTACCGAACGGGAATGCGTGGTGCCTTTGCGACGCGCCTGCTGCGCCTTGCCCTTGCCATTCAACAAGTCACTCAACACAAAGGCAAGCGACGGTACGGCGCCTCCGAGCTTGGCCAACCAGCCGCGTGTTGCGGGTAGCATGATCTCGATACGTTTTTGGCGAAGCGCCTTGTCAAATACAGCGCTTTCGATATCTTGAACCGTGAGTATTTTGCCTCCCGAGAACGTAAGGGCTGCCTCTTCGTAATCTTCCTGCAGGTGCAGCATGGGGGTTTCGATTGCATCAGGGCAAATGACTGATACCGCCACACCCAACGGTTTAAGCTCCTGCGCCAAGGCGAGACTGAACCCCCGCACAGCAAACTTGCTGCTACTGTACAGAGCGATACCCGGGATCGGCGCAATACCAGCAAGTGATGCGATATTGATAATCTGACCGCGCCCCTGCTCGGTCATGGTTTCAGCGGCCAGCTTGCTGCCGTAAATCAAACCAGCGATATTTATTTGTACATGCCGGTCGACTTCTTGCCACGCCGTCTGGTGTATACGCCCCGGCTTCAAATACGCTGCAATATTGCACAACACGTCAATGCGCTGCCACTTGTCCAACAGGTCCTGCCATAGCTTTTGCCATTGCGCCTGCTTGGCAATATCCAGTTTGCGCAGCCAGAGATTGTCGGTACGCCAACCGTCTTGCTTCGCTGCCTGCTTGAGGCCCTGATAATCGATATCGGTGGCGAGCACCTGATAGCCTTCTTGCAGAAAACGGCCGGTGAGTTGCCGCCCCACCCCGCTGGCACTGCCGGTAATTAATACAACAGGATGCATCGTGGATCCCCTCCAAACGCGTTAGTGCTGGTAATGCCCTTCGTGTAACTCACCAAATGAAAAGCTGGGTTTCAAACCCGGAAAGCCCCAATAGGCTGTTAGCTCCGATGACGGTACGAAATTATAGAAATCAGGATTTTCTGCACTCGGGCCGGCTATAGTTTTTTCCATCACCATGGAGATGTACTGGTCGAGTGAGTTTTCCAGCGTATTGCCATTGAGGATGACTTCCATCCCCGTCGCATTGGCGTATTCACGTACGCCGGGAATGCTCGAATGCTGCGGCGCATAACTGTCTGCCGAAACGCCGTTTTCACTCGACACCACGATCCCTTTGGACGTGTGCGCCACCAGCGAATGGTTGCCCTCGGTATGGCCTGGCGTTTGAACCAGCGCGAGCGCCTTACCCAGCCTGACACTACCGGGCAATAGCACGATGCGCTCGGCATCCAGGCCGGCAATACCATAGGGACAATACCACTCTCGCTGCTGCGGCAAGAGCGCCGTTGTAGACTGCCATTCCTGCTCCATAATCAGCAAGCGCGCGTTAGGAAAGTAAGCGGGCTGACCATTTGCGCCAAGCCACTTGCGCAAGTCTTGAGTGTGTAAATGGTCGTAAGAAATAAAGTCGACCTCTTCAGGACGAATGCCGCACTTTTGCAGGGCCTGCTCAACGCTATTCTCTACCGGAGCCAAAAACGAATTCACCAATGGCGAAAAGACACCAAACTTTTTGGTTAAACGTTTAAAGAAGGGGGTTTCAGCATTCGCCTCAAAATCAGAGGGTGAGAACAGTAGTGTTTTCTTGCCGACCGGACTGAGGTACTGAATGACAAACACGCGGTTAAGAATATGCATAAACGGTGACTTGACCGTGTGGGCATTCAACAGACCGTATTTTGTAGGGTAAGGCGCGCGAATCAAGTTAATGCTGCGAAAGAACAGAATGCGTTCATCCTCATGCAGCATGGCCTCTCTGAAGTCCCGGGCGGCCTGCCGGGCCTGTTCCAGGCGCATGTTGGGTAATACATGCTTACGGGCCTCATCAAGCTTGAAAATGAGCGCTATGCCGAGGCGCTCGAGCAGCTCCGGACTGGCCGTCTGTATTGGCGGTTTGACGCGACTGTTCATGATGTTTTCTCAGCTGTTTTTGTTTTAGTGCCGCTTAATTGAACCACCGTTCATCTAAAACCGTCAAGACGCGATACCAACAAAACTCAATGAAGCAGCTTATTGAGCAAGAGATCGATTTGCTGCTCGACCTCTTCATGTAAAGCGCCGGGCGGTGCGTCCAGATCCAACTCCGACTCGACACGCCGACTCACGTAAGGCCATGCAGCCGAATGACTCATCAAGATCAGACCATGCATGGCATTGATGCAAAACAAAAAATCGCTATCACCAACACTGAGCGCACATTTCTTCGCCACCCGATCAAAATAACGGCGTACAAGGTTCACCACACTCAGCGCCGATTTGAGCTCAAGTCGCGCCAATGCTTCTTTGGTTGTACCGATATAGTGGGTGTAAACCTTTGGCGGCGCACTGACCAGCTGATACAGCTCGATATGTTCGGCGGCATAGTGGTAATAAGCACTCAACATGGCTCTAAATGCCTGAGTCGCATCGCTGTATTGACTGGCAGCATCATCCAGCGCCCGATAGAGCCCTTCGAAATACTCGATCTCCAGGGTCAGAAACAAATCATCTTTACCGGGAAAGAAGTGATAGAGCTTACCCACTGACATATCGCATTGCTGCGCCAGTGATTTCATGGTGAGTTGTTCGAAGCCCTGCTTTTTCAGCAAGGTGATGGCTTGCGCAATGATGTGAGGCACAACGGCTTTGGGATCAGGCTTTGGGCGAGGCATGGCGCTCTTCTGTTTTATTGTTTGACGATTGTGGCAATCACACAAATCTAGCAGAATGCCTCTCAAAGCACACTCGCTACATGTTGGGAGAACTCGGTATGGGTGCCGAATGGATGGAATGGCTAAAGCTGGGAACAATACCAATTATCGCGGCGCTGGTCGGATGGATAACTAATTGGCTGGCCATCAAACTTACCTTTTATCCACTGGAATTTCGCGGCCTTCGCCCAATCTTTGGCTGGCAAGGCATCATCCCATCCAAATCTCAACGCATGGCAGAAATCTGCGTTGACTCTACTTTGTCCAAGCTCGGTACCGTCAGCGAGATCGTCGAAAAGATGAACCCTGAAGTAATCGGGCAGCATATTCTACAAAGCATTCTGCCGCGTGTTGATGAATTGGTAGATGAAATCATGCTCAAGCGCCATCGCACCCTTTGGCAGAACCTACCCAAAAGCGTCAAACAAGTGGCTTATGATCGCGTCGCAAGCGAATTACCGGGCACCATCGACGCATTAGTGGCGGACATGTCACCCAAGATCGAAGAACTGTTTGATCTGAAACACATGGTAGTGGCGCAACTCGAACAGGACAAATCCCTACTCAACCGTATTTTTCTGGAATGTGGCGAACAAGAATTTCGCTTCATTATCAAAAGCGGTTTGTGGTTCGGCTTTTTGTTTGGACTCCCCCAGCTCTTGTTATGGTATCTGTTCCCTTCGCCCTGGGTGTTGCCGCTTTGCGGATTTGCTGTAGGCTGGGCGACTAACTGGGTCGCCCTGAATATGATTTTTCGCCCGGTTGCCCCCAAAAAAGTGTTGGGAATGACGCTGCACGGTTTATTTTTGAAACGACAAAATGAAGTATCAGACCTGTTCTGCAAGCTCGTGACAGAGGAAATCCTCACCGTACAGAAAGTCGCCAAAGCCATGCTTAGCGGCCCTCAGGCCGAACGTACACGGGCACTGATTCAAAAACACTTTGAAGAACTGGTAGACGAAGCGGCTGGTCTGGTGAAACCCCTGGCACAGATCGCCATTGGCCCTGAAGGGTTTGCCAATATCAAACAGGAAACTGGCCTAAAAGCGATCGACATCTCAAACGAAACACTCGCCGACCCTCTGTTCAACAAAGCACGGGCACTGGCGGTGCAAGCGATCATGGCCGAACGCATGCGCGCCCTGCCTTCATCTGAGTTTCAAAATCTGTTACGACCCTGCTTCCAGGAAGATGAAATCAAACTCATTATTATTGGCGGCGTATTGGGAACCATGGCAGGCATTGCCCAAGTGGTCTGGATCTTTGGTGCGAGTTTATAAGCGCTTCGCCCTATCAAACACAGGCATAAAAAAAGCGGCTGCTTAGGCCGCTTTTTATCTTAGTGTGCTTAGCACGGTGGCGATGGCAGAGCCGGCTGAGCCGATTGATCATCATCAGTAGTCCAGACGTATTCAGTGTCCTGTGCGTCTGCGCTGGGCAAATCGATATTAAGAATTAAGCGCCCCCCACCAGAGGTATCTATACCATTAGTAATCAACGATACGTTGACAGCTGTTGGACCAGTTTCACTCACCACCATATTAGTCGGACCATTAAAGTTAAACGCACCCTCCGGATCCGTCCAGAATACTCGCGTACCTGAAGGCAGCGGATTACCGTTGGAATCCGTCAACAACATGCCCGAAAAGCCGTCGATGTCGTTCTCACGATTACAGTCGCCATCATTTGAGCTGGCGCCATTTTCAGAAACATCATCCACTAGGTTAATCGTAGAGCCGATGGGCGGGAAGTTACCCATGTTAGCGATAACAGGGGTATTAGTAGACATGTATAAGGTCACAGTATTGAAGATCGCGACAGACTCAGGATCATTACACACAGCGGTAGCACCAATACTGGTCATAATTGGCTGGCTATCCAGAGAACTCAGACAAGGGCCGTTCCAGGCTCCATCGGCAGAATCCCATACGCCATTTGAATTCGTGTCGTAGAAAAAGTCGATACCCTGCTCGCAGGTCGTTCCATTGTTGTTCACATCGATACAAGGCTCACCCAAATCGGTAAAGCCCATGTTGTCATTTGTGTCGTAAACGTTGTTACCATTCACATCCACAAAGGCTTCGGCACCATTCATAAATGCCATGATATCCACCTGCCCATTGGCCGGACGGGCATCGGCACTGCGCCAAGTTACGGAACAGGCTCCGCCGCTGGTGGTACAGCTGCTTTCAATCTGACCGGCTTCTGGTGAGACAAAGCTGATGGGCGTGCCATCGGGCAAGGGGTTACCGAACTGATCACTGACAATCAGACTAATCTGAACCGGGATACCATCAGTATCAAAGGCATCGGGTGGCGCGAATTTATCGACTGACAGGGAGAAGCGGTTGGAAATCGCAATACCCGTTGAAACGGTCAGACTGTCTGATTCACCCTGAATGCCAGTATTGTCGTGTGTCGCGATCACTTTCACTGCTCCGGCCGCTGTACCCGACTGAACAACGGTACTCACCTGCCCGGATGAATCAGATACGGCTGTGGTTTGGCCTTGCGCCAATGCCACACCACCTGGAGCCAGACCCAACTCAAAACTTACCGTCTCGCCCACAATCGGTGCTCCTAACGCCCCCACAATACGAAACGTCACTGTGGATACTTCTGAGCCACCAGTGCCTTTAATCGCCAGATTGCTTTCTGACGCAGAAACAAACTGCACTGCCAGAACAGTATCTGGCGCCACATTAATGGTGACCACCGCGTTGATTTGTTCGGTACCCACTGTGGCAGTCGCTACGATTTCATCATCACCATTACAGCCCTGAGCTGTGTATACCGCTCTTGCAAGACCGCCTGAAGTAGCCACGGTAGAAGAATCGAAAGAAGCCAGGCCCTGAGACACACAATCAGAAGAGAAGGTAATCGTGACAATATCAGTAATCGGGTCACTGTCTTCGTCCACCAAATTGACCGTGAGAGTAGTCGTACCACCCGCAGACAAATTACTCGCAGTCACACCAATAACACCTTGCGTAAACCCTACGCCAGTGCCGTTACCAATGCGAACAGATCCACCGGTTTCATTTTCTGCTTCAGAACCATTGCCCGTTTCCTGCTGTTGACCCTGGTTTGACGTGTTGCCGCCACCATTACCCAACCCAAAGCCATCGCTGCCACTACAGGCACCTAAAACGAACGCTAGTAATACCGGCGTCAGCAGCATTTTTATGAGATTCATCTGATTACCCTCGATTTGGCTCGCGTCGCACCCTTGAAGATCCTTTCTTCTCGGGCAAAATCAACGCATTTCAGTACTTTATGACAGGAACTTAAAACTCCGCTATTTATCAACCATAGCATAGGAATTGAGTTTGAACAGGCTCAGAAAGCCGCCAAAGAAAGTTTTTTAAGGAAGAGTGAAGCAGCACAAAATTGGTCTTAAAATTGTGCCAATTTTCAGTCGCTCTGACTTACTAAATTCGCTCCAATGTTGCCTCATCAACGCCTGCCGAGCGCAAGCAACGCTCAAAATCGAGACGCTCCATTCGAATTTCCATGCAAGCGCGACCCTGATCGTCATATTCTTCATCCAGCACTACGCCTGCTTCATGAAATAACGCGCGCAACTTGCCCTGAGAAGGCTCCAGAGCCAGACGCTGGTGCACAACCTCCATACCCAGTCGTTCTGCAATGGCATCGTAGAGTATTTCGAGCCCTTCTCCGGTCTGAGCGCTCACCCAGACTCTGATTGGCATTCCTTCTTCGTCACGATCCACGCGAGCCGTTTGCTCGGGTAATAAGTCCAGTTTGTTATACACTTTGAGCACCGGGACTTCGTCGGCATCGATCTCCTCGAGCACATTCTCTACCTGCTCGATATTTTCGAGACGCCGAGGATCGTGCGCATCAATCACATGTAGCAGCAAGGTGGCATTGCGCGTTTCCTCTAAGGTCGCCCTGAACGCATCAACCAGCTTATGGGGCAAATGGCGAATGAAGCCCACCGTATCAACCAGTATCACGCGCCCTACATCGGGCAAGTCAAGCTTTCGAAGCGTGGGGTCTAACGTCGCAAAGAGCTGGTCTGCCGCATAAACACGGGCTTCGGTCACGCGATTGAACAAGGTAGATTTGCCGGCGTTGGTGTATCCTACCAGCGAAACTGTCGGTACTTCTGCCCGGGTACGGGCACGTCGCCCCTGCTCACGCTGTTTGCGCACCTTTTCTAGCCGTTGCGAAATGGATTTAATACGTGCGCGCAACAAGCGACGGTCGGTTTCCAGCTGCGTTTCACCCGGGCCACGCAAACCGATTCCACCTTTTTGACGTTCCAGGTGAGTCCATCCGCGAATTAGTCGCGTCGACATATACTCCAGCTGCGCCAGCTCCACCTGCAATTTCCCTTCATGAGTGCGGGCACGTTGAGCAAAGATGTCGAGAATAACGCCTGTACGATCGATTACCCGACATTTGAGATGGGCTTCGAGGTTACGTTGCTGGCTAGGGGATAGGGCATGATTGAATAACACGACATCCGCTTCGGCAGCAGCAATGAGTGCTTCTATTTCTTCCAACTTGCCCGTCCCGACAAAGTAACGCGAGCTGGGCTGATGGCGAGAACCAGTAATAACACCTACGGTCTCAACACCCGCAGAGGCAACCAGCTCTTTGAATTCGTCTAAGTCTTCTCGTTCGCTTTCGGTATAAAAATCAATATGAACAACAACCGCCCGCTCTCCGGTATCTGGCCTTTCAAACACAGCAGATACTCAGTAAACGGGCGCAGGAGTTGGTGTTAACAGCATAAAGGGGCCGGGTACCTTAGCTATTACCGTCTTGTTCTTCGTTCTGGGAAGGGATACGAACATTGCGAGCGGGCACTACTGTCGAGATAGCGTGCTTGTAGACCATCTGGCTCACGGTATTTTTGAGCAAAATCACAAACTGATCGAACGATTCAATCTGCCCCTGAAGCTTGATACCGTTGACAAGAAAGATGGATACGGGAACTCGCTCTTTGCGCAAGGCATTCAAGTAAGGATCTTGAAGAGAATGGCCCTTAGACATGTTGTTATCTCCTGATACTTTTTAATAATTAGTCGTTGTCTGTTTTTTCTGATGCTGATGCGTTGCCACTAAGTGGCGGCATTTTCAAAAATTTTCAATGCCTTAGCTAAATTATTTCTGTCTCCCGTGACCAGCCATTCTACATCAGGCCACGACCTAAGCCACGTTAACTGTCGTTTAGCCAGCTGGCGTGTCGCAATAATACCCCGCTCCACCATGTGCGCGTAATCGCACTTACCTTCGAGATAATCCCATACCTGTCGGTAGCCAACACAGCGCATCGCCGGCATGTCATTGGTATAAAGACCACTGTTAAACAGGGCTCTTACCTCATCGACAAATCCAGCCTCAAGCATAAGCTCAAAACGCTGCGCAATACGTGCATGCAACTCGCTGCGTTCCGTGGGGGCAATAGCGAGGTTAATGATTGGTAGCGGTAAAGGAGGCAAACCTCCCTCAAGCTTAGTGTAATCGGCTTTATCGCCTTTTCCAGTCTGGCGATCGCCAACACTCCTTTCCAATACGTCTTTTTGCTGTCGCCAGATCTCTGTCATGGTTTTTCCGCTTACACGGAAGACTTCTAGTGCTCTTTGTAGGCGTTGTGGATCTGTTGGCCGTATCCGCGCCGCCGACTCTGGATCAACCTCTGCCAGTTGCGCATGTACATACTGCCAGCCATGCCGTTTTGCATCTTGAACTATCTTCTCGCGAACGCTCTTATCTGCACTGGGCAAAGGAGCAATACCATCTCTTAGAATACGAAAATACAGCATGGTTCCACCCACCAACAGAGGCACCTTACCCGATTGCTGAATCTCGTCTATGGCACTTCGAGCATCGGTGTAGAATTCGGCTGCCGAATAAGACTCGTGAGGATCTCGGATATTGATAAGGCGATGGGGAACGCGCTCCAACAACGCCTCATCGGGTTTGGCGGTGCCGATATCCATTCCCCGATACACCAGCGCCGAATCGACACTAATAATCTCGCAAGGCATCGCCTCACATAATTCGACTGCCAGATCCGTCTTGCCCGATGCAGTGGGGCCCATCAAAAAAATGACCGGCCCATGTGGCATTGACGCTGTCATTTAACGACCACGTAAAAAAAGTTTATCGAGCTCTGTCAGACTTAGTGCCGTCCAGGTGGGGCGACCATGATTGCACTGCCCGCTGCGCTCGGTTTCTTCCATATCCCGCAATAACGCGTTCATTTCGGGAATTGTCAGCTGCCGATTGGCGCGCACCGAGCCATGGCAGGCCATGGTAGACATCAGCTCATTCGCCTTTGCTTCGAGCTGGTCAGAGTAACCGTTTGCAATCATGTCACTGAGAATATCCTGAACCAGCGCAGCCACATCCACATTTTGCAGCAAGACCGGCACCTGCCTGATCACCAGACTCTCGGGCCCTGACCGCTCCAAGCCCAGACCAAATCGCAGCAATTCTTGCGCACAATCTTCGGCGACCCCTGCCTCTTTGCTGCTCACAGCCAGATTCATCGGTACCAGCAAGGGCTGCGCCTGAATACCCGATGCATAGAAGGCCTGCTTCATACGCTCATAGGTAATGCGCTCATGCGCCGCGTGCATATCAACAACGATCAAGCCCTTGCGATTCTGCGCCAGAATATAGATACCATGCAGCTGGGCGATGGCAAAGCCCAGCGGATAATCTTCGAGTTCAGCCTGGGTTGGTGGGTATGCCGTTTGCGCGCCAAGCGGTTGCATCCCTTGGCTACTCGCTTCATCAAGCATGTCCGAAGGCGCCGAAGGGCTTGCTGGAGGCGTATCAGGATGCAGTTCGCGATAAGCGGCGAACTGCTCCGCAACGGCGCTGCGTGCGGGCTGTTCTCGCAGCGGCATCGCCACTTGCGACCCATAACCGGGCTGAGAAGCCAAACTTGTCGCGCCTGCCGTGACCGGCTCCAAAGCCTCCATCTCGCTTGGACCTTCTTGCACCTCAGGCCGCACATCAGCCAAGGCCTTATGCAAACTACGAAAAATAAAATCATGCACGAGGCGGCCATCTCGAAAACGCACTTCGTGCTTGGTTGGATGCACATTCACATCAACCAGAGCCGGATCAAGCTCCAAGTACAACACAAAAGCAGGATGACGCCCGTGATACAGCACATCGCGGTAAGCCTGCTTAACGGCATGGGATACCAGACGATCGCGAATTACACGCCCATTCACATAAAAATACTGCAAATCCGCCTGGCTACGAGAGAACGTAGGCAATGCCACCCAGCCCCATAATTTCAGACCCGACGCCTCGACGTCGATTTGCACCGCATTCTCCATAAAAGGTTTGCCACACAAGCTGGCAATGCGCTGTTCCTTGTCGCGCACGGCGCCTGCCGGGCGCAGCATGTGCACGGGCTTACCGTTATGCACCAGCTCAAAATTCACATCAAAACGACTCAAAGCCTGGCGTTTGACGACCTCTTCGAGGTGCCCAAACTCGGTTTTTTCGGTACGCAAAAACTTGCGACGCGCCGGTGTATTAAAGAACAGGTCCCGCACATCGACTGTCGTACCGCGATTATGCGCCACAGGACTGAGCTTGGCAGCCATATCGCGACCTTCTGCCATGACCTGCCACCCTTGTTCAGCCTCTTCTGTTCGCGAACTCAGAGTGAGACGCGACACTGAGCTGATACTGGCCAACGCCTCCCCTCTGAAGCCCAAAGTGGCAACGGCCTCCAGATCATCGAGCGATTCAATTTTACTGGTGGCATGACGACTGAGCGCCATCGGCAAGTCATCCTTTTCCATCCCTACCCCATCATCGCGAATCTGAATGCGTTTAATACCACCGGAATCAACACTGATACTCACTTTACGTGCACCGGCATCGAGTGCATTTTCGAGCAATTCTTTTACGACAGAGGCAGGTCTTTCAACCACCTCGCCCGCAGCGATCTGGTTGGCAAGACGCGGCGACAGGAGATGTATTCGAGCCATAGTTATCCGTAATAGCTGTTCGTTTAAAGGCTGGATGCGAGTTGAGATTCGCAGGGGCCGCTATTGTCTCGAAGCAAAAGAACAAGGGCAAGACAGAATACTGAAACAAGGCGTTTCTAAGCCGCAGGTAACAGTGATGGACGATGAAAAGAACGGCCCCAGATACCCGGGGCCATGTGACTACGAGGCGGGCACTCGCAAACGCTGCCCAACGCGAAGCTGATCGCTACGCAGACCGTTGATGCTGCGCAAATCCTGTATGGAAACCGCATTTTTCATTGCTATATGCGATAGCGTATCACCGCGCTGAACGGTATAACTGCGATGCCCACCCTTGTCGGAACGTTGCTTGTAAGCGACAAGCGTTCCGGGTGGCGGCGTTTTCTCGAAGTACCCCTCGACGCCTTTGGAGATGGATTCGGCGATCTGACGCTGATACTTGCGCGTTTTCAAACGACGCGATTCTGCAGGATTGGAAATAAACCCGGTTTCAACCAGTATGGAGGGAATATCCGGCGACTTAAGCACGACAAAACCGGCCTGCTGAACATTGCTCTTGTGCAATCGTGCAACACGCCCGAGAGATTTCAACACGTGCTCACCCACACCAATACTGGCTTTGAGGCTCGCGGTGGATGAGAGATCAAGCAACACACTCGCCAGCACGTCGTCTTTATCTTCAAGGCTCACCCCGCCAACGCCGCCGATCAAGTCAGCCGCGTTCTCTTTTTGCGCCAGCCAGCGCGCCGCCTCACTTGATGCACCGCGATGTGAAATGGCAAATACCGAGGCACCGTTAGCCTGGGCTTTGATAAATGCATCGGCGTGTACCGACACCAGCAAATCTGCATTTTTCTTTCGGGCAATGTTGGTGCGATCGCGCAAGCGAATGTAGTAATCACGCTCTCGCGTCAGGTAAGCCTTGAAACCCCGCTTTCGATTGATATCTTCGGCAAGCGCTTGAGAGATGGCCAATACAACATCTTTTTCTTTCACGTATCCCGGACCAATCGCACCGGGGTCTTCGCCACCATGCCCCGGATCAATCACCACAATAATGTCACGCTGGCTAGCTGGTAAGGCCGTGACCGTAGGACGAGACTCCGTTACCGACGCACGGCGCTCTGGATAAAGATCGATGACAAGACGATCGCCGTACTGCTCATTGGGCTTTAGCAAAAAACTTTTAGGTTGTACCGACTCTTTGAGATCAAGCACTACGCGCAAATCGTGCTCGTTACGGCGTGCACTCCGAATGCGCTTAATGGGAGAGCCCGTTAGATCCAAGGAGTCAAAGTTGGCATATTTAGTCGCCTGCTTGATATCTAGCACCAGCCGATCAGGACTGGGTAGCATCATCAACTGATGCTCCACCTGCTTGCTCAATTCAAACACGAGTCGAGAGTGGTCCGGCGCATCCCACAAACGCACATTTTGCACCAACGCACTCGCTGCCACGGTTTGCACCACAGCACACAACAGCATGCACAAAAGTAAAACACGATTCATTATCAACACCTGCTTCATACTTCGCACGAACCCGCCATCAACTTGCTTGCGTACTCGCAAACTGGTCACACCAGCACTGCCACGATTCAGACAAATGGTCTGCCGCCTGCAAGACCATTTTTCGCCCAGCACCCGCCACCTCCAGACGCACATGCAAATCAGCCGGTGGTAGCAAGGCGCCGCCCTGTTCCGGCCACTCGATAATACACAAGCGCGGAGCCTCACCCTCCACTGGCATCGAGAAGTAATCCCTCACCCCCATAAACTCAAGCTCTTCCGGGTCACCAAGACGATACAAATCAAAGTGATAAACATTCACCTGAGCCAACTCATAGGGCTCTACCAAGGTGTAGGTAGGGCTTTTTACCGCCCCCTGGTAGCCAAAGCCTCTCAGGATGCCTCGCGTCAAGGTGGTTTTACCCGCACCTAAAGTGCCTGACAAATAGACCATCAAACGCGATGTGGACTGTGCGACAAACTCCTTCGCCAGGCTTTCGCCAAAACACAAACTCGCACACTCGTCCGCCAGTTGGATAAAATACTTCACGTGACCGCGTTCACCTGCAAATGTTCTTCGATTTGTTCGAGCGCACATGGCCTGGACACCCGACTAGCCAGCACACCTAGAATTTTAGTCAAAAATAGCGCGTAGCTGACTGTAAAGAATAGCAAATCTTTAGAGAGTGCACATTAAGTATGCAACATTCTGCCCTGCCTCCTGAGCAGGCAATCAAACTTAAAAGCGCAATCGCCGAACTGTCACGCGAACTGGGCTTTCAACAAATGGGCGTGAGTGACACCCAGCTTGATGAGCACATTGCACGGTATCAGGATTGGTTGAAGGCGGGCTTACATGGTGAGCTGGATTATATGGCGCGTCATGGCGACAAACGCTGGCGCCCCGAAAAACTGGTGGATGGCACCTTACGGGTGATTTCCCTACGCATGGATTACGACACACCATCGCGTGACCCCATTGACGTACTCAATACACCAGACAAGGCCTATATCTCGCGTTACACACTGGGTCGCGATTACCACAAAGTCATTCGTAACCGCCTGAAAAAACTCATTGCAGGAATACAAGCATTGGCCCAAGGCTTTGACTTTCGCGCGTTTGTTGATAGCGCCCCCGTGCTGGAACGCGCCCTTGCCCAAAAATCAGGCCTGGGCTGGTTTGGCAAGAACACGATGATTCTTAACCGCGGCGCAGGATCGTGGTTCTTTTTAGGCGAGCTCTACACCAACCTGCCCTTACCCATTGATCCGCCCTATACCGAGGAACATTGCGGACGGTGCACTGCATGCCTGGAAGCCTGCCCCACCAAAGCGTTTGTAGGCCCCTATATTCTGGATGCTCGCCGCTGCATTTCGTACCTTACGATTGAACACAAAGGTGCCATCGATGAGGAACTCCGGCCACTCATGGGCAACCGTATCTTCGGATGTGACGACTGCCAGCTGGTGTGCCCGTGGAATCGCTTCAAACAAGCTTCAGAGGAAGAGGACTTTCGCCCAAGGCACGCACTCGATCAAGCAGATCTGATCACGCTATTTAACTGGGATGAAGCAACCTTTCTCAAGAAAACGGAAGGGTCTGCCATTCGGCGTACGGGCTACGAAGGCTGGCAACGCAATCTTGCCATCGCTCTGGGCAACGGCCCCAAAACACCAGAGACCATTAGCACCCTGAAACGCAAAAGGGAGTCTGCCAGCCATCTGGTGCGCGAGCACATTGATTGGGCGCTAAAGCGTTTAGAGACGAGATAAACACGCTTACAAACTGCACGCAAATAGCCTTGCGCGCCCATCCAGACCTTTTATGAAGCACTCTTCATTTGAGACTGAAGATAATTCGGCAAGCCGATTTTTTCGATAAGACCCAACTGCTTTTCGAGCCAATAAGCATGGTCTTCTTCAGAATCCTCAAGCTGCTTCACCAACATCGCGCGCGTTTCGTAATCCTGCTCCTGCTCACAGACCGCAATGGCGGCCCGCAGGTTTTTAATCACCTTATACTCCAGAGCAAGATCATTGCGCAGCATGGATTCAACATCCTCACCTACATTAAGCGGCTCGCGCTGCGCGAGGTCGGGGCGCCCCTCGAGAAACAGAATACGCTTGATCATCTGGTCGGCGTGTTCGGTTTCTTCTTCGCGCTCATGGTCCAAACGCTCGTATAGTTTGTGCAGTCCCCAATCTTCATACATGCGAGAATGTACAAAATACTGATCAATCGCGGTCAATTCACCTGCGAGAAGCTTATTAAGCGTTTTTACGACTTTAATCTTACCTTTCATCGCGCCTCCTAGTCCTCATCCATCATGGATTGCAGATAATTTTGCATACCCACTTTATCCATCAAATCCAACTGCGTTTCGAGCCAGTCATAAGCGTCTTCTTCGTCTGCCAAGATGCCAGCCAGCAAGTCACGACTCACGTAATCACCCGACTGCTCGCACTCGGCGATGGCTGCTCTCAAGTCTTTAAGCACCTTGGTTTGCAGCTTCAGATCACAGCCAAGCATCTCCTTTGCATCTTCTCCAATCAGAAGTTTGCCAAGCTTCTGCAAATTGGGAATACCTTCCAAAAACAGAATGCGCTCGATCAGCGTATCAGCATGCTTCATGTCTTCAATAGACTTTTTGTATTCCTTTTCATTGAGCTCACCGAAGCCCCAGTTTTTAAACATACGGGCGTGCAGAAAATACTGATTAATCGCAATCAACTCATTGCCCAAACAGGCATTCAGGTGATCAATTATGTGCTTGTCCCCTTTCATATCACCCCCTCTGTGTGCATAAACCATGCGCTGCCGCATTAAAGAGTCACAGAGTATAGATGGCTGCTTCGGAACAAAAAAGGAGGAGAAAAGAGAAAACCAGCATTCCTTCGCCGGCTAGGGTATTCGGAAAGAAACCTTACTCGGGCCGCGCACACTCACCGCGCGAACGATCCAGGCGACAACGGATTTTCCACAACAACTTGAGCGCCGTGGGGTGATTCACTCCATCTTCCTTAAGCGCTAAACGCACCCGTTTGGAAAAGTGGTCGATTTCATCTTTGGTGAATTGGCTAATGTCGATCCAGTACTTACTGGGAATTTCTTCTTCAGCGTCTTTTACCATTTTATCGATGGCTTTCAGGCGCGTCAGAATGTATTTACGCATTTTATAACCAAAGTCATCAGGGAACTGATCCCTACGAGCAATCGTCTGCAGCATGCCGTAATACAGGCGATAATCGATGATACCGCCCTTTTCACCCAGCCCGTGGTACAGTTCAAAGGTGTTATAGGCCAGCGCCGGCATCAGAAGAATATCAACATTACCGTTATTGAATTGAGCGGCGAAGGTCGAAAGAGTAGTGCCCACAGGCGTCGCCCCGGCCAGCTTGGCAAACTTCATGGCCTGCGGATCATTGTTCAACACCGACAAGCGCTTACCCGCAAAACCATCAATGCTGTCGATAGAGCGGTCGTTCACAAAGGCGTACATGGAACCGACCGGAAAGGTCGCGACCACCTCATAGTTGCCTTGCACCATCAGCTCACCGGCACGCGGCCGCGCCAAGGTTGCCAGTACCAGTTCCAACCCTTTTTGCGACGAAATAGCACCTATGGCATCCATCGTGCCACCAAACTTCACAAATTGGCGCGACATAATGGCACTCAACAACACCGCCTCACAACGCCCCGCCTTAAAGTCGTTCGCAGCAACTTTTTCATCGGTATAGGCAATAAAGCGGATACTCAGGCCCCAGGCCTGGGCGGTAGGAATAAGATCAGAATAAAAAGACATTACCGGGCCATTGCGACCAACGGGGTCCCACACACAGAAGACTTTGCGTTCCAGCGATAAAACAGAACTACTTAGCAACAACAACACAACTGCGACTAAGAGGTTGGGTAGCTTCATTCCAGCTTGGCTCCCTTTTATTATTGATGGTCATCCACCAGCTAGCGCTTGGGCTCCGCTGACACCGTGGTGCAAAAATGCACCGCTATCAACATCTCGGATGACCTCCCCAAACCCCGAGAATAAACCGCTTGTTACGGTTTTTATTATGCAGACTCAATAAACATGCGCATTGAGTACTATCGACGACCGCTTATTTATCTTAAATTTTATACGTATCATCGATTCGACAAGGGCCTGAAACGCCACAAGCCGGTATACTTTCCAAAAAAAATGACGATTAAGTCAAAAATTTGAGCACGAAACACTATAACGAAGTATGGGCCGGTTCAAGCCCCAAAGCATAATAATATGACACATATCAATCCTGAAACCGACAATAAACCCGTCGTCACCATTCTTGGCCCCACCGCCTCAGGCAAAACACGCCTGGCGGTCGCGCTTGCGGAGCACTTCAATGGCGAAGTGATTTCGGCGGATTCAAGACAGGTTTATCGCGGAATGGACATTGGTACCGGCAAAGACCTGTTGGAATACGGTCAAATCCCCTACCACCTCATCGATATTGTTAACCCGGGCTACGAATACAATCTATTCGAATTCTGTCAGGACACCATAAACAGCTTGTCGCGCATCTGGCATCGCGGCGCACTACCCATTGTGGCAGGCGGAACGGGCCTCTATGTTGATGCCTTAATCAGTCGCTACCAGCTCTCCAACGCAGAACGCAATGAACAACTCCGAAAAGACCTCGAACAGAAAAGCGATGAAGAGCTTGTGCGCATGCTATTTGCCCTCAAACCCGATCAGCACAACACCACAGACCTGCTAGACCGCAATCGCCTGGTGCGCGCTATTGAAATCGCACAAGCGGAGCAAAACAGCGCCCAAAAGCTTGTTTGGCCACCTTTTCGCACGATTAATCTCGGCATCAACATAGACCGAAACACGTGTCGTAGGCGCATCACCGAGCGGCTAAAGCAACGCTTCAAACAAGGCATGATCGAAGAAGTAGAAACACTGCACCGACAAGGACTCACGTGGCAACAGCTCGATTTCTATGGCCTGGAGTATCGCTACATCGCCTTATACTTGCAGAACAAACTCAACTACAACGACATGTTCCAGAAGCTCAACGCAGCCATTCACACCTTCGCCAAACAGCAGTACAAGTGGTTTCGTAAAATGGAAGACAAAGGGGTTCGCATACAGTGGATCGACTTTGGCAATAAACTCGAAGAGCACGCCATCCAGGCAGTTCGTGACACACTTTAACCACTGCGCACCATAATTTACCCCTCGAATAAATCGACTGCACCAAAAGCGCCCTTTTAAGGGGCGCAACACCAAAAATTAATAGCACCATTTTGGTGCTATCTGGCGATATAATTTTTTATTTCCTTATTTTTCAACAGTATAAATAAACAAAATAACCCTTGGCACACCTCATGCTTGTATGAATC
>JAWWBW010000004.1:0-31241 GCA_033720775.1 Oleiphilaceae bacterium | reverse complement strand
GTCGAGTTACAGGCCAGTCACCCCGGTATTGGCGAATTGCGTCTGGTGTATCCCTGTCTCGACCGGCTCGCCAATGCGGATACAAGCGCAGCCCAGAACGGGCAAAACCCACCCTTGCAAGCCTGGGTAAACCCACCGGCGCGCCTTAGCCCCTATCCCTTGCATGCCGAGCGTATTGCCCGCAGTGTCATTTTGCACACCCACAATCAAAACGAGCAGCTCTGGGTAAGTGAGCACCTACTAAAAAGCGGCTGCTGTCGTGCCCTTGTCTGCTGGTCACCCAGCTTGTCGACCGCGACGGCCAAACGTTTGCAGCTGGCCGCCAAAGAGGGGAAATGTCTGGCGTTTATCATTCGTTATGGCGATCACGATGCGCACTCACTACCACTCAGTGCCCGCCTGCGACTGAAGCCGGTCGCTCAGGGGCTGGAGGTAGAAATTATCAAACGCCAGCAAAGCTGGCCGACGCCCCCCTTTGTGCTCGATCTGCAAAGTGCATGGCCGCAGCTGTTTTATCCCGCCGCCACCGCGCCTGTACAGGCAACAGCCCCAGACAACATTATTGCCTTTCCCGGCGTTCAGGCAGAACCCACCCGGTGACCGCCCATGCGCTGGCTGTATCTGCACTTGCCTCACCTGCAGCTCGATGCACTGCAGCCCGACCATCAGGCCGAGCAGGCACGGCCACTTATTATTGTGGGGCCAGCACCACACCCCA
The DNA here is from genome assembly GCA_033720775.1 of Oleiphilaceae bacterium. Classification (GTDB taxonomy): domain Bacteria; phylum Pseudomonadota; class Gammaproteobacteria; order Pseudomonadales; family Oleiphilaceae; genus PZPK01. The sequence goes on along the minus strand of JAWWBW010000004.1, from coordinate 30,523 downwards.
TCGTGCAATGTAATGCACTCGCAAAAGAGGCCGGATTGAAACTGGGCATGGGACTCGCCCATGCCGCCAGCTTGTGCCAACGCCTGACGATTTTGAGCCACGACAGCGACTTTGAACAACGCCGCCTGTTGGAGCTTGCCAATGCCAGCTATCAGCTCACCGCCGACATCGTACTCAGCCCTCCCGACGGACTGGCTTTTGATATTCGTGGCATGCTACGCCTCTACGGCAGCCTCGACGCCTACTTACACGCCATTCGTCACTTGCTCGCCAGCCAGCAAGTGACCGCCGTTCTGGCCTGCGCCAACACCCTTAGCGCCGCCCGGGTACTGGCCATCAACGGCATCGCACACGAAGAGGCTGATCACGAAACACTACATCAGAAACTGGGCTCGCTCACCGTCGCGCAACTACCCTTAAGCCTTCGCCAGCAACAGCTATTGCAGCGCCTCGGTATCGACACGCTGAGCGATATCGAAGCCCTGCCCCGCGATGAACTCGGCCCCCGTGTGGGTCTCGACATACTCGACCTGCTCGATCGCATACGTGGTCGTAAAGCCGACCAGTGCACCTACTTCACGCCACAACCGCGCTTTGAACGCAGTCTGATACTGGAGCATGAAATCAGCCACAGCCAGGCACTGCTCTTTCCGCTACAGGGGGTACTGCAGCACTTGCAGGATTTTTTGCGCCAACGCGCCTGTCGGGTACAAAATTTACATATTGTGCTGGGTTATCGCGACCACAGTGAAAGCGCCATAGTACTGGCCAGTGGTGAACCCGAAAGCCACGCCGATATCTGGCGCAACCTGCTACAACTCAAACTCGACAACCTGAAACTGCCGGCACCGGTAGTGCGTCTACGTCTTAGCGCAGAACGCCTGCTGGAAGCCGATGACCGGCATGGTGATTTATTTCATGGCAGCAGCGGTATGAGTCCGTCTCATCTACTCGGCCGATTGCAGGCCAAGCTGGGCGATCAGGCAGTACAGCGTTTTGTGCTACAGGCCGACTACCGGCCCGAACAGGCTTTTCGCTACGACAGTCTGATGCAATTCAAATCGCAAAAAAACGTCCCTCTGCCACCGCCGGCACTACGCCCCAGCCTGTTGCTGGATCCACCCCGCGCGCTCACCGAAACCATTCGCATCGTGCATGGCCCGGAACGTATTCAAACCGCCTGGTGGAGTGATGAAGCCATTTGCCGTGACTACTTTGTCGCACGCAATCAGCAGGGACAAACGCTCTGGGTATATCGCGACCGGGAGCAGCGCTGGTTTGTGCAGGGTTTGTTTGCATGATGATGGGGGCAAACGTCGGACGTCAGACGTCTAGTGTACGACGCATGAAAGCTAAGATGGCTCCAAGAAAGCTGGACGCCTCCGTCATACCCGCGCAGGCGGGTATCCATGGGCAGCACCTATGCTACACCACAGGCGCAGGAGTCACTTAAAGCATGGCTTACGCCGAACTACATTGCCTAAGTAACTTCTCCTTTCTACGCGGTGCCTCGCATCCCGAAGAACTGGTGCTGACCGCTGCCCAACTGGGTTATGAGGCGCTGGCCCTGACCGACGAGTGTTCGGTGGCGGGGATTGTCAAAGCCCACACACTGATCAAACAGGAGCGACTCCCTATTAAACTGATCGTGGGCAGTGAATTCCGGCTGGATACCCACGTGAAGCTCATTCTGCTCTGTCCTGATCGAAGCGCCTACGCCGAGCTCTGTGACATCATCACGCTAGGACGACGTCGCAGCCCCAAAGGCCAGTACGAACTCTGTCTCAACGACTTCACACAGCTGCAACACTGCCTGTTATTGTGGCCACCCAGTGGTCATGAAGAGAGCGACCAGATGCTGCTCAACTGGTTACAGCAGCAATCACTTGCGGCCTGGATTACCGTAGAGCGCAGCCTCGACCACCGCGAGAATATCACCGTGCACGCGCATCAGCACTACTGCGAGCAACTGGCCTGTCAGGCGGGCCTACCGATTGTCTGTGCCGGCAATGTGCACATGCACTGCCCCGAACGACAACCCTTACAAGACACCCTCACTGCCATTCGCCTGAACGCCCCGGTCAGCGAACTGGGTTATGCTTTGTTTCCTAATGCCGAACACAGCTTACGCCCGCTCGATAAACTGGAGCGCTTATTCCCTGCCGCCTGGCGCAACGAAACACTACGCATTGCCCAACGCTGCCAATTCGACCTGGCCAGCCTGCGTTACGAATATCCGGCCGAGCTGGTACCCAAAGGCTTCACTGCCAGCCGCTATCTCAAAAAACTGGTCGAGCAGGGCATAACCCGGCGCTTTCCTCATGGAGTGTCACTAGACATTCAACGCACCATTCGGCGCGAGTTGCAGCTGATTAAAGAGCAAGGCTACGAATACTTTTTTCTGACCATTTACGACATTGTGCAGTTCGCCAAACAGCGCGGCATTCTGTATCAGGGCAGGGGGTCCGCCGCCAACTCCATTGTGTGCTACTGCCTCGAAATCACGGCCGTCGATCCCCGTCAGATCAACGTGTTGTTCGAGCGCTTTATCTCCAAAGAACGCAATGAGCCCCCCGATATCGATGTGGACTTTGAACATCAACGCCGCGAAGAAATCTTTCAGTACATCTATCAAAAATATGGCCGTGAGCGAGCCGCGCTGGCAGCGACCGTGATCACCTTTCGGTTTCGCAGCGCCCTGCGCAGTGTGGGCAAGGCTCTGGGCTTGCCCGAAGCCCAGCTCGATTACTATATTCGACAGGTGAACCGCCGTGATCGCGGCCTGCCCTGGCAGCAGCAACTGGCAGAGCTGGGGCTCGATGCCGATTCGACTACAGGCAAACATCTGTTTCGCCTTACCGAGGCGATACTGGGCTTTCCCCGGCATCTATCGCAACATGTGGGCGGCTTTATTATCTCTACCGGCCCCTTATCGCAACTGGTACCCGTAGAAAACGCGGCCATGGCCGAACGTACGGTGATTCAGTGGGACAAAGACGACCTCGAAAGTCTGGGCCTGCTCAAGGTGGATATTCTCGCGCTGGGTATGCTCAGCGCGATTCGCCGCAGCTTTGAGCTGATTCGGCATCACTATGGTTTTGCTCTCGATATTGCCGCCATCACCCGCTGGGGTGACGACCCACAGGTATACGAGCGCCTGCAAAAAGCCGACAGCGTCGGTGTGTTTCAGGTGGAATCGCGGGCCCAGATGAGCATGCTGCCGCGACTTAAACCGGCCTGCTACTACGATCTGGTGATTCAGATTGCCATTGTTAGACCCGGCCCGATTCAGGGCGATATGGTACACCCCTATTTACGCCGCCGCGCCGGACTGGAACGGGTCACCTATCCCTCCAAAGAGGTCGAAAAGGTATTATCACGCACCCTGGGCGTACCGATATTTCAGGAGCAGGTGATACAACTGGCCATGGTTGCTGCCGGCTTTTCGGGCGGCGAAGCCGATCGACTACGACGCGCCATGGCCAGCTGGCGCAAAAATGGCGAACTTGAGAAATTCCAGCATAAACTGGTCAGCGGGATGCAGGAGCGCGGTTACGACACCCGTTTTGCAGAGCGCATTTTTCAGCAGATCTGCGGCTTTGGTGAATACGGTTTTCCCGAAAGTCATTCCGCCAGTTTCGCCGTGCTGGCCTATGTCTCGTCGTGGCTTAAGCATTATTTTCCTGCGGCCTTTTATTGTGGCTTGCTCAACAGCTACCCCATGGGGTTTTACTCACCCTCACAGCTGGTACAGGATGCCCACCGTCATGGTGTGACGGTACTACCCGTCGATGTGAATCACAGCGATTATGAGCACAGCCTGCAAGCCGACCAGCAGGGTGCGTGGATGTTACGGCTGGGCCTGCGACTGGTTCGCGGCCTATCACAGTCCGGCGCCGAACGCCTGTTACAACAACGGCCGGAACAGGGTTATCGACACCTCAATGAGGTTCAAGGTAGCGGTCTGAACAAGCGCGACCTCGAAGCACTGGCCAGCGCCAATGCACTAAACAGTTTAAGTACGCACCGCTATCAGGCGCGCTGGCAGATGCTCAGGCGCGACCATGAACTCCCCCTGTTTGTGAACGAAAGCCCGCCATCTGCCTCCGCGTTGCCGGCACCAAATGATGTTGCCAACTTGCGGGAAGATTATGCTGCACTGGGTTTAAGCCTCGACCATCACCCGATTACCCTGCTCGATCAGCGGGGCCTGCTACCTCGCTTCACCCGGGCCAGTGGGCTGCACCATAAGGCACACCAAAGCTGGGTCAGTGTAATTGGTGTTGTTACCGGCAAACAAAGCCCGGGCACAGCGGCGGGCGTGACCTTCTTTACCCTCGAAGACGACACAGGCAACATCAATGTGGTGGTGTGGCAAGCAACCGCCCGAGCTCAAAAACAGGCCTATCTGGGGGCCCGCATTCTACAGGTAAGCGGCATACTGGAGCGTGAAGGAGAAGTGATTCATGTGATTGCCGGGCGGCTTGATGACCGTTCCTATTTGCTCGAGGGGCTACGGGCCAAATCGCGGGAATTTCATTAAGCATCTCTAAGCGCCCGTTTTTCTTACCAAAAGGTAAATGCAGCGGGTGCGAATATATGAATAATATGCCCATGTCTGGCATTACAACTAATCATTATCATGTCTGAAAAACGTAAATATCCGCGTATTCCCATGAAATGCCGCGTCAAAGTGACGCACCCCGATGTGGGCGAAGTCATCGTTAACACGCGTGACATTTCTGACGGCGGCATTTTCCTCATTACCGACCCCGTCGAGATGCCTCCCATTGGCACCATCGTTCAGGGCCAGGTACAGGATATGCCCGGCGGCGAAGGCCCCATACTCAAACTCGAAATCGTACGCGTTGAGCCCGGCGAAACCGGCGGCATCGGTTTACGTTTTATCAATGCCTGACCCTCACACAATTTCAGCACTACTCATTAACAAGGAGCTTCGTTATGCCACACTCACGACTGTTCACTGCATTGGGGCTGGGTGCATCACTCGCTCTGAGCCAAACCACCCTTGCCCAAACAACAAACGCCGCTGCCAAGTACCATGAACCCACGCGTGGTTTTTTTATTGAGCACGGCCTGACAGCACCTAACCGACAAGCCTCGATAGAGCTGCATACTGGAAGCGACGGTATTGACGCAGGCGGGGGCATTCGTTTGGGACTGCAAGGGGCCGAACTGATATTGAATAGTGGCTTGCGTAGTTACGATGTAAACGAGGCGCTACTGAAGTACCAAATGCCCTCAGTGAAGACCAGCGAAGAATCCAATACCGCTATCCAATGGGCATTGGTGGGCGGCATTGCGCACCTGGATCTTGAAGACGCCAATGGTAATACCACCATCGAACAAACCAATATCAAGCTCGGCGCGGCAGCTACCGTTAAAGCGGATGCTGGCACCTTTACTATTGGCCCGCGCCTGGTGATTGCCGACAGCGATACTAATACCGGCAAACAGGATGACACCTTTGTGGAAGTCGATCTGGGCGCGTACGTGGGTCTGGTTGATACACAGGCGGGCCAATTCTCGGTAGGTGCCGAAGCGATCTTTACTACTGAAGATAACCGCGACGATACCATTGCTTTAGGTATGCGCTGGCTTTACAACTCTCACGTTGCGATTGATGTGGTGCCGGTGGTCATGAGCGATGGAGATCAACTTGGTCTACCTGGCCTGGTTCGTTTGAACGCACGCTTCTAACCTCATGTGAGCTTTTGTGGGCGCCTTGATGCGCCCACAAAAAACCTGGCCGTGCTGCGCGCCACCACATCCTGTTCGTGAACGCTTTAATAGACTTTAAGCTCCATCACGCTACTATCTAGCCAGTTTAATTACCGCCTATCTCACGCTGACACCCGTGTTGATCACCAACCGCCTGTCACAATGTTGTGGAATATATCTCCGAAGCAAGAGACACAAACTTTGCCTTCACAGCATGGGGTAAGCCGTCACAGCAACATCACAAAAACCAATAAATAAAAGAGCTTTTCATGTCGACTCCGGTACAGCCACTACCAGCCCAACTAAATGCCATCGTTCATCAGGGACTTCAGTTAATGAAGTCCGGGCAGCTTCAACAAGCAGAAGCGTGCTTTAAAACGGTGCTCACTCACGATGAAAACCACCGTGAAGCGCTACTGCGATTGAGCATCGTGTCTTTTCATATGAAGAAAGTCAGCGAAGCGGAGTCAGCCTTAAAGCGCCTGCTTAAGCTGGAACCTAATCATGTGGTGGCGCAAATCAGCCTGGGCAATATTTACACCCAATCTCAGCGCCTTGAAGAGGCAATCAAATGTCATGAGGCCTTTCTGGAGCGCAACGGCCCCCACCCGGCAATCTACTATTATTTAGCAGTGAACTATGTTTATGTAGAGCAGACGCACGATGCCATAGCAGCACTCCGCCAGGCCATCGCGCTAAATCCCAAAGAAGAAGCACCGCATTTGCTACTTGGCAATCAACTCTTTTTAGCAAGGGAGTATGGAGAAGCCCAAGCGGTATACGAAACCGCTCACCACCTCGGATTTAAGAGCTTTGAGCTGATCGAAAATCTGGCGAAAACACACACAACCCTGGGGGATATCGAGAAAGCCCAAGCTATATACCGCGAAGGCTGCGAGTTGTACCCCAATCAGTTTGTGCTCCCTTACCAGCTTTCACGCATGGATGACAGCATACTCAGCGACGCACTAGAGCAACGGATTTCAGCGTTTTTATCGGCTAACAGTAGCCACGATAAAAACACGATGTATGCGCATTACCTGCGTGCGCGCCGCGCGAAACAGCAACAACGATTCGAAGACGAGATGTCACATTTGGCTGCAGCCCATCACATCTATCGCGAGATCGGGGAGTTCAGTAACACGCGTGCGTTCTATCTGGAAGAACTACCGCAGGCTTATGCATCGCGACGGACACAAGCGCTAAAGCCACTCGACGAAACATCGATTCTCGGCTCAATGACGCCTGTGTTTTTGGTTGGACTGCCGCGCTCTGGCTCGACCCTAGCGGAATCAATGCTCTGCGCGGGGCAGCAGATTGTGCATAAGTCAGAAGAATCAGGTGTGATGTTACACACCGTCGCACCCGAGCAGTTTGAAGACACAAGCGCATTCTGGCAGAGCTTTGCATCCGACATTGAACAGGCATATAGCGGCTTTGATGTGCTCGAAAGAGATGGCTACTTTACAGATAAGTCCCTCGATAACGTGTTTATGCTGGACGTTATTCTCAAATTATTACCCAAAGCCAAAATTATCTGGTGCCGCCGAACGCCACTCGCCTCACTTATTTCTATCTGGCAGAACAACCTGTTTGCAACACCTTGGGCACACCAACTCGATGAGATTATTCAGTATTTTGAAACGAGCACAGGGCTAATGGAAAAAGTTCAGGCGCAACACCCAGATCGGATCTACTCACTACACTATGAAAAACTGGTCAAGGACTCTCTCACCGAATCCAAAAAACTGTTTGAGTTCTGTGACTTGCCATGGAGCCCGGATTGCCTGGACTTCTACAAAAAGAAAGGCTTAGTCAGTCGCACCGCCAGTAATATTCAGGTGCGACAGGCCGTCTCGCAGAAACCAGCAGAGGCATACGTTCGGTACATCCCCTTTTTGCAGAAATATGTCGACCAATATTCCTGGCTGCTCAAGGCCTGATTACAGCCTTAATTACGATTTAAAAAAACTGCCCTCATAAAAAATCCCGGAGATGCCGAGCACCTCCGGGATTTTTGGTTTTAAGCGAAGAATGCTCGCTAAGACATCACGGTGTTGCTGTCAAAGTGCCTTCATAGTAGACGCCAATATCGAGCGAAACTGCCGTGGTTGATGGATAGAACAGCAGGACGAAGTCACCACTCGTACCGCCATCCCAGACAATTTCGTCCTGGCCGCTGTGACCCTGGACTTGCAGCAAGAGGCGTTTCTCAGCCGCATCGTAGCCCACATTCAAAGCGCCATCATCTACACAGGCAGTATCACAAAATTGTTCCTGACCGGTGCCATCGAAACTGATAGTGCCATCGGAATTATCCGTATCGGTCGGTGCGGTATTCAGCTTAAAACCCCAATCGCTGCCGCTTACCTGATACACCACGCCCGCGTTGAGTGTGAAATCATCAGGCGTAAAGCTCAGGCTGGAGAACGCGTCCGTTGCCGTGACCATCATGCGCATGGTGAGCTGAGTACCATCAGGCAGGACAACCTCGTAGGTACCATCAACCGATGTATTATCCGCCAGCAAGGCCATGCGATCCTGCTCGCTGCCAAAGTCGGCCACCAGCTCGCCATTGCCATTCACCTGCCAACCGAAGTTCACATCCGTATTCTGATAATCATTGGCGCCCGTGCCACCACTCTCTTCATATCGATCGGTGAACATGCCACTGGTACTGCTATCGAAGATGTAGAACAGCTCATAGAAACCAGTCGTGCCACTATCGGGATCCGTAAAGTTATCCTCTTCGAAGAACAGGCCACCCATCTCGAGTGCAGTGGGATCCCAATCAACGCCATTATTCAGGGCGTCGATATAGGCTTGTGCATCAGGCGTTCCGCCTCCCGAGGGAGCAAAGGCATTGAGGATATCGGTCTTGGCAATACTGTTGAACACGATCGTTTCCTCTACCATATCGACGATGGCGCGCTCGCCTCGACGCACTAGACTGGTACTATCGAGCGTTGCTTCCACAAAGACAAATGGGTGTAGATCATAGACATCAAGATCGGTGATTTTAGCCACCAGATCCGGAACATCCCATTCGATCAGGTCTACCCCACCACGGTTCGACACCGTATAGGAGGCCGAGACATCGATTTCGATCTTGTCGCCCCAGTAATCTGTCGCCGCGTCATAGAACTTCACAAACTTGGCACTTTTTGAGGCCCCCGCAGTGGTACCATCATCACTGAGGAAGAAGACATTCACGGTAAAGCGGCCACCTGAATCGAAACCTTCACCGACCCAAAGTCCACCACTATTAACACCAGCAGTGAATTCACTAGGGGTATAAATCACTTCATCCAGCGAAGTGGCTGCAACCGGGTCATTCACGCCATCACTGTCCAGATCCTGGTAATCCGAAGCGACGATATTGGCGCAGTTGTAATTGTTGACTACGTACTGATTCCAGTCATCGTCGCACCAGAACTGATATGAGGTGAATTGCTCTGTAATCGTAGCATGGTATGCACGTGCACCCGTTGAGGTAAAGGTGTCACTCATATCGAGCCCCATTGAGAAGTCACCGTCGAGGAAGCGCAACATCGCCTTGCCCTCCACATTGAACTCCAACAAGTCCACATGCGCTTCACTCAGCATCGAAACGGTCGTTTCATCCTGCTCCAATGGACGCACAATACCCGTTTCACCTGAACTTACGTAGCCAGCGATAATAAACCGATCAAGCACAGGAGGCTCGACACCGCCAGACGTCGTAATGAAGTAATTCAGTTCATTGTCCGTCAACGCATCCCAGCTATCGGTAGTACTGTTGTACTCAAAGAACTGCTCAGGCCCGGTGTCTCCAATTTCGCCATATTCGAAAGAAGTGACTTCCTGTTGTGTGCTCTCATCAAAATCCGTTTCGCCTTCAAACCACGAAACCGGCATCGCACTGCTTTCCTGCACACTGGCCCCAGGCGTAAATGTCACGTTGCCACTGGAGGCACAGCCATTTTCGGTATCGGTGAATGTACCGTTAAAGTTACTGCCAGAGACAAAGGTACCACTGAGCGTAAAGCTTGAAGTGCTATCAGAATTGCTGAACGAGAAGTCGCCATTCGCCGCAATTGTACCAATGTCCTCCCAGCCGCCATCCTGGTCATCACCGCGCAACAGGAGCTGATTACCAATCTGCTCAACCTGTACCAGTTCTGATCCACTGGTTTCGCTCAGGGCCACGCAAGCCTGCGTCTCTTCGTCATACTCCTGGCCCGTTGCAGTCCAGTCAATCATGTATACACCAGCCATGTTGACGCCGGGATCTGCACAAGTCGAATCACTGGTGTAAGGGCACGCATCGGCGTTATCACCAACCCCATCTCCGTCAGCGTCGTTCTGCTCACTGGCATCGTTAGGGAAGGCGTCTTCGCTATCTGGTACACCATCACTATCGCTGTCGGCAGGGAGCGCGCTGCTGCATTGATCGAGCGGATCAAACGGGCAGATATCGCTTTCGTTCAATGTGCCGTCACCATCAATGTCGTCGTCACACACATCGCCAAACTGGTCACCGTCCTGGTTTTCCTGATTGGGGTTAGGATCGTTAGGACAGTTATCACTGCTATCGTCTACCCCATCACTGTCGGCATCAGTGCCGCATTGATCCAGCGGGTCAAATGGACAGTTGTCGCTTTCATTCAGTGTACCGTCACCATCAATATCGTCGTCGCATACATCACCCAACTGGTCGCTATCCAGGTCTTCCTGATTGGGGTTCGCGTCGGCAGGACAGTTATCACTGCTATCGTCTACGCCGTCTCCATCCTGATCACTAGGCTGAGAGCTGCCACAGGCATCCCCCACGCCATCGCCATCACTATCGGCCTGATCAGCGTTCGCGGTGGCAGGACAATTATCCTCATCATCTGCGAAGCCATCGCCATCGGTATCTGGGCGCACATAATTGAAGCCTGCAATCAGATCATTCAATGCTGGAATATTCAGCAATTGAACATGCTCGGTCTCATTGGCCATGTTCAGGCCACCAAAGCGCAGATAGGCTTGCGTGTCACCGGCTTGCACAACTGCCAGAATCACAATGGGCGCGTCGTCAAACTCAATGTCGTATTCCTCGTACAACTCACCAGGAATCTCGAAGCGCAACACAGCTTCGCCACTCGACAGAGCATCAACGATTTCCCAAGCCGACGTCAGATCACCCGCATCGCCCTGAATCGTCGTGATGAGAGGTGTTGAGCCGGAGTGATCGTGCAGGTAGAAGCGCACTTCACCGCTGGTACCCACTGCTCCGGTGGTGTCGCTACCGGTAATAAAGGCATATAGCTGACGATCACCGTCGCGATCACGACCCAACCACAAACCCTTATCATTCACAGAGCTATCCGTACCACTGCTGCGAATTGCTTCACTCAGCGTTGTCGCCAGATCGGTCTGACTGAACGTCGGCCAATTGGTCCAATCCGGGATATACGCATTGGAACAGCTCAGCCCCAAGTCCATGTAGTTGGGATCATCCACGTCACAGGGAATGGAGTACGCATCCGATTGATTGACCAGTTCAAGGGCGATGGCCCGCGCATCCGTATTGCTGAAACTGCCTTCAGGACTGGCTGACTGCTCTACAAATTCGCGCTGAGCAAAGTCTTTAAACGCTTCGCCGCTAATACTGGCAACAAAGGTCGACGCGACATAGGTGGCCAAAGCATTGCCTGATGCATCCTGGAATTGAAGGTTGGCAGTCGCACCACCTCCAGATACATCGACCACAATCTGGTCATTAACCGCTACCCAGCCGCTGCTGCCCAGCATGTAATCGGTATCAGTGCTCGTTTCGAGACTCCAGGCCTGCAAACCGTCATCCCACACATAAATTTCTTCATTATTTGTGGCATCGATCGTGATGTACTCAAACTCAAACACATCGGTCATGGTCTGCTCAATGTAGCGCGACCAGGCATCGACAGATGCAATACCACCATCGGTACCGCTGGTATTGAGTACATCTGGCGCATTTTCCTGATTCATTCGAGTCAGACTCGCGGTGTAGGTGTATTGGCAGGTCGCCAACACATTGCCACTTTGATTCTGACCATCATAAACAGTGCGAGTTTGCGTCGCTGTGGTGTCGCTCACCGACGTCGGTGCAGTGGTGCTATCAAGGCTGCCACTAAACGACCAGGTTTCGCTCGCGCTGAACAAAAATCCACTGTCATCGAACTCATCAAAGTCATCATTGCTGGACCAGCCAAAGGTACCCGCTGCATCGACTGTCGCCATGTCTTCTGGTTCGAAGTGACGATCAGCAAAACCAATTTCGACATTGGTAGTTTGCTGGTTCAGCAGGGTCACTGAAGATTCAAAATCATTTACCGAACCTTCACAGTAGGTGGACGCGTCTGTACCCGAGTGATTAGTAGCGGTAATGGTGCGCGTAGCGAACCAGAAGCCGTTCACATCGGCGATACTGCCATCACAGGCATCACCCACTCCATTGCTGTCACTGTCAGCCTGATCGCTATTAGCGATTGTGGGGCAATTATCTGTGGCGTCACCTACGGTATCACCATCGGTATCGTCATTAAGCGGATCGGTACCGTTGGCAAGCTCATCGGTGTCACTGATAGTGTCGTTATCGTCATCGGTATCAGCGTTGTTACCAATGCCATCACCATCGGTGTCGACCGACTCGTTCGGATCTAAGGGGAAGGCATCCTGTTCATCAGGAACACCGTCGTTATCATCATCTGTGTCTACATCGTCAGTCTGACCATCGCCATCACTGTCTGGAGACGGAGGCGTGTAATCAAACAGTGCTTTCACCTGCTCGATTGCAGGACTGTTAAGACCCGCTTCGTAATGAACGGATCCTTGCTGCTGGTAAACGCCCTGACGCACATAGGGTTGTGAATCGGAAGTATCATCAATCACCGCGAGGAAGATCGAGTCGGCTTCGTCATCCACATCGTAGTTGTCGAGGATTTCGTCGCTCAGGCTGAACTGCAGCAAGAGGTCGGTATTGTTATCCATCGGATCAACCATGCTCCAGGCAACCGGCGACAATGTAGTGGGGCTGAGCGACTGGGTATCCCAGTTCCACTCATAGAAGGTGACAGAACCTGTGCTGCCTTCCGTACCACTATCATCCGAACCGGTAATGTAGGCGAGCAGTTCCACACCCATGTCACCATGACCAACCCAAACCCCTTGCCAGGCTGCACTCATAGTCGAGCCGGCAGGGTGGATCACATCGGCAAAACTGCTGGCCAATACCGCTGGCTGAGCTTCTGGCATCGAGGCAATCATGGCATTGGCGCAATCCAGCGCTTCAACCGCCGGGTCACCGTGCCCATCACACCATACGTTGTATACGTCCAGCTGTGATACGGCATGGATCCCTACACCCAATGCATTGGTTTCAAAGTTACCTGGCGCACTGATGCCTTCCTCGGTCCACTCACGTGGTGTCATACCAATCATGGTCTTACCGGCAATGTCACTGGTATAAGGTGTGACTTCCCAATTGATCAGCACGTTACCGGAGGAATCAGACGCTCCCACATTCACCGTGGCTCCGGGAGTACCCTGCACCACAAACTTGTCAGAAACGGCTACCCAACCGGTACTACCCAACACCAGATTGGATTCGCTATCGGTTTCCTCAACCCATGGGTCGGTAGATTGCGAGGCATCGTAACGGAAGTGTGTTTCGTCGATGTTATCAATCAAGCCGTAGAAGAACTCGAAGGTCGGTTCGGTGGCCATGGAGCCATCACCACCATCATTGCGCTCTTCATCAGCATCCATGTGTACGAAACCGACATTCACCTGATCACCAAACAGGGCACTGGCCTGCGTCAGATCCATCGGTGTGAAGGTTTCGGAGCTGCTGTAATCACAACTTGCCAATACGGTTTGCGAAGCATCCGTTGCGGTGAAGTTTTCAGTGACTGTGCCACTGATCACACCCGTTCCGGAATCCAGCGTGCCACTAAAGGTGAGACTAAAGCTGTGGTCAATGCCATCTTCATCGGTATAGCTATCGCTAATGGAAGCGCTCACATTGCCTGATGTGTCGATCTGTGCAACATCGCCATCCTGTCGGCCCAGACCCTCATCACCAAAGCTCACGTGAATATTGCCGCCGTCCTGCAACCACAGAGACACACGTGTCATCTGATCACCGATATCAAATGGGCACATGTCGCTAGCTTGTGCACCGCTCTCGGTCTCACTGTCTACCGTACGTTCATTCAGATAGAACAGGGCCAGATCAGGGATACCCTCACAGGCATCACCCACACCATTGCCATCGGTATCAGTCTGATCACCATTGGCTACTGTTGGACAGTTGTCGCTGTTGTCGCCCACGCCATCGCTGTCACCATCGCTGGTTTCAGAAGGATCCGTCGGGAAGGCATCGTCAGTGTCATTCACACCATCGTTGTCGTCGTCGACATCACAGGCATCACCGCGCATATCACCATCGGTATCGGTCTGGTTATCAGAGTCATTCGGACCATTGGCAGTGACAGGGCAATTGTCATCGCCATCGTTCACGCCATCAGTATCCGAATCTGCGCTATCAGGGTTAGTACCCAAGGCACTTTCCTCTGCGTTAGTCAAACCATCGCCATCGCGGTCGGCATCACATACATCACCAAGGCCATCACTATCCTGATCTTCCTGGTTAGCATTGCTATCCAGCGGACAGTTGTCGGGTGCCGTGTTCGCTACACCGTCACCGTCGATGTCGTCGTCACAGGCGTCGCCCGTACCGTCGCTATCGGTATCCACTTGCGCAGGGTTGGGTGTAGTGGGGCAGTTATCTACTGCGGCACCGCTGTCATCGGTATCGGCTACGCCGTCACCGTCTGCATCATTGTCACAGGCATCGCCCAAGCCATCGCCGTCCAGATCGCTCTGGCTTTCATTGTCGTCAAGCGGACAGTTATCGGCATTATCACCTAGCGTATCGCCATCGGAATTTTGTTGCTCTGAAGCATCCAGCGGGAAGGCATCGGCGCTGTCATTCACGCCATCGCCATCGTCGTCATTGTCACAGGCATTACCCAGACCGTCGCTGTCGGTATCGAGCTGGTTATCTTCGTTGGCGCCATTAGCCACGGTAGGACAGTTATCTACATCGTCGGTCACGCCGTCGCTGTCCTGATCATTGGTGTCACAAACATCACCAATACCATCGCCATCGCTGTCTGCCTGGTCGGTGTTCGCATCGGCAGGGCAGTTATCGGCGTTATCGCCAATGGTGTCCTGATCAGAGTCAGCAGACTCGGCAGGATTGGTTGGGAAGGCATCCTGATCATTGCTTACGCCATCACCGTCACGGTCGGTGTCACACACATCACCAAAACCATCCCCATCAAGGTCGTCCTGATTGGCATTGGCGTCACTTGGGCAGTTATCTACCGCGTCGGATACGCCATCTTCATCGTTGTCGCCGTCACAGACATTACCAATGCCATCACCGTCGTCGTCTTCCTGACCATCGTTCGCGATGTTGGGGCAATTATCGACGCTGTTTAACACGCCATCGCCGTCACGATCGGTATCACACACATCGCCTACGCCATCCTGATCAGCATCGGCTTGCAGTGGATTAGGCTTATTGGGGCAGTTGTCTGGGGCATCATTCAGCACACCATCGCCGTCACGGTCAGTATCACAGAGGTCACCGATGCCGTCGGCATCCAGATCTTTCTGCTGAGCGTTGGCTACCAGTGGGCAGTTATCAATACCATCACGCTTGTTATCGCCATCGGTATCGCGCAGCAAAGGATTGGTGCCAATGCTGCCTTCCTGAGTATCCGTCAGACCATCGTTGTCGTCGTCAGGATCAGCGTTGTTACCAATGCCGTCGTTATCGGTATCGACAGATTCAGAAGGATTCAGCGGGAAGCGATCCTGGGTATCTTCTACGCCATCACCATCGTCGTCGGTATCGGCGTTGTTACCGATGCCATCGCCATCGGTGTCGCGGTGTTCAGTGCGATCAAGCGGGAAGGCATCGTTACCATTGGCTACACCATCGCCATCAATGTCGGGGTCGCTGTTGTTGCCAAGTCCATCACCGTCGGTATCGGTGTCCTCGTTGGCGTTCAGCGGGAAGGCATCCTGGGTATCGGGCGTACCATCACCATCATCGTCGGTGTCAGTAATATTGGGCTCACCGTCACCGTCGGTGTCGGTGCTGGCAGAAGCATCGTTGGGGAAGGCATCTTCATCGTTAGGGATGCCATCACCGTCGATATCGTCATCGGATCCATTACCAATACCATCGCCATCGGTGTCGGTGTCTTCTGTTGCATCCAATGGGAATGCATCCTGCGTATCAGGCGTACCGTCGCCGTCATCATCATCATCGGCGTTATTACCGATGCCATCGCCGTCGGTATCAACGGTTTCGGTTTCGTCTTCAGGGAAGGCATCTTCCGAATCTGACACACCGTCGTCATCATCATCTGTATCGGTATTGTTGCCAATACCATCGCCATCAGTGTCGGTGGTTTCAGTCGCATCACGAGGGAAGGCATCTTCGGTGTTGTTCACACCGTCGCCATCCATATCCTTGTCACAGGCATCACCACGTGTATCTCCATCCAGGTTCTGCTGGTTGGGGTTGTAGTGCACCGGACAGTTATCCTGCGCATTGTCGATACCATCTTTATCTGAATCGAACTGCACCGCAGGGTCGAGTGGCGCCTGGTCGGCATTATCGAGCACACCATCGCCATCGGTATCGCGTTTGAGCGGATCGGTGCCTAGGCTGACCTCTACGTCATCATCAAGGCCGTCACCATCATCGTCGTCATCGGTGTTGTTACCCACACCATCACGGTCGGTATCACGCGATTCGAAAGGATTACGTGGGAAGCGATCGCTGGTGTTTGGTACGCCATCACCATCGATGTCGGTATCGGTATTGTTGCCGATGCCATCACCATCGCTGTCTTTCTGCTCGGTAGGATCAAGCGGGAAGGCGTCTTGGGTATCGGGTACGCCATCGTTGTCATCATCACTATCTGGCGCCAGGCCACCGCTGTCGGCAGCACCATCGCCATCGGTATCTACATAGGTTTCTACAGGTACGGAGCTGTCATTATCATCCGTATCCTGACCCACGGGCCAACCGTCGTTATCCTGATCTTCAGCATTTTGTCGCGTAGCATCCAGTGGGAAGTCATCACTAGCATCGGGGGTGCCATCGTTGTCGTCGTCGGTATCTGCATTGTTACCTACACCGTCGTTATCGGTGTCCACCTGCTCCGCGGGGTCGAGGGGGAACGCATCGTCGGTATCATTCACACCGTCGTTGTCGTCGTCAGTATCGGTGTTATTACCAATACCGTCTTTGTCGGTATCTGTGGTTTCGTTTGGATCTTCAGGGAAGGCGTCTTTGTCGTTGGGTACGCCATCATCATCAAGGTCGGGATCGGTTTCGGCGGGCTTTAATTCCACTTCTTCGGTGGTGTTAATCGTAGTGGGTACTTCGTCATTACCCAAGTCGCCTTTTTCACTATCGACGATTTCTTTCATCTGCCCCACGGTACGACCTTGCGGATCGTTAGGAATGGGGAAGGTTGAAGGATCCTGTTCAATCAATTGCAGTGCGGCACCTGCCGTGTCACTGTCGTTGTCGTAGATGTCGCTGGTTTGGCCATCTACCTGGCCATCAATTTCACCGTCGGCCAGGTCATCCGTCAGCGCGGCCAGTACCGCATTCGCGTCGTCAGTACCGGTTGCGTTGTCGATCTGATCGACCACCGCGGTAACCGCCTCTACAGCCGCACGATAAGCCGCTGCGTCTTCCTGCTCGGCCTCGGTATCGGTGGTGTCATCAATGAGAGGTGGAGTATCAAAAATATCGATTTCGGAAGCGATACCAAAGCCCATGGTTGATTTAACCTGTGCAGCAGCAACAGGCAGTGCTGACAAAAGCTCATCGGCCGTCGCCGTGCTATCACCCAGCGAAATATCCGTCAGGTCGTCGGTCCCGTCGTCATCGAGATCAAGATCGCGCTCACTCAAGGCCCACGCCCCGGTTGCAACATCGGCGTTCTTGATCGCCAAATCGACCGCCATGGTCGTGAGCGGCGTGGCATAAATCTGTTCACCCGAATCAAGCAGCTGTTGCGTCAGCAGCGTACGCATTTCGGTAATAACCGGCGCCTGACCCGTCAACAGGTCGGTGGTATTGGCGTCGGAGGTGAACTCTAGAATGTAGGGAGGATTTAACGGAAGAGGCAGGGAAATACCGGTAATTCGAGCTTGCGCATCGGTTGAGCCCTGAGCTCCTACCGCTGCGCCTTTAAAGTCATCGGCGGTGGGGTCTACCTCGTACACCGTCACGATGGCGTTGACCAAGGGCCCCTTGATTCCCCCGCCCGAAAGACTTTGCGAACTCGGCGAACTACTGCCGCCTCCGCCGCCACCTCCACCGCCACCAAAACAGGCGGTCAGCGATAAGCATGCAATGAGGGTTAACCATTTATTGAGGGTGTTTGGTCGCACAATATTGTGCTTGGAAGAGTGACGCATGTAATTTCCCCAGCTTTTTGTTTGCAATGGGTGGTACTTCGTTCCCGAATAACATTCCTTTTGCGCCCAAACAGCGCTTGGGCGACTTACTAAAAATAGCCGAGCTTGCGCAAGCTGCCAGTTTCACATTTTGTAAATAATTAACTTTTTGTTGTCAGCAACTGACCTCGCGTCTAGGTGTTTCTCAAATACGCACAAAAAACCTTTTAACTTGTAATAACTTATAAAATTTATTGACCGTATGGTCACCCCTGTATTAACGCCCAAATTTGCAGGCAAAAAAAAACGCCACCAATACCTTGGCGGCGTTTTTCCTCTGTACCTGATTACTATTTGTTCAGAAATTATGACCGAACTTTTCCATCAGGCCCTTCACTTTATCGTTATCTTTAAGTTTATCGCCGAGTTCTTCCTGTACTTTTTCTTTCGCTTTGTCGATCGCCTTCTGCTTCAGACGCTCCTTCTGTTTGGCTGCGGCCGCATCGACAAGGTTATCAAGCATCGCTTCGGCAATCTTAGCCCCCAGTTCTGCGGGAGGCAGACCTTCGGAGCCTCCAATGTTACTGGCACTGAAAGTCGGTAGCGTTTCATCATAAGCCTTTTGGCCAATACCGGTCAGGTCAAGCTTAAGCTGCGTGTCTTTGATCACCACGCGCTTCACCACCAACCTGATGTCGCCCTCTGATGTACTACTGGCATCCGTGTTTTCGGTTTTTCCGCCCGACGAAGCTGGCATATTGCGCTTGAGCTGATCAAGCAACACATTCACATTGCCTTGTGCCTGGGCATTGAGTTCGTACAGCGCACTCGCCGAATCAATACTCACTTCTTCTATTACCAGTGGCGTGGTAGATAGCTTTTCTGTGTCAATATCGAGGCGCACACTGGCAAAGCTCATCAAAGGCGCGTCGCTAAAGCCTTTGGGGTTGGCGATAGAAAAGCCCCGAATTTCGCCCAGACCATCCATCAAACGGATCACCACATCATCAACGGCAACCGGTACACCCAACGCTTTGGTGCCTTGCACTTCAATCTGTTCGTGTACGATTTTGTCAATGTTGCCCATCAACCAGTAAGCGGCGCCCCCAAGAAGCACCACTACGATCAGTAAAAAACCAAACAGCTTTTTCATCCATCCGTTCCTTTTGTTGTGCATTTTGTTATCACATCAGATCAAGCAGCCTAGTGCGCCTGATCCCAGTTGTCACCTATGCCCGCCTCAACAAGCAGCGGCACATCCAATTCTGCTGCCGCCGCCATGGCGTCGCTCAAACCGGCCGCCACCTCCTCAACGATGTCGTTCGCCGCTTCAATAATCAGTTCGTCGTGTACCTGCATAATCATACGCGCATCCAACCCCGTATCTGTCAGCCACTGCTCCACCTTGATCATGGCACGTTTGATGATATCGGCAGCAGTGCCTTGCATCGGCGCGTTAATTGCCGTGCGTTCGGCTGCCTGCTGCATCATCTTGTTACGCGCATTAATATCGGGCAGGTAAAGCCGGCGCCCAAACAGCGTTTCGACATAGCCGTCCTGATGCGCTTGTGCCCGAATACGGTCCATATAATCCAGCACGCCGGGATAGCGCTCAAAATAGCGGTCGATATAAGCCTGCGCCTCGTGCCTTTCGACTTTGATTTGGCGCGCCAGGCCAAATGCCGACATGCCGTAGATCAAACCGAAATTAATTGCCTTGGCTTTTCGACGCTGATCGGCATCAACCTCATCAAGCGCCACATCGAACACCTCTGCCGCCGTAGCGCGATGCACATCCTGCCCCTCGGCAAACGCTTTGAGCAAACCTTTATCCTGTGAGAGATGCGCCATGATCCGCAATTCGATTTGCGAGTAATCGGCGGCGATCAGCTGGTAGCCTTCTGGTGCGACGAAGGCCTGCCGGATGCGACGTCCTTCTTCGGTGCGAATAGGAATATTCTGCAGGTTGGGGTCACTCGACGACAAACGCCCGGTCGCCGTAACGGCCTGATGATAGGAGGTATGAATACGCCCTGTTGCCGGATTAATCAGCCTCGGCAGTTTGTCGGTGTAGGTCGATTTAAGCTTGGCCAGACTGCGGTGCTCCAGAATCAAACGCGGCAACTCATACTCCAGCGCCAATTCCTGTAGCACAGGCTCGGCTGTTGACGGTTGACCCTTGGGCGTTTTCTTGATCACCGGCAACCCCAGTTTCTCGAAGAAAATCACCTGAAGTTGCTTGGGCGAGCCTAGATTGAACTCCTCTCCTGCCACCTCGTAAGCTTCTTTTTCAAGCTCAGCAATGCGGGTGGCCAACTCCTGGCTCTGCTGCCCCAGCAGGTGGGCATCGACCTTGGCACCACGTCGCTCCATGTCGGCCAATACTGGCACCAGAGGCAACTCTATATCTTCATACACGCGCACCAGAGATGATTGTTCCGATAACAGGGCTTGCAGGGTTTCATGCAGCTGCAGTGTAATATCGGCATCTTCGGCTGCATACGGCGCAGCCTGCTCGAGAGCGATCTGATTGAAGGTGAGCTGTTTGGCGCCCTTGCCGGCAATATCCTCAAAATGAATGGTGCTGCGCCCCAGATACTTGTCTGCGAGACTATCCATATCATGGCGCGTTGCTGTGGAGTTCAATACATACGAAGCGACCATGGTGTCGTGGGCAATGCCCTGCAGGTCTATATCGTGGTTGCGCAGCACATTTTTATCGTACTTAAGGTTCTGACCCACCTTTTTCACATTCGGGTCTTCAAGCAGTGGCTTCAACTGTGCCAGCACCCACTCGCCATCCAGTTGTTCGGGGGCATCGAGATAATCGTGCCCAAAAGGTACATACGCGGCTTTGCCCGGCTCAATAGAAAACGACACGCCCACCACGCACGCCTGCATATAATCAAGACTGGTGGTTTCGGTATCGAAGGCGAAATAATCGGCTTGGCGCAACTTTTCCAGCCAGCTATTAAATGCCTCTTGCGACAGTACCAGATCATAATCCTGTTCGGGCACTGGCGGGTTTGCCTCCGGCGTGTCCTCCACTACGTCTTCACTCAACTCCCGAATCCAGGTTTTAAACTCGTATTCCTGGTACAGCGCCAGCAAGGCTGCTCGATCAGCTTCTGTGTGTTCGATATCTTCTAGGTGTGCCGGCAACTCCAGATCGGTGCGTATCGTTGCCAGTTCGTAGGATAGAGGCAAAGTATCCAGTGCCGCGCGTAAGTTTTCGCCGATCTTGCCTTTGACTTCATCAGCGTGTTCCATCACCCCTTTGAGCGAACCATACTGCTGTAACCATTTGACCGCCGTCTTAGGACCACACTTGGGCACACCGGGAATGTTATCGACGGAATCCCCGACCAGCGCGAGATAATCAATAATCTGATCGGGCCTAACGCCAAACTTCTCGGATACACCAGCAACATCCATCGTTGTATTGGTCATGGTGTTAATCAAGGTGACATGCTCGGTCACCAGCTGTGCCATATCCTTATCGCCGGTGGAGATCACCACATCGATCTTGCGATCAGTGGCCTGATGGGCCAACACACCAATCACATCATCGGCTTCTACATCGGGGATAACCAGCAAGGGCAAGCCCATGGCTTCGATAATCTGGTGAATAGGCTCAATCTGGCAACGCAGGTCCTCTGGCATGGGCGGCCGATTGGCCTTGTATTCGGGGTAAAGATCATGACGAAAGTTCTTTCCCTTGGCATCGAACACTACGATGACCTTGGAGTCGGGATAGTCCTGCTGCAATTTGCGAATCATATTGATCACCCCCTTTATCGCGCCAGTGGGGTGACCTTTTGAATTGTTGAGCGGGGGTAACGCATGGTAAGCGCGAAACAGATAGGATGAGCCATCCACCAATACGGTGGGCGCTGCAGAACCGGTCTTTTGCATAGTCTTTATATTCGAAGCAAGGGGTGAAAGTGGCTTGCTATAGTAGGGAATTTCATGACAAGCTTAAACCGTTAATACGTGCTCCTTTGCAGCATATCTCAACCCGTTCCATCAGGATGAACAAGATGCCTATTGTTTCCCGACTTCTTCTCACCAGCATACTTTCGGCAACTCTGATTTATCCCGCCATCGCCGATGAGGGCCGATCCATATCGGAGCCGCAAATCACCATTCGTCACGAGGATAAAAAAACCTACTACGAATATCGGGTGAATGGCATTCTCAAAGAAATAAAAGTCGTACCTGCCGTGGGCCCGGCCTACTATTTAGTGCCTGATGATGGTGGCGGCTGGATTCGTGAAGAACGCTCTAACGTATTGATCCCTAAATGGGTCATCTTTAAGTGGTAGCCGCCTCCTAAGCATTTTGGCCTCTTTATTTGAGCGGATTGTCCCCTCGCCCCCCTGATCTTTGCAGCTAACAAAAAATTAAAAATTTGAGGCGCTGCTTAGTATGAATATTCTAATTTATCCACGTATCGTTATCTCGAAACTAAGTCATGGTGGATAAGTTAGGATTCACCGCACACACGACTCTTTTACCTAACATGGTTTGAGACACTTTTGAGACCCAAAAGGAACGAGGATAGACACATGGCTACAATCAAAACTTATCAGGAACAAGTTAAAGAAATCGTTGAGAAAGCAATCAACGCGGTTGAAGAGCAACACAAAGCACTGGCATCTGCTTCTTTCACTTACGCTGAAAAACTGTACAAGCTGGATTCTGTTAAGAGCAAGCACGACGAAGTAGCTGGCATCGCTTACGAGAAAGCGCGCGACGTAAACAACAAAGTTGCTAGCTTCGCTGCTGACCTGATCGCTAAGTTTGAGAAAGAAGAAGGCAAAGTTAAGAGCACTGCTAAGAAAGCAAGCACCACTGCCAAGAAAAAAGCTACTTCAGCCAAGAAAGCTGCTAAAAGCGTAGCTGACAAAGCCGAAGCCGCTACTGAAGCAGCAACAGCTTAATCTGGTTAACCCCTTACATTTTGAGACCCGCTCCGGCGGGTCTTTTTTTGTCTGTCATTCTGCTGCGCAAGCATACCCCCTTTAAAAAGATAGCTTAAGCCGAACCTTCAGAGACTCCCCAAGCGTTCGCCGGTTTTCTGAATCACCAGACTCACACGCCTGTTCTTTTGACGATTAATCGAAGAAGTATTGGGCACAAGTGGTTTGGTATCTGCAAAACTCACCGCGCGGAAGCGCTGCTCATCCAATCCTTCAAGCACGAAAAACTGCAGCACCTCGGTGGCTCTGGCCGCGGCCAGTTCCCAGTTGGAAGGGTATTTCGCGGTTTCGATAGGACGATCATCGGTATGCCCCTCAATAAAGATCAATCCCTCCGTCTGGGCCAGCACCGGCGTTAAACGCTCCAACATGTCTACGCCCGCCCGAGTCAATTCTGCATCGCCGGAATCAAACAATACCCGCGAGGCAATTTCCAGTTCCGTGGCGTTAGCATCGGTTCGTACCTGAACATGCGGCTGCAAACCGTGATCACGAATCGACGTCAGCAGCACTTCTTCGAATGAAGACTCTTGCGCAGTCTGGGCGCTCACATCACCAGCAGCAGTCGCCGGCAAGCTGGCGAGCTGTTCAAAAATATCTTCCGCAGGCAGCGCCTCTTGCTCTCGAGCCCCCTCACCGATACCCCACTTTGGCTGCTGCAAAAACAGCAGCAACACAAACAGCGTCGTCATCAGTACAAAAACATCGATGTAAGACACCATCCAGTTTTCATCCATGGCGGTATCACTGTCAGACATTAACTGCTTGAGACGCATGGCGGCACGCATGAGTTTAGCCCCTTACCTAAACGCTCAATTTGGGCGCAAGTTTACTAGACGATTCAGTGTATTGAGGCTCACGGTATTGCCCCTGAATGTAGCTCATCAAAGTATCCTGAATCGCTGATGGCGTACGGTGCTGTTGAATCAGCGCCACACCCTCGGCAATCATGCTCAGCTGCATGGTGCGAATATTTCGACGCTGTTCCAGTTTGCTCGCGACCGGCTTAAAGATCAGGTTGGCCAGCAGCAGGCCATAAAACGTGGTCACCAGCGCAATGGCCATATCTGCTGTCATGCCGGCAACCGCTCCGTTTTCCACTTCTTGCAGCATATTAACCAAGCCCACCAGCGACCCCACCATGCCAAAGGCGGGCGCAAAGGTCGCCATGGAACGAAAGATATTGATCACTGCCGTCTCTTTGGCGCGATATTGTGAGATCTTCCAATTGAGTAGGGCCATAACATCTTCAGGCGCCTGTTTATCGCGCACCATCTGCAATCCACGCTGCAGAAAAGGGTCATCCATGCGCTCCAGTTCACTGTCTATCTGATTGTACTGATTGCGGAACCAAAGCTTGGCGAACACCATGATGCGTGCAATATCTTCCTGCATATTCACGTTCAAGGGCTCGGTAATGACTTTAATTTGTTTGAATGCGGCGATCGCATCCTTGAACGGCACGCTAACCAACACCGCAGTGATGGTTCCTCCCAATACAATCAGTAGCCCCGGAAGATTGAGAAAGGTCATGGGGTGATCGGATGCAAATCCGATTGCCAGCGCCAAAAACAGGCAGCCTGTTAACACACCAATCAAATTAGAAAATTTCATAGCTGACTCCCAACACTTACTACATCCGGGGCGGAAACTGTTTCCCTATAATCAGGGCTTCCAAGTGAACCAGCACAAAACATGCCTATTTATTGACCAGCATAACACCTTGTTTTGCTTGGCTTTTAGAAAAAATATAGGCAAACAGAAGAGGGCAAGAGCGGCAAACCATCTCCGCACTTGCTACACAGAAAATTAATGGGGTAGAGCGTCGAGATACCGCTGTAACAGAGCAAGGCGCTCTGGGGTACCGACGTCGAGCCAGAATCCCGGTAAGCGCCAACCGTGAATCAAACCATCAGCAAGCCCGCTGCGTAAAAGAGGCGCAAGAGGTGCCGCTTTCCCGAGAGCCAGATCATCAAATAAAGCCGGATGCAGTATCGACACACCGCCATAAGTAAGACCGGCAAGCGACTCATTAGCCACACCGCTGAGCTGAAAAAAGTTGCCCCGTGAAGATCCCGGGACAAAATCTCCACAAGGATGCTCGGGAGGATTATCGACCATCGCCAGTAATGCCTGGCAGCGCTCTCCGTCGACACGAGCCGATTCGGAAATAAAATCCGCGAGCGAGGCATCAAAATACACGTCGCCATTGATCAACAAAAACGGCTCTCGCTTTTCATCCCAGGGCCGCGCCTGAACGATGCCACCTGCGGTTTCCAGCAATTCGGGCTCATGGGAGTAGCGCAGGGACAAGCCCCACTGCCGACCATCACCCAAAGCCTCCGGAATACGTGCAGCCTGCCAGTGGATATTGATCACCACCTCCGTAATACCCAATGCCTGCAAACGCTCCAGATGGTATTCGATCAGCTTTTTGCCGCCGGCCTGTATTAGCGGTTTGGGTTGAGTATCAGTTAAGGGTCGCATTCGCTTGCCAAGGCCCGCGGCGAGAATCATGGCCTGCACTTAACGCATCCCCTCGTTTAACAGTGGTACTACACGGTCTTGCAACCAGTCTGCAAAGTCGCGGGTTTCCGCATAGCCCTGCGCAGCCTCTGCCAGATAGCGCACGGTATTGGGAATATCCTGAAGATAAGCCAATTTGCCATCACGCAGCGCCAGCCGGGCAAAGATACCACTCGCTTTCAAGTGGCGCTGCATGCCCATCCACTCAAAGGCGCGATAAAACGCATCAAAAGTATCGGGCACCGGGATGCCCTCGCTATTCGCCAGCTGGTAATAATGGTGACAAGCCTGCATGACTAACTCTGACGGCCAGCGCACATAGCAGTCCCGCAATAGCGACACCAGATCATAAGTGACGGGCCCCAATACGGCATCCTGAAAATCGAGTATGCCCAAAGTGCTGTCAGGCAAACACATCAGATTGCGCGAGTGATAGTCGCGATGCACCGTCACTTTGGCTTGTTGCAGCGCGTCCTGCCTGAGTAAATCGAAAGTGCTGCTGAGCAGACTTTCTTCACTGGCACTCAGTTGCAAACCGAGCTTCTGCAGCAACAACCAGTCTCGAAACAGGGCCATTTCACGATCGAGTAGCACGGCATCGTAGGGCGGCAATCGATCTGCGATATCCTGTGTTTGTCGCTGCAGGTGCACCAGTTGTGCAATCGCCTGTTGATAGCACCCGGCAATCTGCTCCCGCGAGCGCTGCTGTAACGCCCCCTGCATTTGCACATCACCAAAATCTTCGAGTAATAAAAAGCCCTCGTCCAGATTGTGTGCGATCAGACGGGGCACCTGTACGCCTCTCTCATGCCAGGCTTGCGCCAACGAGACAAAAGCACTTGAGTCTTCTTTTTGGGGCGGAGCGTCCATGGCGATCATCGATTGCCCTTGATGCTCCAGGCGAAAATAGCGTCTAAAACTGGCGTCTCCCGACACCATCACCAATGCGGGCGTATCGCGATCAAGTTGCCGACCACACCAGTCGGCAAGCGCTAAAGCTCTGGAATCCATGGGACCTCACTCTCAGGTTGCAGCGCGCATCCTAATCAAAAAGTTAAATGACATCAAAGCATTCAAGGTTTATCATTCTGCGTCATTTCTCGACTGTTGTTTCCGTTCTTTTGCACATTTCAGAGGTAGTGACATGAGGTTCAGCATCAGGCGCCGAGGCATTCTGCCCCTGTGGCTATGCGCGCCTCTGGCAATGGCCGACCCCAGCCACTGCTCGTCTTCTTTACTCTCCGAT
The DNA here is from genome assembly GCA_033720775.1 of Oleiphilaceae bacterium. Lineage (GTDB taxonomy): Bacteria > Pseudomonadota > Gammaproteobacteria > Pseudomonadales > Oleiphilaceae > PZPK01. The sequence continues at coordinate 3,523 of JAWWBW010000004.1, read as the reverse complement.
TCAGCGCCTCCCCAAACGCATTCCGCTGCAGCAGCCAACCCGGACGAACTAACCCTGTACGCACAACAGGTCTATTTCGAAGAAAACCGGCGCCTGTTTCTTGAAGGCAAAGTCGAAATGCTGGCTGGCCCCTATCGTAGTACCGGGGAACGGGCCGAAGTTGACCAATCGCAACAACGCGCAGAAATGGAAGGAAACATCCGCATCACCGGGCCACAAATGGTGATTGAAGGCCATAAAGCACAGATCGATATGGCCTCACAGGACATGCGAGTTGAGGAGGTAAAATTTCTCAATCCGCAAACCGGCATGCGTGGCTCTGCCGCGCTGCTGGATCGCGAGCATAACCAACGCCTTTCGGTAGAGTCAGGCTATTTCACCACCTGTGAGGGCGAAGAGCCTGACTGGTCGGTCGCCGCCGAAAAAATTGTGCTGGATAATGAAAGCGGCTTTGGCACTGCCAAGCATGCCCGTTTTGAAGTTCTGGGCACGCCTGTTTTGTATGTGCCTTGGTTTACGTTTCCAATCGATGATCGCCGCAAGACCGGTTTTCTCTACCCCACCATTGGCAGTGCCAATACCAATAGCGGCGTGCAATTCAGCACCCCTTACTACTTTAATCTCGCCCCAAATTTCGATGCCACGCTTACTCCGTCCTTCATTAACCAGCGTGGTTGGCATAACGCTCTCGAAATGCGCCATTTGCGAGAAGGCATGCGCACAGAATTTGTGGCTGGCTTTTTGGAGCGGGACAACTTTTATCGGGATGAGCAAGTGGCGCAGGGGTTTGTGCGGCCCGAAGGTGATCGCTGGGGGCTGAGCTGGCAACAGGAATTCAATGTCAACAATGAGTCCGAAGGATGGGAAGCTCAACTGCAGTATGCTGCGGTAAGCGACAATGACTATCTCGAAGATTTGAATTTGGGGCTGTATACCACGCCCAGTGATGCCCTCAATCGACAGTTACGCTGGCAGTGGGCCGAATCGAGCTGGCGAGTACGCGCCAAGCTACAACAAAATCGACAACTCAGCGATCAATTGCTGCCTGTCGACCGTAATTATCAGCGCCTGCCCGAAATAGAACTCGACGCAAGTCGGCAATGGCAAGGCTGGCTTGCCACCTGGCACAGCCAATATGTTTATTTTTATCGCGACAACGATGATTTAAGCGGCCTTGAAGCGGCCACCGGATCTCGCCTGCGACATCAACCAGCATTAAGCTACCCAGTACACTGGGTCTGGGGCAATGTGACGCCGCGTATCAGCCTCGACCATACTGACTACCTCTTGCAGGATTATCCGCCACAAAATAACCACATTAGCCGTACCCTCGCGACTTACGAACTCGACTCGAGCATTTATCTTGATCGCAACGTGTCGTTCTTTTCACGTAATATGCACCATACCTTGCAGCCGCGCCTGTACTACGTGTATCGCGATTATCAGGCGCAGGATCGCCTCCCAAACTTTGACACCGCCGTTCCCGGCTTCAACTATGCGCGCCTGTTTGAAGCCAGCCGCTTCAGCGGTGGCGACCGGGTAGGCGATATGAATCGTCTCAGTATCGGTATCCAAACCCACTGGTACGACTATGACAATGGCCGAGAGCTGGCACAGCTAAATGTAGGGCAAATGCTGCATTTTGAAGACCGCAAAGTGAACCTGGACAGCGCCGGCCTCGATGCCTTTGGCGGCCAATCCAAATCCAGCTCATTCTATGCCTCAGAACTGATACTTCGGCCCACTCTCAACTGGTCGCTGACCTTGGCGGGACTTTGGGATGATGGTGCCAACCGCACCCACGAAAGCTGGACACGCGCCAGCTATCATAGCGACCAATACGATACCGTGTTTAATATCAGTCATCGTTTTATTGCCGAAGATCTGGAGCAAAGTGATATTTCGCTCATTACCCCACTGACGGAACAGATGAGTTTACTCGCCCAGTGGCGATTCGATCTGCAAGCCCACCGCACACTGGGCACGCTTGGCGGCGTAGAATTTGAAAGTTGTTGCTGGCGGGTACAAGTTTTTGCGCAAAGCTATCTCGATGACGAGTCCGAGATTCAGCGCGGCATCCAGTTACGCTTTTCCCTCAAAGGGCTTGGCGGGTTTGGTGCCGACATAGACGGTCTGGACCAACAAATACCCGGCTACGCAGCCAGAGAGGAGTTAATCAATTAATATGACACGCTTGGTTCAACGCGCCCTGCTTATCGCCAGTGCGCTTTTGCTTTTAAACACCCCATGGACGCTGGCAAACGAGACCGTGTTGCTCGATAAAATTATCGCCATTGTCGACGATGATATTGTGATGCAATCCGAGCTGCAGCATCGTATTCGCACTATTTCGCAGCGTTTGCGTGCTCAGGGTACGCCACTGCCACCACAGTCAGTGCTCGAAAGCCGCGTACTGGATCAGCTCATTCTGGAGAGTGTGCAATTACAACTTGCGAAGCGCGCCGGTATTCGTATCAGCGATAACCAGCTCAATCAGACCATTCGCAATATCGCTCGCAGCAATCAAATGACGCTGGAGCAATTCGAAGCGCAACTTGAGCTCGAAGGCGAAACCTACGCCAGTGCCCGCGAGCAGATTCGTCGCGAAATGATTATAGGCCGCATCCAGCAACGCGAAGTAGACCGCCGCGTGCGCGTCACCGAACAGGAGATCGAAACCTTTCTGGAATCAAAAGAAGGGCGCACCCAAAGCGGCATGGAATACTACATTGGCCACATTCTGATTGCAGTGCCTGAAGGCGCCAGTAAACAGGATGAAAAAGCCGCGCGCCAGCGCGCTGAAGGCATACTGAGCGAACTGCGCGCAGGCGCCGATTTTCAGCAAATGGCAGTCGCCCGCTCCGATGGCCGTCAGGCCCTTAATGGCGGCGTGATTGGCTGGCGCAAAGAAAACGAGTTGCCTTCGATCGCTGCAGATATTATTCCCAGCCTGGCGATTCGCGAACCGTCCAACCTGCTGCGCACGGGCAGCGGCTTTCACATTATTACCGTACTCGACAAACGCGGCGGTCAAGAGAAAATCGTAGATCAGGCGCGCACCCGTCATATTCTCATTAGCCCCAATGCCATTCGCAGCGACGAAGAGGCCGAAGCGCTAGCGCAAAAGCTGTATCAGCGCATTATTCAGGGTGATGACTTCGCGAGCCTCGCCAAAGCCAATTCCGACGACCCGGTATCGGCCATTGATGGTGGTGACCTTGGCTGGGTGAGTCCCGGTCAGATGGTTCCGGAGTTTGAAGCAGTGGTTGCGCAAACGCCTACCGGCGAAATCAGCGAACCCTTCCGCTCCAAATTTGGCTGGCATATTGTGCAGGTGCAGGAACGTCGCCAGGAAGACATAGGCGCCATGATACAAACCAACCAGGCACGACAGGTGATCCATCGCCGCAAATACGAAGAAGAGCTGGCCAACTGGCTGCAAGAGATTCGCAGCGAAGCCTTTGTCAGCATTAAAGACGAACGATTTAAAGCGTTAGAGGAAAACCCCTCGTGACGCAGCCGC
>JAWWBW010000003.1:0-34728 GCA_033720775.1 Oleiphilaceae bacterium | reverse complement strand
GCGCTATCAGAATCTCATCGGTAAGCATGTGATGCTGCCACTGGTCAATCGTCGCATCCCCATTGTCGCGGACGATTATGTTGATCGCGAATTCGGTACCGGCTGCGTAAAAATCACGCCGGCACACGACTTTAACGATTATGAACTGGGCAAACGCCACAGCTCCGTGCTGATCAACATCATGTCGAAAGACGCCACGATTCTGGAAAAGGCCCAGATTTTTACCTTCGACGGGTCGCTCAGTGAAGCCTTCGACAACACGCTACCTGCTGCCTACGCGGGGCTTGACCGCTTCGAGGCACGCAAACAGATCGTGGCTGACTTCGAACAACAGGGCTTACTCGAGAAAATCGATGACCATGCACTCAAAGTGCCTTATGGCGACCGCTCTGGTGTAGTGATCGAGCCGTTGCTGACGGATCAATGGTTTGTTCGCACCAAGCCCTTAGCCGAACCCGCCATCACGGCGGTCGAAAACGGTGACATTCAGTTTGTGCCCAAACAATACGAAAACATGTATTTCTCCTGGATGCGGGACATTCAGGACTGGTGCATTTCGCGTCAGCTATGGTGGGGGCATCGCATTCCCGCCTGGTATGACGAAAACGGCAAGGTCTACGTGGCGCGCACAGAAGCCGAAGCACGAAGCAAATACCAATTGAGTGACGATCTGCCATTGATGCAGGACGAAGACGTGCTCGACACCTGGTTCTCCTCCGCTCTGTGGACCTTTGGCACACTGGGTTGGCCCGAGGACACCGAACGACTGCGCACCTTCCACCCCACCGACGTACTGGTGACGGGCTTTGACATTATCTTCTTCTGGGTGGCGCGCATGATCATGATGACCATGCACTTTATGAAGGACGATCAGGGCAAGCCTCAGATTCCATTCAAATATGTGTATGTCACCGGTCTGATTCGCGACGAAAACGGCGACAAGATGTCCAAGTCTAAAGGCAACGTACTCGATCCGCTCGACATGATCGACGGCATCGCGCTGGAAGATCTGGTGGAGAAACGCACCGGTAATATGATGCAGCCTCAGCTGGCCGATAAAATTGCCAAGCGTACCCGCAAAACATTTGCCGAAGGCATCTCCGCACATGGCACTGACGCCCTGCGCTTTACCCTGTATTCGCTTGCCTCCACCGGTCGCGATATCAACTGGGATATGAAGCGCCTTGAAGGCTACCGTAACTTCTGCAACAAGATCTGGAACGCAGCCCGCTATGTGCTCATGAATACAGAAGGTCAGGATTGTGGACAGGACGGTAGCGAGGCCACTCTCTCGCTTGCCGACCGCTGGATTATCTCGCGCCTGCAGCAGGTTGAAGCCAGCATCGAAAAGCAGTTGAGCGAATTTCGTCTCGATCTGGCCTCGCACAGTCTGTATGACTTCATCTGGAACGAGTACTGCGACTGGTATCTGGAGCTGTCCAAACCCATTATCAATAGTGGTGACGCAACAGCGCAGCGCGGCACGCGACGCACATTGGTGCGCGTACTCGAAGCCATTTTGCGTCTGGCACACCCGTTTATCCCATTTATCACAGAAGAAATCTGGCAGCGTGTTGCGCCACTGGCAGGCAAACAGGGCGCCACCATCATGACGCAAGCCTATCCAGAGAGCGATGCGAGCAAAATCGACGAGCAATCGCTGGGTGATGTGAAATGGCTGCAGGATGTAATCATTGCGGTTCGCAATATCCGCGGAGAAATGGATATCTCACCAGCCAAAGCGATCCCCGTATTACTGCGCCACGGCAATGCCGATGACCTACGCCGCTTTGAAGAGAACCGCAGCTATATCTCAGCTCTGGCGAAACTCGAATCACTCGACTGGCTCGGTGATGCTGAGCCACCATTAAGTGCGACACAACTGGTGGGCAACATGGAAGTGTTAGTGCCCATGGCTGGCTTGATTGATGTAGAGGCCGAACTGAAACGCCTTAACAAGGAACTTGAAAAGAGCGCCAAAGAGGTGGCGCGACTCAGCGGCAAGCTCAACAATGAAAAGTTTGTGAGCAATGCCCCTGCTGACGTAGTGTCCAAAGAGAAAGCCAAACTGGCCGAGGCCGAATCGGCGCAGCAACGGCTGGGTGAGCAGATCGATAAGATTAAAAATCTTTAGAATCGGCTTGGCGCAATGAGTACCATTGCCATACTTGGCGCCGGCGCCATGGGCAGCCTTTGGGCTGCCCAGCTACTTCTAAATAAAGCGTGCGACACCTTATTTTTTGTAGACCCTCGCCCGCAACGCCTCTCATCCATTCAATTTCAGTTCACGCCGTTTTCAACAACACAGGCCACCAGCAATCAGCTAAACGTGCCGTGTGTTTCGCCTAAAGAAAGTGCCTCCCCCGACCTGTTACTGGTGTGCACCAAGAGCTATCAGGCGCTGCCGGCACTCACACAAACACTTCGCCATTGGCCAACACCACCAGCGCTTTTACTGTTTCAGAACGGGATGGGGAGCCAGCAGGCCATTTTAAACGCTTGGCCAGCTCTGAAGATTTACGCGGCGATCTCTACCGAAGGAGCGTATCGCCCCGATGCACATTCACTGGTGCATGCCGGTAAAGGCGAAACAATCATCGGCCCCATGTCGAAAACAGCCATTGCCAACGGCCCTCAAACCATCAGAGCGCGACTTGCACCCAGCGAGTTATCACTACTCGAAGAGGCTAATATCTGGCCCCGTCTGTGGCGCAAGCTCGTCATTAATTGCGCTATCAATCCCTTTACTGCCTTGTGTCGCTGCAAGAATGGCGAAGTACCGCAACAGCCTTTGTTTCAGCAGCTATGGCCGGATCTGCGACAGGAACTACAACAATTGCTCCGCCATGCTGGCATGATGCTTTCAGCAGAAGAATTGGAAGAGCTGGTGTTCGGAGTAATACGCAACACCGCCAACAACCGCTCATCAATGCTGCAGGATATTGAGGCACAACGCCCCACCGAGATTGATGACATCAACGGTTTTGCTGCGCACACCCTGCAACAGGCAGGCTTAAATCACCAAATCAATCAACAACTCTGGGAGAGCGTCCGTGCATTGGGGCATTGACTTGGGCGGTACCAAAATCGAAATCATTGGGCTCGATGCCCAATCGAATGAATGCTATCGCAAGCGTATTGCCTCACCACAAGGTGACTACGCGATGACCCTACACACCCTTGAGCAACTCATCCTTGAAGCAGAACAGCATTGCCAGACGCAAGGTTCCGTGGGGATCGGTATTCCCGGCTGCATTGATCCTTCCAGTCAGCGCGTAAAGAATGCCAATTCCACCTGGCTGATTGGTGAGGCCCTGCAGGCCGATCTCGAAACACGCCTCAACCGCCCCATCGCCATAGCCAACGACGCCGATTGTTTTACGCTCTCTGAGGCGACCGATGGCGCAGGAAGAAACCATGCCTGTGTTTTTGGCGTCATTCTGGGTACAGGTGTCGGGGGCGGTATCAGTATTGATCAACGTGTCACCACCGGTCCCAACAGCATTCGCGGCGAATGGGGCCATAATCCCCTCCCCTGGCAAACCGACGACGATGATGTGGCCGACTGCTACTGCGGCAAACGGGGCTGCATCGAAACCTTTCTTTCGGGTCCCGGCCTGCTTCGACAATATGCGTCTAAGACTGATCACCACGCCCGCAAACTTGATCGCGTCGAAGCACTTATTGCCCGGGCGCAAGATGGCGACGTACAGGCATTGGCCTGCTTACAGCGCTATCACCAACATCTGGCACGGGCTCTGGCCAGTGTGATCAATGTATTGGACCCCGACTGTATCGTGCTTGGCGGTGGGCTTTCGAATATACCCAGCCTTTATACCGACATTCGCGCAGCGCTGAACCAGTACGTATTTTCTGACCAGTGCCTAACGCCGATCGTACCCGCCCGTTACGGCGACGCCAGCGGCGTACGTGGGGCTGCATGGCTGGGCGCAAAGCAACAAGAGAACTCTGCATGAACCCTGTTACCCTGGCGCTAGAAGCGCTGCACCAACGTTATCGCAATTTATGGCAACAAGATCGCGACTCCTTACCGCAGGCTCGCTTCCAACGCCCTTGGCCTTCCCCTTGTATCAACGCAACCCAGCAACAAAGCGATGAAGTGCTCTACACCTGGGAGGCACAGCCACGCTCAGCCCCTATAGCTTTTTATGATTTGGAAAAAGCATTGGAAGTCACATTTCACAGTGACATCAAAGCGTTTTACGGCAGTTTTTGGGCAGACAGTATTCCTATCGAACATCCGGTGGTCGACGCCTTGTTACTGCAAGTATGGAATGATGAAGACCAACAGCGCCTGTTCGAGAACCTATTGGGGCACGCTTTCGCACGTCTGAAGGGGCGCCTGCCACTCACCCTGTTTATTGCCTGTACCCATGGTGACGACATGGTTTGCATCGACAACGAAAGCGGTCAGGTCGTATTGGAAAAACCCGGCTATCCCGCACACAAAGTGATTGCCGAATCACTGGAATCCTGGCTACTTCAATGCCAGCCCTGCTTCGACAACTACGCTTAAGCAGGCGATTGCAGGCCAGCTTCTTATGCGCAACAACAGCGGATTCTATTTAAGCCAGGGTTTTGATGTACTCAGCAATAACCTGTGCAAGCAGGGATTTCTGTTTGTTCTGGCTTTTTTCAGCACCCACGAGAATCATTCGCTGGTGCTGGCCAATGTTGCGCTTACCGTTTACATCCTGCCGTTTTTATTTCTGTCCTACTTCGCGGGCACACATGCAGAACCGAGAAACAAGCGGCGGCTTATTCGACAACTTAAACTGCTGGATCTTCTGCTCGTCAGTCTGGTTGCGCTCAGCTACGCCTTTGAAGCGGTGTGGCTCACCCTATTGATGATAGCTTTACTTGGCTGCAAAACAGCCATCATGACGCCGGTGAAATTTGCCTATATGAGCGAACGCTATCAGGGGAATGCCCTCCTGCGAAGCAACGCGCTGATGCAAACCATGTCACTCACCTGCATGCTCATCGCCATTACTTCAGCAGGCTTTATTCTTGAGCAGATGCATCACCCACTGGAATTTGGCTATCTGCTCATCGTTATTTCTGTATTGGGTTTAATCAGCAGCGGCCTGATGCAAAATAGCCAACCCCGCCACATACAACACTCAGAGCCGATGCGGGTACGCAAGCTACTAAGCGAGATGCATGAATACGGCCTATGGCCAAACATTATTCTGGTTGCCTGGTTCTGGTTTATCAGTGCTCTCTTCGTATCCCAGTTCATCAACTTTATTAAACTCGAACTCGCAGGTTCACCCGCTATTGCGGCCACGGCGCTCGCCATTGTTGTAGCGGGAATGCTTTCGGGTGCGGTAATACTGGAATGGTTTAAGCCCCGCAAATTAGGCTTTGTGATATTAAGTGGCATGTCGCTTAGCGCGCTTACATCAGGCATCGCGCTTTACGCCCCGGATGATCAGGGGGTTCACCACATCAGCGCATTTTTTACCTCAGGGCTAGGCTTAAGCGCTCTGCTGTTTGCTACTGGCGTTTTTGCTACAAGCTATATTGCCCCCGCATATACACGGCTGCAACACGCCTCGCCATCAGACAAAGTGGCACGCATTATGGGGATCAGCAGTATCGTCAATGCACTATTGATATGCATGTCTACCGCCTTCGCCTACCTCATTCTGGAATTACTTGAACTCGGTTTACAGCTCTATTTCTTTGCGATTGGACTGATCAACCTGTTGTTCTTCGCCACACTGGCTTGGTGGTTGCGAAAAACAGCATGATCGGGACAGCATCAGCGCATTACCTCTGCCCGATACTTGCGAGGAGACTTACCAGTCCAACGCTTGAATGCCCGTTGAAAAGCGCTTTGCTCTGAAAAGCCCAGCATAAACGTAAGCTCCAGCAAATTCTCGCCACCGCTCGACAGGTAGTGAAGTGCCAGCTCCTTACGCGTCAGATCAACAAACTGTTTATAGTTAGTCCCCCAACTCTCAAAGCGGCGCTGGAGAGTACGCACACTGGTCTGAAACTTGGTCGCGATGCGATCAATCGTGGGGACTTCCCGTGGTAGCTCGCGAATCAGATAGGCTCGCAACTGCTGCTTGAGATTATCATCGCCGGATTCCTGCAACATGGCCCCCGCGTGGTTCTGCAGCAGCTCAAACATGTGCCGGTCAGGTTGCTTCAGGGGAGTCTGAAATAGCGAATCATCGAAGATTACAGCATTCATCGCCTGCCCAAATTTGACGGGACAGGCAAAAAAAGACTCATACTCCGCACCGAGCCCATGTTGCTCATGGCGAAAATGGATCTCCAACGGCCGCAGCTCCGCCTTCACAATTCTTCGAGCAAAACAAATCCAGCCGGTGAGCGCTTCTTCGGCAACGTGGCGATTGGGCAGACCATCGGTATACCACTCAATAGCACGACGCTCGCCCTCTTCATGAACGACCGTACAACCAATATTTCCCACCAGGGCCTGCAACTTGAGCTGGGTCGCAATGACTTCACGTAAATTATCACTGACCGAGAGAATGTAGCCCATCACGCCCCAGCGATTAGCCTCGGCACACTGACCATAGTGAAAGCCGAACGAGGCGTCGTTGAGCAAACGTTCGCCCAAATCCATCAATTCAAAATACAGCGGGGCACGATAACGAAAGCCGGAGTCATTGAGTTCGTGATCGCTCAAGCCCAGTGCGAGCAGCGCGGGATGTGTCTCCTCTGTCTGTTGCTGCAAATAGGTGTAAAGCGCGCGAATGACACTACTCGACACATAACGATCTCGATACCAGGCTGCATCATTGAGGTCAGACTTAACCATTAATGTGGCACCTCTTCTGAGAGCAACGAGCGATAGTGCTCCCAGTCAAACCCGGGGCCCGGATCTGTTTTGCGCCCTGGAGCAATATCTTCATGCCCCACAATATTATTAATGGATATGCCCTCAAACTGCTGCATCAGGCTCCGAGTCAGATCAGCAAGTGTGGTGTACTGTTCCGCCTCAAAGCCATCTTCATCAGTCCCTTCAAGCTCGATTCCGATCGAAAAATCGTTACAGTTGTTGCGACCACAAAACTCACTCGCGCCCGCATGCCAGGCACGATCCAGGCAGGAAACAAATTGAACCAGTTCGCCAGTGCGACGAATAAGAAAATGTGCCGACACCTGCATAGCTGCGATCTCTTCAAAATATGGATGCGCACCAGGTGAAAGCTGGTTGGTAAAGAACTGCTCGATATAGTCGCCGCCGAATTCTCCGGGGGGCAAGCTAATGCAATGAATTACCAGAAGGTCAACTTCACAGTTGTGGGGACGTTCATTGAAATTGGGAGATGGGCACCTTCGTGCCCTGTCACACCAGCCGTTATGCCATTGCATAGGTCCACTCGCTCACTACATGTGGCTAGCGATGCTAAGGCGCTCCGCATGCTCCGTCAATGCTTAGGCTTGGTTTTGCTTACCTCTAAGGTTAGTAATAATCGATTCCAGTGCACGATCAAATAACAGGCCGTCATTAAGAATCTGAAGAGATCCGCGACGGAGCTCTACGGCCAACCCCATGCGGGTTTTCTCGGCCACTTTGATACCCGAACGATTAACAAAAATATACTTACCTGTTGCTTTGATTATCGCAGCCAGTTTGCAGCGCTCTTTACGCTCTTCGGTATTAAATTCAAACCAGCAACCGACTGTGAAATGATCAACCTGGCGCACAAAGGGATCGTTTTCGTCAATTTCGGCGACAGAATCTGGCTCCGGATCGACCGCTACCAGCACGATCTCCTCGACAGTTTCTTCACTTGGCACGGATTCATCGGGTGTGCACTGAGCAGCTGATTGAGCGGGTATCTCCTCAACAACCGCCTCATCATTCTGCTCGATCGTGTTTTGCATCTGACAGTTGAATTCGGCTTCAAGATCTGCCGTTTCTCGCGCCAACGCATCAATACTCTCTTGTTCTGCCCGCTTCGCCTGTTGCGCCTCAATGGACACCTGCAGATCTTGCAGAATTTTTACGTGCTCTGCTTCTATCTGATGCAATAACTCTTTGCGGCGAAACTCATCGTAGGCAACATCCTGCAATCCGGCATCAAGGCCTTCGATCACTTTAGGAATGCGCTCCAACAACGACTCTCTAACGACTTCAGGACTCATACCCTGTTCTGAAGGCGAGAAGGTCCACAACAACTCATTGACCAAGCGGCATGCGTCAAGCCACTGCTTGCTTTCTTCGCCACCTTTCAAGTGATGAATAATCATCACTTTGCTCCAACCATCCCGCAGGAGTTCTACAGCACTTTCGGGAGCATGCGCATCAGCCAGCGCCTCGTTCAGTACGGTTTGCACACGCAGCTTAGCTTGCTCCGAAGCCGCCTTACCCTGCTCGGAGTCTTTGGTGCGCTGCTCCACTAACTGGCTGCGACGACGCTCCACATCCATAAAGGTTTTAAAGGAATGGAGCAGCTCTTCAAACAACCCCATGTCTTCATCAAAATCCTCTACGACGGCATCGACCACTCTTTCAATTTCAGCGCGCAGCCGATCCGCTTTACCGGCTTCCGGCTCGTTCCAACCAATAGCGGCGGAGGCAATTTCGTTCAACAGTTTTCGTGCAGGATGCCCGCCCTTGTTAAAAAAGGTGCGGTCCATAATAGCGACCTTGAGAATCGGTATTTGCAGACGACCTATCAGCACCTTCATGGTCGGCTGTAATTGACGATCTCCCAAAATGAATTCAAACAGCATCGAGACCAGATTAATAATATCCGAGTCCATTTCGGTATAAGAGGCGGTGCAGCCGTTACCTGCTAATCCTTTATCCAGCAATCTTCTAAAATCAATGGGCTGCCCTGAATCCTGTCCCTTCAGCACGACAGGCAAGTCACCCTGAAAGCGCGTCAGCGTCGAAACCAGATCATTCTGGCTGTAAAACACATTCGACAACATGGGAGGCTCATCAGTGAGCGCTGCAGCGTCACCGGCATGCAACAACTCACGAATATCTTCCAGACCACCCTGCGATTGGCCTGCGCTAAAGGGAGCGTCACCGCGTAATGAGAGCGTAGGAATATCTGCATCAGATACAGTTTGCCCCTTTGAAGACCAAATATCCTCACTGCTCGCGCTTTTCACTACAGGACGAGCGCGCTGGGCACGATATTTTTTGATCTCAGGCAGCACCCCCTGTTGCATCAGAATATTATTTGCATCGGTGTAGGCCTGTACCATCGCACTAAGCACATATTTTTCGAATAGCTTAAGCACAACCAGGCGAGCGCGGATGCCAATCTCAAGTTCAGCAACACCTTCAGCAAAACACTCCGAAAGAATCTCTGGGCTGGCGGGAGTTTGATCTGCTTTAAGCGTCATTGGCGACATCAGGTATTCGCAACGCTCACGCAAATCTTCGAGGCTTTGAGAACAAGAGCTCCGCGTACGGTTTACCATACCCTCAACCGCAACTTTCATCTCCAGCTCATCGTTCTGGATCACGCTGAGTTCTTCCAGTTCCGTTGCGTGGACGCCATTGCGGGATAGCTCTTCGCGATAATGGCCGAGCTCATTAAAGGATTGAATCACACCTTTTACGACCGCCGTCGCAATATGCTTTTTCTGCAGGCGTAATTCGCGCATCGCATCAAAAAATAGCGCTTGATCCCCATTGCTGCCCGCCTTATCTGCCATAGCGAAGAGCGCATCATCGGCGTTCTCAAATAATTTTCGCAACAGACCAGACACGGTCTGCTTCATGGAGTCGCGTAGTTTTACCAATGGGATCGCCAAAGGCCTGGCTTGAGCCTGATACTCCTGTGCCATACCCTCACCTCCACGAATCCCAACAACTTTTGCACTACCCATGCATTACCCCAATAATCAGATCAGACAAACGTCAAATATTTAACTGTTTTTCACATTATATAGCGTCAATTTTGCATCCCCTGTCACGAATTGTTTCCGCGAGATGCTCGTCACAAAAAACTTGGCAATTTTGTTGAGCTCATTACACTAGCCGGGTACTGAATCCATCTGGAGGTATATGTGTCTGTACAATCAACCGGCAAAACCATGATGTTTATTGCCTGGATAATTGGTATTGCCCTGCTGACTCAGTTTTTTGGCGTATGGGAGCAACAACAATACAACCCCAACCAAAACCCTGACGTACAGACCAGCACATCAAGTATCAGTATTACCCTGGAGCAAAACCGCAAGGGCCACTACCATGTGAGCGGCCTGATTAATGGCGAGCCAGCAGAATTTGTGGTGGATACGGGCGCAACCGATGTCGTTGTACCGGCAAGCCTAGCAAGAAAATACGGACTCACAGCACAAGGTAGCCAGCTGGGTGTCACCGCGAACGGCATTGTCGAGATGCAAAACACCCGAATCGATGAAATTAGCTTTGGCCAGTTTAAACTCTATAATGTGTCCGCCAGCCTGAACCCCGGCATGGGCAAACACCAACCTGTATTACTAGGTATGAGCGCATTAAGACACCTCGATATTCAGCAAACTGGTGGCAAAATGACGCTCAGCCAATACCGCTAATTAAGACGCACAGTATGAACCAAGCCTTAATCGACGCCATCGCGCACAATGTTCAATCCGCTCTCACTGAGGATATAGGTGACGGTGACATTACCGCACGGTTGATTCCGCAGGAAAAGCAAGCCACAGCCAAAGTCATCACCCGAGAACAAGGCATACTTTGCGGACAAGCCTGGGTCAACGAAGTATTCCGATCGCTCGATGCTTCGATGTTGGTAACGTGGCACAAACAAGACGGCGATCCTGTACACCCCAACGAAACCCTATTCACATTACAGGGCAATGCCCGCGTCACACTAACGGGAGAACGTACGGCGCTGAACTTTTTACAAACACTCTCTGGCACAGCCACCGTGGCTAATCGCTATGCGCAACTGGTTGCCCACACCAAAGTTAAGTTGCTCGACACGCGCAAAACATTGCCCGGTTTGCGTCTGGCGCAAAAATACGCGGTCACTTGTGGAGGCTGCGGCAATCATCGCATGGGGCTCTATGACGCCTTCCTGATTAAAGAAAACCACATTGCAGCCTGCGGCTCGATCACAGATGCCGTGTCGAATGCTCAACAGATTGCGCCAGGCAAACCCGTCGAAGTTGAAGTTGAAAACCTGCAAGAATTTGAAGAGGCCATCAAAGCCAAAGCCGACATAGTAATGCTCGACAATTTTTCACTGGAAGATATGCGCACGGCCGTATCTCGCAACGCCGGCCAAGCGAAGCTTGAAGCGAGCGGAGGCGTCAATGAGACTACGCTCGTGCCTATCGCAGAGACCGGCGTGGACTTTATTTCCATTGGCGCTCTCACCAAAGACTGCCGCGCACTGGATCTTTCCATGCGTATTACCATGTAAAAGTGTCGCTGCGGTTACATTAAGATACATTGAGATACATAGCGTTGCAGACCAGTTGCTCAACTCGGGATAAACTGCGTTCTCGGCTCCCTGCATTAGACCTTTGACGCAAGCGGGTACATGTTTTACGACACGCAAAGGATGCGAGATCAGGTCGACAGCCCCTTTCTATTACAGGAAACCGCACGACATACGCATGTACGCATCATCACCACTCGGAAAAGGCAATCTGCACTATTTTGGTAAGGGTGCCATTGTCTTCCTCACCATTGCACTCACGCACTGGTTACAGTTCAACGCAACGACTGACGCCCCCAACGTAGCCATCAACTTTGGCTCTGGACTGGCTCTCGCCTGGTGTTTTGTTTGGGGACGAGGCATGACGGCGCCAATATTTTTAGCCGCGCTAACACCCTTGATGTGGGTCGGCACGGTGCATAACACACCGGCCGAACTCGTCTACTGGTTGTTCTATGCCTTTAGTCTGGCCCTTCAGTCTCTGGCGATTTACCTGGGTTACTGGCAACTCACGCGTCAACAAACCGATCAACAGGCAGCGCCACTTGCCAGCAGCCAGTGCTTCTTAAGATTTATGCTGGTTTGCATGCTCATTGCGGGTCTATCTGCGCTTCTGCTTAACATGAATGAAAGTGCTTTTCATGCCAGCAACAGCATCAATCTATACGCGATCTGGCAACACTGGCTTGCCAATTTCGGAGGTATGTTGATTGTCACCCCGCTGGCCATTGCAGCGCGCTATCACACCTTCAAAACAAACTTTCGTATTTCGAGTATTGAATACCTTGCCTGGTCGGCCGCGGTACTTATCATTGCTTATACCGCCCTAATCTTTAACACCTCGATTTTGCTATTGATGACACCCTGCCTCATTTGGCCTGCAGCGCGTTTCGGTCCAAGAAGCTGCTCGTTGACGGTTCTACTCACCAGTTTACTCATGCTGCCAGAGCTCAATGCGGTGATAGACCCGCAACAAACCATGCCGGACAACAGTCTGCCAAGGCACCTGGTTCAGATTTCATGGCTGATTCTAATTATCACCGCACTCTACTTTAATCGCCTTATTGCAGACCGCATGCAAATCGAAGCGCAACTCGAAGAAATCGTGCAACAGCGCACAGCAGACCTGAACATCACTAATCAGGAGCTTAAAGACGAGGTTTTCGTGCGTCAGCAAGCCGAAAAATCGTTTCGCTCATCCTCCAAGCGCTACCGCGCTCTCATTGAAACAGCAGGCATCCCCATCATCGTGCTGGATGAAATGTTCGGAGTAAAACAGTGGAACACCGCGGCCGAGAACCTATTCGCCTACAGCCGCGAAGAGATATTAGGCAAAAACTTTATCGACTTGTTCATCCCCCCTGCCATTCAAGACGAAATCGCCTGGAAATTTACGCGCATTATTGAAAGCGGCCTGACTCGTGAAAGCGCGGAATGCGAAGTGTTAAGCCGCGATGGATCCAGACACATCATGCTTTGGAATATGAACCATTTGAGTGACGACGACGAAAGCGGTCAATCCCGACTGTTGTTGATTGGCCAGAACATTACCGAGATTCGCCATACTCAGGATCAGTTGCACTACCTTGCCCATTTCGACGCCCTGACCGGAACAGCAAACCGCAGGTTGTTTGAAGACCGCTGCGAACAAGCCATTCAGTCTGCTATTCGACACAAGCACCAAATGGCGCTGATCACGCTCGATATTGATCACTTCAAACGCATTAACGACACCCTTGGCCACGATGCCGGGGATGAATTCCTGGTGACGCTTGCTGCGCGACTCAAAAACTGTATTCGAAGGGAAGATACTATCGCGCGACTGGGTGGCGATGAATTCGCGGTGTTGCTGGCTAATGTTTCAGGGCAGGATGGCGCTGAAACCGTGGCGCGCAACATTCTCGAAAGCATTACCAAACCAATTCAGCTTCAAAATAGCGAACTGATTATTACGTCCAGTATCGGTATTACCCTGTGCCCCATTGACGGCAGCCATTATCCCGACCTACTTAAAAATGCCGACATGGCCATGTATCGCGCCAAAAATGCCGGGCGCAACAATATTCAGTTCTATAGCCCTGAAATGAATGAAGAAATGCAGCGCCAACTGCAAATCGAGCAGGAGTTGCGCGTAGCGTTGCAACAAAATCAGTTCGAACTCTATTACCAACCGATTATTGAAATTGAGACCGGCGAAATTGTCGCGTTTGAAGCGCTCATTCGCTGGCAACATCCACAAAAAGGCCTGGTACGCCCCGACTATTTTCTGCAGGTTGCAGAGCAAACGGGACAATTACACGAAATTGGAAAGTGGGTGCTCGAGAATGCCTGTAAACAAGGATTGCACATACAAAGTCTGTTTGGCGCGCCACTGCAAATTGCACTCAACCTTTCGAGTCGCCAGTACTATCACCCTGGACTACTGGATCTGGTCAAAGAGGTTACTCACGCGACCGGGTTCGCGCCGCGTAATCTGATACTTGAAATGGCCGAGTCAACCATTACCAGCAACATAGAAAACTCATCTGCGACTCTTTGCGACCTGAATGCGCTGGGCGTCTCGCTGACCATAGACGGTTTTGGAACCGGCCTGTCTTCTCTGCGCCAGCTCAAGCAGATTCCCATCGACATTATCAAAATTGACCGCACGTTTGTGACGGGCATCAGTGATGATGAAAATGACCGGGCGATTACTGAGACCCTGCTGGCGATTGCCAATCAGATGGACTTGCGCTCCTTCGCAACCGGCGTGGAAACACCCGAGCAAGAGGCTTTTTTGAAAATCAACGGTTGCCGTTATGCACAGGGCTACCTGTATTCGGCGCCCTTGCCACTGGACAATCTCGAGGAACTATACCAACGCGTCGCCGATGGCAACACGCTTGGTAACGGCGAACAAATATTCCTGCCTTTCGATAATAGCAGCGACGGTAGCGGCGGATCTCGCGAGTCCGCCTGAAAAGACGTGCAGCTCTCGCTCAACCCATTACACTAAAAACTCTTCTGCCACTTTCTCGCCATTCAATAAACCGTATAACGCCTCAAACTGTGCTGTCAGCGCATGTTTTGGCGCAAAATATACCAGCGGCTTACTGTTTTGGTGTGATTCTTTCATTTTTACCGACGCACTGAGTTTGACCTGCAATACGGGCAAACCTTCTTCAGTAAGCTCGTTCACCAGCTGTCGTGGCAGACTGGCTCGTGGTTGAAATTGATTCACCACAATGCCTTCTACTTCTAATCCAGGGTTATGATCTTCTTGCAGATCCTGCAACTCGCCCAGAATCTGGTAAAGGGCCTGGCGCGAGAAGTCATCACAATCGAAAGGTATTAATACCTTATCTGCCGCAATCAAGGCAGAACGGGTGTAAAAATTTAGCGCTGGCGCTGTGTCAATGATGATTTCTTCGTAGTATTTTTCGAGTTCACGCAAGGCATTCTTGAGCTTGTAAATTTTATGCTTTGCTTCGAGCTTGCGCTCCAGAAAATCCAACTCAGGGTTTGATGGGAATACTGCCAGGTTTTCGAACTGCGAAGAGTGGGTAAAATCAGTGACGTCTTTGTTAAACAGATTAAAGCTCAGGGTTTGCTCAAAAAAATCTGCCACAGAGTTCTTTAATTCATCCGCCGACTTGCCCATTATGTAGTGGGTTGAGTTGCCTTGTGGATCGAGATCGACTACCAGTGTTCGTTTACCCCGTGAAGCCGCAATCGCTGCCAGGTTACAGGTAATACTGGATTTACCCACACCACCCTTTTGATTAAAGACGACTCGTATCATATGTCTGCTCCTGAGAACGGTGGACAATTTTGGACGTATTAGCTTAGCGCTACCAGCCCAAGACTTTTTTTATAAACGGTACTGTGACCTTTCTTTTTTCGATCAGGCTGGCTTGTTCAACCTGTTCCAATACCTGCAGCAACTGCCCAAGATTGCGCTGACTGCGCTTGATTATGTAAGCAGCTACCTCGTTACCAATATGGATTCCGCGCTCTGCCGCCACCCGCACAAGCACGTCTTGCTTCTCGACGTCATTCGGAGAATGAAGCGTCAATACTTGTGCTGAACGCAGCCGCGAGGCCAGGTCGGGCAACTGAATGTGCATTAGAGCTGGCGGCTTATCTGACGTCACGATTAACTGGCGGCCGCTTATTTTGAATTGATTGAACATTTGAAACAAGGCCCCTTCTGCCTCGCCATTATTCAACCACATATGCAAATCATCCAACACGACCACAGATGGCCCGGCATCATCATCGATAAAAAAACGGGCCCACTCAATCTGCCCTGCAAGCTCATCCAAGCCTAGGTACATGGCAGCACTGCCGCAAGACTCTATATATTTAAGGCAGGCCGCCGCCAAATGGCTTTTCCCCGATTCTTTGGGGCCACATACCCAGATCAGCGTTTCGTTTACATTCCCCAGAGCTTGCTGAAGCAGAGAGACTACACGGGGCGCTTGCGAGCCAAAGAAATTATCGAAGCCCGCATCACTGCGAATACCGACAGGCAAGGCAAGCTGTTGACCAAATTCGCCGCTCATCTGCACACCTGCGT
Organism: Oleiphilaceae bacterium; assembly: GCA_033720775.1. Taxonomy (GTDB): domain Bacteria; phylum Pseudomonadota; class Gammaproteobacteria; order Pseudomonadales; family Oleiphilaceae; genus PZPK01. The sequence continues at coordinate 18,753 of JAWWBW010000003.1, read as the reverse complement.
CCACTTTACTGCTCGTCATCATGCAAGGTTTTCCAACCTCTGCGCGACCACGCCCAGACATAATGTGCACCACTGCTTACGGTAACCAGAGCGACCAACCAAACGCCCCCGATAATGACCCATTCCGGCATAGGCCACTGTGCCTGACGAATCAGCACGGCCAATGCAAAAACGATTTGTACCAAGGTACAGGCTTTACCCCAAAGTGAGGGTTTAATCTCGTAGTGGCTTATCCAGTAGTGATAAACCAAGGCCCCCGCCACAATCACCAGATCACGGCTCAAAACGAGCACTGTCAACCAAACAGGGATCTGACTGGTCCACGCCAGCACCACGTACGCGGTAATCAGCAGCAACTTGTCTGCCAACGGATCTGCAATGGCACCAAACCGCGAACCCCAGCCAAACTGCCGGGCTAGAAAACCATCCACCCCATCAGACAAGCCTGCGATAAAAAAGATACCTAAGGCGTAAGCATACTCCGCACTGTATACACACCAGGCGAAAGGAATGATGAGTAAAATACGTAGAACAGTCAGCAGGTTGGGGATTTGGCGCAATTCGAAGGGCATGGCGATCACAGCCCCTTCAGCCAACGATACCGGAGGGTAAAAGGCTGACTCAACACATTATCTTGGCCCTGTAAGATCACCGTACTGGCAGCGACACCCACGGTATCTGACTGGAGCGGCTCCATCTTGCCACCCAATTCCAGGTATTCACGAAATTGCTGCTCTGTACCCCGCAAACTGATCGCATACGTGACACGTGAACGATCCAGGTTTAACACCTCTGCGCGCGCAACGGGCGGCAGCCCCCGCAAATACTGACGCAAGGCCACGTAACTGCCAAAGGTGCTTACCCCCTCCACTTGGAGATTCAGCACATCACCGGAACCTGGCGTTTTAAGCACAGCATATCGTTCTGAAAATTCACGAGCCATGCTGCGTAGCACACGATCCCAAACCATGTCGCGAGAGGTCTCCTGAGTCTGTCCATTGATCCACGTATTACGCAAGTCAAAAACCCAGCTTGAACGCCATAACTCAGAACCGTAGGCACTAAGTCGTATCAGCAGTGAACTGTCTGCTCGATAGCGAGCGCTAGCATCTGCAACCGCATCGGGAAACAAGCCCCAAAGGTCTGCCACATCGACACTGGAAATATCCTGCAGATCCATGACGGGAAAAAACAAAGGCAAGCCATACTGCTCGGCTCGCCGCTTTAGCTCTTCGGCATGAGGATGGCCTGCTGCTATCACCTCTCGCTGCCCACTGGAGTCATCTACCAACCACACTAAAACCCCTGGACGCACTGCACCCCACACTGGAATGCGCAACCGAGCGAGCTGTTCATCCACCTGCGCCTTTGAAAAACTTGCTTCCAACAGGTAGGGCAATGGCCTTTCGTCAGGCAACGCGACCTGCGCGGCAGCTTCGGCTGCGATGGCATCAAATAACCCCTGTTCGGCCTGGTTTCCAGCCTGCGTAGCAGGGGTTTGTTGAGCAACCAGCTCCTCTAAACGCAGATATTCGAGGTAATCGGGATTGTCACTATAGCTAAAGGTCAGCACATAACGTTGTGCTGGCAGCAAGGTTTCAACAATGCCCGACTGAGACGCAATATCGGGCTGACCCGTTATTTTGATAAGCACGCTGATTAGCGCCTCGTTTAAGGCAGCATCGCGGTCAGCACTTTCTTGCGAGACAACAGGCACTGTTGCTGAATAAAGATTATTGACCTGAACGGACCACAGCCTGCCAGACGAAAAGCAGAGAATCAGCGTACAGAGCGTGGCGAGAAACGGCTTGAACAAGTCGCTATCCGATGTGTGAGCGTTGACATTGGGGTGACATGATATGCATCTCCCTGACAGATGACAACATATGTGCCCGGCAGGCTGCTGAATTCGTGTTCAGGCGAAATCAGATTATGAAAAATGATCATTTGGCGACCTGCGCAACAACTGCTAGAATCCGCCCCCCAAACCCACGTCCAACACAGGTTTAGCATGAGCGATCATACAGACAAGTCATCCCCTTCCCTAAGCTATAAAGATGCAGGTGTAGACATCGACGCCGGTAATGCATTGGTTGAACGCATCAAGGGCGTGGCAAAACGCACTCGCCGCCCTGAAGTGCTGGCAGGTCTGGGTGGCTTTGGTGCTCTGTTTGAATTGCCCAAGGGTTACCGCGAGCCGGTATTGATTTCCGGTACCGACGGCGTAGGCACCAAGTTACGACTTGCAATGGATCTGAAGCAGCATGACAGCATCGGTATCGATCTGGTTGCCATGTGCGTGAATGACCTGGTTGTGGCCGGAGCAGAACCCCTTTTCTTTCTCGACTACTATGCCACAGGAAAGCTTAACGTAGACGTGGCGGCACAGGTCGTCGAAGGCATTGGAAAGGGTTGTGAACTGGCAGGCTGTTCTCTCGTTGGCGGCGAAACCGCTGAAATGCCCGGCATGTATGAAGGCGAAGATTACGACCTCGCAGGCTTCTGCGTCGGCATTGCCGAAAAATCTGAATTGATTGACGGGAGTAAAGTCCAGGCCGGCGACACCCTGATCGCGCTTGCATCCAGCGGCCCTCACTCCAATGGTTACTCACTCATTCGCAAGATCATTGAACACGCCAAGGCCGATCTGAATCAGGACCTCAGCGGACAAACGCTGGCGAGCGCATTGATGCAACCCACCCGCATTTACGTCAAATCGCTACTGGCGGCGCAAAAAGAAGTGGATATCCATGCCCTATCTCATATCACCGGTGGTGGTCTGCTAGAAAACATCCCTCGCGTGCTACCTGAAGACTGCAAGGCCGTGATCGACCTGAATAGCTGGGAACTCCCCCCGGTGTTCAAATGGTTACAAAACGCCGGCAATGTCGCTGCTCGCGAGATGTACCGTACCTTCAACTGCGGCACCGGCATGATTATCTGTGTTGCGGCAGACCAGGCCGACAAGGCACTAGAGTTGCTCAAAGCACAAGGCGAAACCGCATGGAAAGTCGGGCACATTGCCGCGCTTGCAGATCAAAACGAAGAACAGGTTGAACTGCAGGGTCTGCCAACCGCATGAGCAGTGACTACCCTAATGTTGAAGTACCCAAACGACCACGTATTGTTGTTTTGATATCGGGTAGCGGCAGTAACCTGCAAGCCCTCATTGATGCCGTTAATGAAGAAGCCTTGAACGGCGAGATCGTTGCAGTAATATCCAACAAAGCGAGTGCTTTTGGATTGCAGCGCGCCGAACAGGCCGACATTAAAACAGCCGTGATTGATCATGCTAAATACGAGTCACGTGAGCATTTTGATGCTGCACTGTTAAAAGAAATTGAAAAGTACCGTCCGGATTTAGTTGTACTGGCAGGGTTCATGCGCATACTGACTGACGACTTCGTGCGGCGATACACGGGCCGAATGCTGAACATTCACCCCTCTCTACTCCCCAAATATCCTGGCCTGAATACGCATCAACGCGCAATCGAGGCTGGCGATAAAGAACACGGCGTCACGGTTCACTTTGTCACCCCCGAGCTCGACAGCGGACCAAACATCATTCAGGCAAAAGTGCCAATACTGCCCCAAGACACTGCAGAAACGCTGGCCAAGCGCGTACAGGAGCAAGAGCACGTGATCTACCCTATCGCGGTAAAGTGGTTTGTTGAAGGAAGGCTTCGCATGCACGACGATGCCTCTTCTGCGCTTCTGGATAACGAAACTATCCCTGAACAGGGTTTGATACTCGAAACTCCGCACACCTTGCATTAAACTGCTACGAGGATGTCCAAAAGGAGCCAGGCCTCCCATGCCTATGCGCAGCAAGTTTGTTGTTCTTTTTTGTTTATTGTTCAGTGCCGAATTGCTGGCACAAGAATTAATCCCGCACGCCGCCAGCTATACCGCCCGTATCAAAAAAGGGATCAGTATGAATGGTTCGGCCATTCGCGAACTCAAACCCCTTGGCGAAGGTAAGTGGATTTATCGCTTTGATGTAGACTCCACCATCGCCGACATCAAAGAGTCTGTCGTTTTTGACTGGCGCGACAGTCGCGTCATCCCCACCCAATACAATTACGAATTGAGTGGCTTTTTCGTTCGTGATCGTCAGCAGGACGTGCAGTTCGACTGGCAAAAAAACAAAGCATTGGGCAAGCATGACGGTAAGCGCTGGCAGGTCGATTTACCTTCCGGGGCACTGGATCGACTTGGTTATCAGCTGCAACTGCTGATGGACGTTGCGACCGGCAAGCAACAAATGGATTACGAGGTCGTTCATAAAGGCAAGCTGCGCGAGAGTCAATTTAGGGTATTGAGAGAAGAGCGTATTGCTACAGTATTGGGCGAATTGGACAGCATTGTGGTCGAAAAAGTGCGTGCTCCCGATAAAAAACGCGAAACCCTGCTATGGTTTGCCAAAGATGACCACTCGCTACTGTTGAAGATGCTGCAAAAAGAAGAAGATGGCGAGGAGTACGAAATCATTTTAAAAGAAGTATTGAAGGCGCCGGAGCTTGCTAAATAATACGTCATCTAATGTGAACCTTTTCAAACTTTTCACTAGAAACGTTTCTTTGTAATATGGCGTTCACTTGATCTTGCTCCGGGCGCGCGCAGTGGCGGGTAGTCAGGCCGGATTAAGCAAAAATAATAAAGCAATATCCACAAACCCTTTCTAACCAATGTTGTAAGCACAATAGGACGCAACAATGAAAAAACATAACAAGTTAAAGAGCTTAGGGGCTTCCGTTTTACTCATGGGTGCGGCAGCACTGAGTCAGGCTGAAACGATCAAGATTGCTCTCGCAGGCCCTGTAACAGGCCCTGTTGCTCAATATGGCGACATGCAAATGATCGGCGCCAAAATGGCAATCGAAAAAATCAACGAAGCCGGCGGCGTGAATGGCAACCAGCTTGAAGGCGTTGTTTACGATGATGCCTGTGATCCCAAGCAAGCCGTGGCTGTGGCAAATAAAGTGGTTAATGACGGCATCAGTTTTGTCGTGGGCCACCTGTGCTCCAGCTCCACGCAACCCGCCTCTGATATTTACGAAGATGAAGGCATTCTCATGGTAACAGCGGCATCCACCAGCCCTGATATTACCGAACGAGGCTATCAGATGGTGTTCCGCACCATCGGCCTCGATAGCCACCAGGGCCCCATTGCCGGCAATTACATTGCCGACAAGGTTAAGCCCAAAAACATGGCAGTGATTCATGACAAACAACAATACGGCGAAGGCATTGCGAGCGCGGTTAAGAAAACCGTGGAGAGCAAAGGCGTTAACGTCGTCATGTATGAAGGTATTACTGCCGGCGACAAGGACTTCTCCTCACTCATTGCCAAAATGCAAAAAGCGAACGTCGATTTTGTTTACTATGGTGGCTACCACCCGGAACTGGGCCTGATCCTGCGCCAGTCAGCAGAAAAAGGGCTGAAGGCGCGTTTTATGGGGCCTGAAGGCGTAGGTAACAAAGATATCAGCCAGATTGCGGGCGAAGCGTCTGAAGGTTTGCTGGTCACGCTGCCCCCGAGCTTTGATGCAGACCCTCGCAACAAGGCACTGGTCGAAGCGTTTAAAGCAAAAGGTCAGGATCCCAGCGGTGCCTTCGTACTTACCTCTTACTCAGCGGTGCAGGTTATGGCAGACGCTATGAAAAAGACGGGCGGTACCGACACCGACGCCATTCAGAAAGCCATGCGCAGCATGACCTTCGATACACCAACGGGCAAACTCAAGTTCGACGAGAAAGGCGATCTTAAAGAATTCAATTTCGTTGTGTACAATTGGCACGCAGACGGCACCAAAACGGTCGCCAAGTAATTCCTTAAGTCAGCTAACAAAAACACCTTCTGTTGAAGCAGAGGGTGTTTTTTTATTTGGGGATAATCGCAATGCTTGAGGCGTTTTTATACTTCATCCAGCAAATGCTTAACGGCTTAACCATTGGCAGTACCTATGCACTGATTGCCATTGGCTACACGATGGTTTACGGCATCATCGGCATGATCAATTTCGCCCACGGCGAAATTTACATGATTGGCACCTATATTTCTTTTGTCGTTATCGCCGGGCTAACCATGCTCGGAGTCGAATACATTCCAATTATTCTTCTGGTTGCATTACTCGCCGCGATTCTGGTTTCTAGTTCGTTTGGCTGGGCTATCGAGCGTACCGCCTACCGTCCCCTGCGTGGCGCCAATCGCCTGATCCCTCTGATATCCGCCATTGGTATGTCGATTTTTCTACAGAATTACGTCGTGCTTGCTCAGGGCGCGCGCGACAAGGCAATACCACCCATTATCACTGGCGGCTGGACCTTCGGTACCAGCGATTTTGAAATGACCCTGTCGTACATGCAGGTGCTCATCTTTGTGGTTACTTTTGTGTGCATGTTTGCGCTCTCTCAATTTATCGCCAAATCCCGCATGGGTAGAGCCTGCCGCGCGGTGGCAGAAGATCTGAAAATGGCCAATCTGCTAGGCATAAATACCAACCGCGTTATCTCGGCAACCTTTGTGATCGGCGCGGCGCTCGCTGCCGTAGCGGGGTTATTGCTTGGGCTCTACTACGGCGTAGCAAACCCTCATATCGGATTCATCGCCGGACTCAAAGCCTTTACGGCCGCAGTACTGGGTGGCATTGGCAGTATTCCGGGAGCCATGCTGGGCGGTCTGATTCTCGGCATGACCGAGGCCTTTACTGCGGGCTATTTCAGCACCGAGTATAAAGATGTCGTTTCATTCAGTCTGCTAGTGTTGATTCTGTTGTTCAAACCAACCGGCTTGCTCGGCAAACCTGATGTGGAGAAGATCTGATGGCCAAGAATCTTAACCACGCGCTGTTTACCGCATTTATCACCTTTATTGTTTCATTCCCCTTGCTGGGACTTAACCTCGTGCCCAGTGGCACCTTTCTCACGGTTGATCCCGCCGATACGGATCAGTTCGTATATGTGTTTGGCGCAGTCATTCTGGTGTTCGTGTTCCAACTATTCAGAGACCAGATCATGGGTGGCCTGACCCGAATTCCCAAGCCATCTTTGCCCGAGCGCATGCAACTGAGTCAGCTGCCACAGCAACAGCGCGGCAAAGTGGAAAACTGGTTCACTTTCAGCATTGTGATTATTGCCCTCATCTGGCCATTTTTGGTGTCACGCGGATCGATTGATCTCGCCACGCTCGTTCTCATTTATGTCATGCTTGGATTGGGTTTGAACATTGTGGTCGGATTAGCCGGCCTGCTCGACCTGGGTTATGTGGCCTTTTATGCAGTGGGGGCATACAGTTACGCCCTGCTTTCGGAATATTTTGGCATCTCTTTCTGGCTGGCGCTGCCCATTGGCGGCCTGATGGCAGCCTTGTTTGGCTTTATTTTGGGTTTTCCCGTTCTCAGGCTTCGCGGCGATTATCTTGCCATCGTGACGCTGGGTTTTGGCGAGATTATTCGCATCCTTCTGCTCAATGCTACAACCGTTACAGGAGGCCCGAATGGTATTGGCGGTATTCCCAAGCCGACGCTGTTCGGCATGGAATTTGGCCGCCGCGTAAAAGAAGAAGGCAACACGCTGTTCCACGAAACCTTTGGTATTGCTTACGACAGCTCCTACAAGGTGATATTCCTTTATGTGCTGGCGCTGCTGCTAGTGCTGTTTACAATTTTCGTTATACGCCGCCTCGTGCGCATGCCGGTGGGTCGCGCCTGGGAGGCATTACGCGAGGACGAAATTGCCTGTCGCTCTCTAGGTCTTAATCGGACTGCCATTAAGCTTTCGGCGTTCACTATCGGCGCAGCCTTCGCTGGATTTGCCGGCTGTTTCTTTGCCGCAAGACAAGGTTTCATCAGCCCCGAATCCTTCACCTTTATCGAATCGGCCATCATTCTGGCTATTGTTGTTCTCGGCGGTATGGGCTCACAAATGGGTGTGATTCTGGCGGCCGTTGCCATGACCGTATTACCCGAACTGGCACGGGAGTTCCAAGAATACCGCATGTTGATGTTTGGCTTAATGATGGTATTAATGATGGTCTGGCGTCCGCAGGGTCTACTCCCCTCGAAACGCCCCCACCTGGAGCTTAGCGATGTCAAATAGTGCGATAGATAATGCGCCCTCACAAGCGCCAAGCCCCTCAGCGACCAGCTCAACCATATTGAGCGTAAAAGACCTGACCATGCAATTTGGTGGTTTGATAGCCGTAAACGGCGTTTCACTCAAAGTCGGCGATGCTCAAATTGTCTCAATCATCGGCCCTAACGGCGCAGGGAAAACAACCGTATTTAATTGCCTTAGCGGGTTTTACACACCCACCAGCGGATCCATTCGCTTCAAAGATCAAGAAATACAGGGTTTACCCGACTTCAAGATTTCACGACTGGGCATGGTACGCACCTTCCAGCATGTCCGCCTGTTCAAAAACATGACCGTGATTGAAAATCTGCTCGTGGCGCAACATCGCCATGTGAATACCAGCTTGCTGGCAGGCCTGTTTAAGTCAGCGGATTACAAACACAAAGAAGAACAGGCCATGCATCGGGCGCGTTACTGGCTCGACAAGGTCAATCTCACCAAATACGCTAACCGTGAAGCCGGCAACCTGGCTTATGGTCAACAGCGCCGTCTTGAGATAGCCCGGTGTATGGTGACCGAACCAGAGCTACTAATGCTGGATGAACCGGCCGCAGGCCTCAACCCAAAAGAAACTAAAGATCTCGATAACCTGATCGTCAGTCTCAAAGAGGACTATCACGTGTCAGTCTTACTGATTGAACACGACATGAACCTGGTGATGGGTATCTCTGATGCCATTTACGTCATTAATCAAGGCCAGCCTCTGGCTTCGGGCACACCGGATCAGGTGCGAAACAACCCTGAAGTGATCAAAGCGTATCTGGGAGAAGCCTAATGTTAAAGCTAAAAGATGTGCATACACATTATGGTCAGATTGAAGCCTTGAAGGGCGTATCGCTCGAGGTGCACAAGGGTGAAATTGTCACCTTGATCGGGGCTAACGGTGCAGGCAAATCCACCTTGCTGATGACAGTCTGCGGCGACCCGCGCGCTAGCAGCGGCAGTATTCAGTTTGATGACGAAGACATCACACAGAAACCTACGGCCGATATCATGCGCAGCGGTTTGGCAATTGTGCCAGAAGGGCGGCGTATATTTTCTGGCCTGAGCGTTGAAGAAAATCTTCACATGGGCGGCTTCTTTGCAAGCAAAGAAGAAGTGGCTGAAGGCATGGAATATGTACTCGAGCTATTTCCCCGCCTAAAAGAACGCTTTCACCAACGCGGCGGCACCATGTCGGGCGGCGAACAACAAATGCTTGCCATAGGCCGCGCACTCATGAGCAAGCCTCGCATGCTGTTCCTCGACGAACCATCATTGGGACTGGCCCCCCTTATCATCAATCAGATATTCGAGATTATCGAACAGTTGCGCGAAACCGGGATGACCATTTTTCTGGTGGAACAAAATGCCAATCAGGCGCTTAAACTGGCAGACCGGGGTTACGTGCTCGAAAACGGCAGCATCGTTTTGCACGACTCGGGAGATAATCTATTGGTCAATGAGGATGTGAAGAAAGCGTATTTAGGCGGGTAAGCGGGTCTCGGGCGCTATTTGTGCCGTAGCGCCCGCCCCAATTAAATGGAGCTGAGCCAGACGAGCTGGCTCAGGTAAACACCAAACGCTACTTCGTAGCGGCGCGTTTCTCAAGTGCTTCAATAACACCGACGACGCGACGGTTGAGCGCGCGACCTTCGGCCGTATTGTTATCCGCGATAGGACGCTCCTCACCATAACCAATCGCGTCGATACGCTCCGGCGCAATGCGGAACTCCTTAATTAACACTTGTTTGACTGCATCAGCACGTTTTTGCGACAGACTCTTGTTGTAAGCAGCACGGCCACGATCGTCAGTATGGCCTTCAACCGTCACTTTGGTGCCGTCATACTGATTCATAAAGTCGGCTACCTGCTTAATTTCAGCAAAGCTTTCTGGCGAAATATCGGCACTGTTCGTTCTGAAATTAACACGCAACTCAATAGAGACCTTCTCCATCAGCATAATCGGGCAACCCGCCGCATCCACCTTGAATTGCGCTGGTGTGTCGGCACATTGGTCGTCTTTATCGAACACGCCATCGCCATCAGTATCCACCGGCGCGGGCATAGGCTTAGGTGCGGGAGAAGGTTCGGGCATTGGCTCTGCCTTAACGACCGGTTCAGGCTGGGGTGCCGGCACGGGTTTTGGCTCTGGTGCGCGCTCTACTACCGGCGCGGGAGCTGGAGCGGGTTTACTGTCGCGACCAAAGGCGTAACCAATGGCCACACGCAAGGCGTAGTCAGTGACCTCATTATCGATACTGTTCATTGCCAATGCTTCGGCACGCATGATCACGTTGTTATCGTAGTAATGTTTGATGCCCAACCCCAACTGCGCGAGGCTCTCGTCATTCGCGTCACCCGTTGGCGGTTCAATTTCAAAGTGTGCAGCTCCCAGAGAAACGAATGGCCGCGTCGCTTCGTTGCTAAAGTGATACAACAAACCCAGGCTGTATTTTTCGGTATCGGGCTCAACGCCAGTCCCTTCAACCTCCGTATCACCCATCCCTAACCATCCCTCCAAAGAGAGTGCATCGGTCAATGGAAGCTCCAATCCACCTTCTACTGACATCATGTCATCGAAATTGCGATCACTATCAAACTTAGTTTGTGCGGCCCCCAGATAAGCCTCTACCGTGCTACGTTCACCATGACCGTCAGCAACGACTGTGTGACTCGACATAAGTACGCCCGATACGGCTGCCGCCAATGCTAGTTTTCTCATCATCAAGTTTCTCTTTAGTTTTATGTGTGGAATTACGTGTGTAGTAGATTGATTTCAACCCGATACAATAAAGGAGCGAAAGTATCGAGTCGCAACATCAATGCCATCCAAGCTACCACTCTACGCGCCCGCATGTTGCATTGAAAGTAGTCCAAACCGGCGATCCCTTAAACCTTGTTTAGATACTGTCCGGTCAGACATGAAAACGACTAACTTGGGTAGACAGATCACTCACCAGCTGTTGCATGGTTTGCCCTGCCTGTTCCGCCTGCTCCACAACCGAAGAGGACTCTTGGGCTTCCTCATAGACGCGAACAATATTTTGCTCAATCTCGTCCGCCACGTGCTTTTGTTCACGTGCCATGTTGGCGACCACGCCCGTCATTTCAGACAAGTTATTGACGGCAAGACTCACGCTTTCCATATAGCCGTCGGTTTGTCCGAAGGCGGCTCGACTTTCAGCAGCAATGTCACGCGATTGTGTGATCGCTTGCACCGCCTTTTGACTTCCCGCTTGCAGGCTATCAATTTTACTGACGATCTCTTCGGTACTTTGTTGTGTTTTACCCGCCAGCGCCCTCACCTCATCAGCCACTACGGCAAAGCCCCGACCACTTTCTCCTGCACGTGCGGCTTCAATCGCTGCATTAAGTGCCAACAAATTGGTCTGCTCCGCAATACTTTGAATCACATCTACCACCGACCCGATCTCAGCACTATAACCATCCAGTGCGTTAATCACTGATGATGCGCTTTCAATGGTGGATTCAAGATGTTCGAGCTGCTTTCGGACAGTCGCTGATACCTGCGTTGTCTGGTTGGCATCGCCTCGTATTGTTTCAACTTGCTGTCGCATGTTTTCAATGCTCTGCGCGACCTCTTGCACCGTTGCCGACATTTCGGTCATCGCTGATGACACCTGATCCAACTCTTGTTTTTGCGAATGTGTCGCCCCTCTCGCCTCTTCAAACAAGCCCGTCATCGATTGCGTCATTTCGCTCGCCGTAGAAGATGACTGCTTCACCTCAGCCACCAGCGTATGCGTATTATTAATGAAACGATTCAGGCCTTCCGCCATCTCTGCAATTTCGTCGCTTCCTTCAATGTCGATGCGTTGCGTTAAATCACCTTCGCCATCAGCGACATCCCAAATCGCCGATTTCAAAACCTTAACGCGGCGTAGTACGGCGCGCGACAGCAACCACATGACCACGCCCATTAAAACCAGCCCACTGGCCACTACGGCCAGAGCCAGCGCTGAATTTAACGCAGATGAAGCGCGTGAAATAGCCAAGTTGGCGTCGGTCAGTGATTGAAAGGTATTAAGCTGGACCTGTCTATTTGACTGCTTCAGTGAAGCCGTCATCAGCGCAGACTCTTGCTCCATGCCCCGTTTCACCGCGTCACGGGCGTCGCCTATGAGCGCTTGATACTGTGCTCCCAACTCTCTCAGTTCCTCAACGATCGCCGATTTACTGATTCCTAAGGTGAATGTACCCAAGACCACATCATTCGACATGACCGGTCGATCCAGCAAGATAATCCCGTCATCACGCGTCGCCGCATCCAAGACTTTATTGACCGAGCCTCTCACATCACTGTTTTGCAATAAGGCTTTTACCCTTGGGTGTTTGCGATTTAAATAGCGCGTCAGCGGTCGGCCCTGGTCATCTTTGAATACGGCAAACAAAACATGTGCCGAGCCATGGGCAAGCTCAGCCAGCCGGGTCAACTGCGGTACGTCATTATCCCAATAGTAGGGCGCGGCAATATCGGCCAGAATGGCGCCGCTGCTTTGGGCCGATTGCAACACGTAGTCTTCCAGCGTGGCCGCGATGGATTGTTGCTGCATGTCGAGTCGCTCTTCCAGCGCCTTTCCCACCTCAGCTGCAACCTTCTGACTGGTTTCATCGACGGTTGCTGTCAGCGAGGTATTGGCGCGCTCCAGGCGCTGACTGATATTTTCCTGACTACTCACCAGTTGCGTATTGATGGCTCGCTGCATGCTACCGATATTTTCGGAACTTATCCCCAGGATCAACACTGCTTGAGCGATGATGCCAATCACCAATGCCAAATGAATGGGCTTGAGTAGCGGGCTGGAGAATTCATCCTTCAATGCAGCAAACATGTGGCGGCTCCAATTTATTATGATGATGAGGCAGGGTTAATACGCGTCGCGCCGTTGTGGCCCAGATTAAGCATAGATGAATTTATCGGCTTCGCTGCGCCGGTGGTTACTTCTATCGAGAGCGTTCGACATACGCAAGCGGCGTCATACCAACGACGCGCTTGAAACTCCGTCTGAAACTGGCCACATCACCATAACCCAACAGATGCCCCGTTAACTCGACGGTCATTTTGGGGTCCAGCAAATACTGTTTCGCCAAGGCCATTACCTCTTGGTCGCGCACTGCCTGAAAACTGAGATTCTCTGTTTTCAATCGCCGTATCAGCGTACGAGCACTCATATTGAGCTCTCGGGCGACGTCATCGCAGGTCCATAGTTTTCCGGGGTTTCGACTGATGAGCTCCCGGACCTGATCCGACAAACTGATATCGTCAGAAAAGCTCTTTAATGCAGCTTCACACTGCGCAAGGGCTTGCGCGTGCAGCTCCGGGTCGGCAACAGGCGAGGGCAATGCCAGCAAAGAACGATGCAGCTGCATCTGCGTGCGAGCCTCGCCAAAACAACAGGGCATGGCAAAGTAGTCGCTGTACACCTCTGCGTAATCAGGCGTGGCGAAGCCAAAGCAAATATTGCCTTTGAGCGCAGCGCCACCAGCAAAAAATTCGATGGCAGAGTAAATCGCGCTAATTACCGACTCATGCAAAAACCGGCGAATATCGCCCAGATCAAGCGGCTCATGCATCGCAATGATGAAGCTGTCTCCACTCAACTGGGCTTTCAAGTCGACAAACTGGGCGCGCAAGCGACTGTAGCGAGCCAGACACTGCAAGGCTGTGCCGAGGTCCGGGCTGCTGAACGCGGCCACGCCAAGGGGCCCATGACTCGACAGGTGCAACCGCCGCCCGACTGCCAGGCCAAGATGGTCCTCCTCCGCCAGCTGCAAGGCGTTGCGGAATAGTTGTCGCTGCGTGGCAAAGGGCACACGCGCATCCAAAGCCATTAAGCCCTGATAATCGAGATCGGTCCCGGCAAAGAGGGCCTGCCCGGAACGTTCATCCAAACGCAGATGACGAAACAAAATACGAGCATAAGCCAAAGAAAGATGTTCATGTTGCATGCAGGCATCGTAGACGGCCACTTCACGCTTGTCACTATTTGCCCCCCTAATGGCCGGGATATACCTCTTTTTCACCTTATACCTGTCATAAGATGACCACATCGTGTACTGATAAATTTGGCGGAAAAAAATGAATTCTCTCGTTGAGCAAGTGACAACAGATAACGATGCGCTGTTCAAACAGCTGTGCCATCGCCCCAACATCGCCTGGCCAACCGTCACACTGATGGCGACTGCCATACTGCTGTTTTTTGGCAGTTCGGCGGCATACCTGAGCGAACACTTATCACTCGGCCTAACCATTGCATTGAATAGCATCGCGGCCTATCTGGCATTTACGGTTGCGCATGACGCCTCGCATAACGCCTTGAGTACCCATCGCAGTTTTAATGACTGGTGTGGTCGCATCAGTACCGCGCTGCTGTCGCCGGTTCCGTTCTTTAAGATGTTCCGCTATATCCACATGCAGCATCACCGTTTTACCAACGAAGAAAGTAAAGATCCGGACCTCTATTGCGGGCGCGGGCCTGCGTGGTTATTACCTCTTAAGTGGGCAACGCTGGATGTACATTATTTTGTGCAGTACCTGAACCCCGAATTGTTCAGGTCTCGGCCGCTAAAAGAACGCTGGGAATTTGCATGGGCGTGCCTGTGGGCGGTAACGCTTGCAGCGCTGTTGATCGGATCAGGTTTCGGCCTTGAATACCTCTTACTTTTTATTATTCCCACGCGCATTGCGGTGGTGTTTTTGGCATTCGCGTTTGACTTCTTGCCCCACTATCCGCATCAGGCAAAAGCCAGTGAGGCGCCCTTTCAGGCAACGGCAAACCGAGTCGGCTGGGAATGGCTATTAACGCCCGTACTGCTGTCGCAGAACTACCACTTAGTCCATCACTTGTATCCCACACTGCCCTTTTATCGTTACCTTAAAGTCTGGCGTGCGCGCGAACATTTTCATCTGGCACAGGACCCCGCTCAGGTTTCAGCCTTTGGTTTGGGCATAAAGTCGCCTGACGCCACGACCTCGTCGACCACGTAATACGTATCCACATAATCCGGTCGTCGCCATAAGATGCTGACATCCCGGTAACGCCACACGTCGCGCCACATCTGAACAAATTCATCAAGATTAAGTCGCAGAGGATTCAGGGTGCTGGGCTGACGACGCGTCAGCCCATACTTCAGATCGCTTACATCGCGTTCATCAACAAAGGTACCGAACAAACGATCCCATATGATAAGCACACCGCCAAAGTTGCGATCAATCTGATCGGGTTGGCAGCCGTGGTGAACACGATGATGCGAGGGTGTATTTAAAACCCACTCCAGAGGCCCCAAACGTCGAATCACCTCGGTATGCAGAAAGAACTGGTATGCGAGGCTGGCTTCTATGGCGATGATCGTCCAATTCTTGTCAAAACCAATGAGTGCCAGCGGAATCCACCAGAGCATCCAGCCAAAGTTGAGATCAAGCAAAAAATTCTGTCGCAGCGCAGTCGAAAAGTTGAGCCGACGCGAAGAGTGGTGCGTCACATGTACCGCCCACATCCAGCGTACTTTGTGCATCGCCACATGATAGAAGTAATAGAAAAAGTCGCTGGCGATAAACAGTAGCAGAATGCTTTTCCAGTTGAGTTCGGCTTCATACTGAAAGCCCCATTGCCGCACCGTGTCGTAAAAAAACTGAATGAACAGCGCGATGGCAATGCCGTCGACCACTTTGTACATGGCCCCTGTCGAGATATTCGCCAGAGTTTCTTTAAAGTGGTAAGCGTTGTGGCGACCTAGTCGGCTTAAATACCAGGCTTCCCAGATAATGATGGACAAAAACAAAACGCCGAAGATGGCAATAAAACCCAGTGCATGGAGTACGTCGTTCATAAGCAGGTGTCAATTTTCGTTAATTATGGGGCCATTCTAGGCCTTGAGCCCAAGTGGGTATTGATTATTTTTTGATATTTTTTGACAATCCGCGCCATATGTTGAACGACTACTTTATCACCCGCGACGCGATCGGTTTTTTACGCCACTACCTTGCTTGTACGCATGAAAGCACAAGCCCTGTGGCGGGCGATCTATTGGCTGAACTCGAACAAATCAGTCAGCGCCAGCACATGTCTTATGCCCTGTGGTGGCAAACTCTCGAGGATATGGCGCAGGGCCTGAATGAGCCTTGCCTCGGTCTTGAAGTGGGTCGGCGCGTGAGCGTGGCGCAATGTGGCGTACTGGGCTATTTGTTCCGCACCAGTCGCAACGCGCTTGAAGCCTTAAGTTGCTTTAAACGTTTCGAACGACTGATTTATGCCGGTAGTCAGGTGCGTACCGAGCAAGATACGCACACACTAGCGTTGGTCTGGGATCCGGAGCATGGCTACTCCAGCCAGCTATCCGACGAGCTGTTATTGGCTGCGATGGTCAATGTGGTGCGCGAGATCATGTCACCCTCGCCCTTTGACCCGGTCGCAGTGAACTTTACGCAGGCATTACCCATAGCAAGCCGTGCTCGCTACGAAGATTTTTTTGCCTGTGAGGTAAAGGAAAAGCAAGCACGGCTCAGCATCGTCTTTAAATTGGAAACCCTGCTACAGCCTATTCCCTACCGCGACGAGCAACTGCATCAGCTACTCGACCAGCAGGCTGAAGCACAACTGTCGACACTACCTGCGGACGATGTCTTTTTAGAAACTTTTCGCGATACCGTGCTACGCGCGCTGCATGAAGGTCGGCCTGAAGCAGAATACGTTGCACAGCAGCTCAATATGTCGAGCCGCACGCTGCATCGGAATTTACAGCAGCGCAACAAGCTCTACCGCGAGGAACTCCGGGAGTTACGCCAAACCATGGCGCAACGTTATTTGCGGGATAAAAAACTGACCTTAAGCGAAATTGCGCTGCTACTGGGGTATGCGGAACAAAGTGTTTTTACTCGCGCATTTAAACAGTGGTTTGACCAAAGCCCGGCCCAATGGCGCAAGCAGTATTGCAGTTGATTTTCATTAAAGCCTGTCTATCTTAGTTATCATTATTGGAGGAGCCTTATGCCCCTAAAACGTTTGTTTACCGCCAGTTTTTTTGCCGTAATACTACTCGGCACAAGCACTCACGCGTTCAGCGAAGAACCTTTTATGAGTGCCAAGCAGTATGAAGACTACAGTGTGCGCTACCAATGCATTTTGAATCGTTTTCACGACGACCTCGAAAAGAAAGAAGAGGCACTGGTTAAACTGGATGAAGATTTTGGACTGAACGAAGACAATTTCGACGCCTTCGATGAACTGGCCAGCGAGTATGAGCGTGACCAGGATCTGTTAGACGAAGTGCGCGCCCGCGTTGCAGAAACCTGCCCAGGAGCTTAATGACACTTCGCCGCTATTTGAAACGTGCGTCGCCTTGCAACACGACAAGGCGACCACTCTATTCGCCCCTCAACTAAAAGCACGCTTCACCTCATCAGCGATGATCGCCAATCCTTGTTTCACCTTCGCTTCATCTTGAGAATAGGTAATACGTAAACACTCATGACGATGCTGCCACTGTTGGTCTGCCTCACTGTTAAGCCCCGGGAAGAAATGATGGCCGGGCACCACTAAAACACCTCGTGCCTTCAGCCGCTCATACAGCGTTTGACTATTCACCGGACAATCTTTTAACCACAGCCAGAAGAACATGGCACCTTCTACCTTGTGCAAGGCATAAGGCAGTCCCGAAAGTTGTTCTCTGAAGTACTGTTCAGCCCGTTGTGCTTTTTGCCAGTAGTATGGACGCACCACCTCTTCACTCAGCTTGATGATCTCCCCACTTCTGACCAAATCACTCGCCAACATACTGCCAAAGCTGCCCGTGGCCAGGTTGAGAATCGCGTTCACACCCGAGAGCGCACGCACGATTTCGGGCCGGGCAATCACAATACCTGTGCGCGCTGCGGGTAACCCAAATTTGGACAGACTCAAACACAATATGGTGTTGTCATTCCAAAACGGACGTGCCTCGGTGAAAATCAATTTTGGAAACGGCGTACCATAGGCTCCATCGACGATTAAAGGTATGTCGCGTTCGCGAGCCAACACATCGAGTCGCGCCATCTCGGCATCGGTTAATACATTGCCCGTAGGATTAGTCGGCCGGCTTACACACAGAGCCCCTGTGCGCTCATTGATTTCCAGCGCGCCAAAATCGACATGGTACTTAAAAGTGTGCGCGTCCAGCATTTCGATAGCAGGTCGTGTCGCACGAAAAAAATCCTTGGTTAAGCCTGCATCGCTGTAGCCGATGTATTCCGGCGCAAGTGGCAACACGATCTGGCGCTCTAAACCATCTTCGCAATCTCCGGCGAAAAGATTAAACAGCATAAAAAAGGCAGCCTGACTACCATTGGTGAGGGCAATATGGTCGTTAGTAAGTTGCCAGCCATACTCTCGGTTGAGTAAATCTCGCAGCGCCGAAATCAAACCTGCTTCGCCCTGAGGCGGATCGTAGATGCCGATCAGCCGCTGAAAATCCTGTTCAGAATCGACAATGTCCTGAAGCCGCGCTTTAAAACGCGCCTGCACTTCAGGAATGTGCGCCGGATTCCCTCCGCCCATCATGATCATATCGGAATCGCCTGCCAGCGCATTGCCCAGATCTTCCATGAGCGAAGTGATGCCGGACTGTCCCGCAAACTTT
>JAWWBW010000002.1:0-35496 GCA_033720775.1 Oleiphilaceae bacterium | reverse complement strand
TTAAGCACTTGGTGGGAGACAAAAAGCAGTTGGCGCGACTCAAGCCCGGCATGATTGTCGCTATCAATACAGAAGACGGGCCGCGCCAGGTGATGGTGTTGAAGGCGGGCAAGTTCAATGTTGATGTTGATTTGAATCACCCCCTGGCGGGCAAGACGTTAACCTTTAACGTCACCGTGGATGGTGTGCGTGAAGCCAGTGAAGAAGAAGTGGCTCATGGTCATGCGCATGGCGTCGGTGGTCATCAGCATTAATTTCAGAGGTGTTGATTTAGACTGGAGAGGCGTAGCGCGCCCATTAACCAATGCTAATGTTGAGACGGTAGCCGCTTTGTCTAAAACCAAGTAAGGTGAGCCTCTCCTCAAAAATAGACGAAAAACAGGTAACACTGATGAGAAAAACGCTACTGGCCATGGTTATGGCAGCAACGGCCGGCACCGGCTTTGCAGCGGACCCGGTAAAGAATCTTGAAACGCAGGAACAAAAAGTCAGCTACAGCTTTGGAGTTGTATTCGGTAAGCGTATGACAGTCGATCTGCCTGAGCTCGATATGGAAGCTTTCGTTCAGGGGCTCGGCGATGCGTTCAACGGTAAAGCGACCTTGCTGACCGATGAGGAAGTTGGACAGGTATTGAGCCAGTATCAACGTGATATGCAGCAAGAGCAAATGGATAAAATGCGAGAAATCGCCGTCAAGAATAAAGAGCTTGGCGAGGCTTTCCTAGCTGAAAACAAAAACAAGGAAGGTGTTGTTACGTTGGCGAGCGGCTTGCAATACAAGGTGCTGGAAGAAGGCAAGGGGCCACAGCCTGGTCCTAACGATAAGGTGACTGTGCACTACACAGGTAGCCTCATTAACGGCGAAGTATTCGATAGTTCGGTCGAGCGCGGACAACCGGCGTCGTTCCCTCTCAATGGTGTCATTGCGGGCTGGACAGAAGCCCTACAGCTAATGCCACAGGGCTCCAAATGGCGGCTGTTCATTCCGGCCGAACTGGCCTACGGCAGTAATGGAAACCGTACGATCGGGCCAAACGAAACGCTGCTGTTTGATGTAGAACTCCTCGACATCGAGCGTAAGAAGTAGCGCACAGACAAAGCAAGCAAGCCGGTGCATCGCATCGGCTTTTTTGTTTCTGCGGCACAGTTAATTTGAAGAGAATACAAAGGTAAGGTCTTATGTTTATTGGTCATTACAGTACGGCGTTGGTGGCCAAGGCCATTGCCCCTAAAGCACCGTTTTGGGTGTTCATTCTGGCTGTGCAATTGGTCGATGTGGCATGGGCCTTATTCGTTATGTTCGGGATTGAAGGCGTGCGATTTGATACGTCATTGGCCTCCAATCCACTCGATCTTTATCACATGCCATACAGTCACAGTCTCGTGGCAACGCTGGTTTGGTCTCTGGGTACCTTTGTAGTGCTACGTACATTTGCCAGGCATTACTTGAGTGTGCAAGAAGCCACTGTGATCGCGCTTGTTGTCGCCTCTCACTGGGTAGCGGATGTGCTGGTGCATCGGCCGGATCTATTAATCTGGGGCGATCTTAAAATCGGCCTTGGTCTGTGGGACTACCCGGTGTGGAGTATGCTGCTGGAAGTGGGTGTGGTCGTTTTGGCGCTTGTGTTTCTGTTGAGCCGCGACAGTTTCAACTATCGAATAAAAAGGTCGATGCTGATATTCGGCATTATTCTTGTGATGCTGCAGTTAAGTATTTTGGTTATTCCCCCTCCGTTGCAAGTGGTAGAGCTGTCACTCACTGGTTTGTTGTTCTTTCTTGGTTTGCCTTTGTTGGCTTGGGCGATGGTTGACCGAAAGTCCCGCTTAAATATGTAAATAGAGACCATCCAAACGCTTGCCCGGTATCACGTTGCGGGCATAAGATGAAGGCCGTCGTTATTGCTGCTGAAAGGGGAGATTTCGGTCATGCTAAAAATGAAAAAACACTGTGAACAATGTGAGGCCGATACCAAGGAGACGCAGTCTGCATTTATCTGTTCTTACGAATGTACGTTTTGCCCAACGTGTGCAGAAGAAATGGATCATGTTTGCCCCAACTGCAGTGGTGAGCTGGTACTTCGTCCGCGACGTAATCGTAAACCCATAGAAGTGGGACTGGCCCAAATAAGAAAGAAACTGCTTGGTGATTAGTCGCGTAGTCACTAAAAACAGGATTTGATACAGGGAGTCTTGCGGTTTGGAACAGTTTATTAGTGCTGCGCTTCAACAGTTATCCGAGGCTTTTTACCTTGAGGCGCTGGGCCAGAAGTTTGGCGCCTTTTTGGTCGCCACCTTGCTGGCTGTCATGACATTTGCCGGTTTCTATTTACTTTGGCTGTTGCTGCGAATGGTGATCAATCGGATTGGCCAGGGCGGTCATATCGATATTACGACGCGTAACTTTATTCAGATAACTCTCAAGTTTCTTATTCTGACTTTAGGCGCGATTCAAGCGCTTAAGGTGATTGGTATCGATACCGCGAGTCTGATTGCGGGGCTGGGGATAGCCGGGCTTACCATCGGGTTTGCTGCGCGAGATGCCCTGTCGAACCTGATTTCGGGCGTGTTGATTTTCTGGGACCGCCCCTTCGTGATTGATGACCTGATTGAAATTGATGGGCAATATGGCCGTGTCGATAAAATCACTCTGCGGTCAACGCGTGTGGTGACACCTGATGGCCGTATGCTGGCCATTCCCAACACGACGGTGATCAACTCCATCGTTTCGTCTTACACCAATTTCCCTCATTTGTGCCTTGGCCTCGACATTGGCGTGGGGGTAAATGAGGACATTGATCAAGTACGCGAGATTTTGCTATCGCTGGTGGCGGATGATGAGGACTTTATGTCGCGCCCCGATCCCAAAGTGGTGGTGACTAGTTTGGGTGATTACAGTAACACGCTGCGACTGAGTGTATGGCTCAAAGATGAGCGTCAGCATGGTGCCAAGCTACCCGAACTGCGAGAGCGGGCATACAAGGCTTTGCTCGAGGCTGGCGTGGATATGCCTTGCGAGACCCTACAGTTGAACCCGGTCAAGGTCGCGATTGATCATGCGCGCCCTTAAGGCTCCAATAGAAGATGCAACTGTTGACGCAAGGAACGTGACATAAACGGGTATGCCTGCCAATTTTCCTGATAGCGTCGCGAGAATCGCCGAAAGTCTATGTGCCCGAAGTCTTGACTTAGTAGTGCCCGATACGCCTCTGCATTGTTTCGATCGATCACATGCATGGGTAAAGCTTTCACCGTTACAAACTCTTCAAAATCAAACCCGTAATAATAATCGTGCAGCAACAGTAGTGCCCAGCCACCTTCCATAAAGTGCCCCCCTACAGTGGCTGCCATCTCTCCGTTTACCACAGCATCGATACCCGCCGTTGTCCAGTCTATGCCTCCTACCAAAGGCCAGGGTCGCGGCCATCTGATTCGGCGTAATTCTTTTATAATACCCAGGGCCATCGCATCGCTTGCCGACCAGATGATGCGTGTATCGGGGTAGGATTCCAACAATATGCGCGCCTGTTTTGCGGCGAGCTGAGGTTGCCACTGAGCATACACAAGGCGGTGCAAGATGGCGTCTTCGGTCTCGGCAATCAGATTCTGCAAGCCCTCACTGCGTTGTGGGCCCGCCGCGCTTTCCTGGTTACCGCTGATGGCAATCAAGGGTATCGTATCTTTGCTTTCAGGTGCTCTTTGCGCACGTTCCTGTTCGAGCAGGGCTTCGCCGAGTAAGCGGCCAGCCGCGCGATCATTCGGGTACATGTGCCCAATCCAGTGTCTGAACTTTTGGCGGGGTTGTTGAATACGTTCTGCGACGTCAGGGCTAATGGATGTGTTGAATATAAAGCTCTTTACGGCATGTTGTTCCGCATATTCCAGGATCGCACTACCACTTCCATGCTGGTAGATATACAGCAGAAAATCCGGTTTCTCCTGTTCATGGATTGCCTGTTTGGCCAATTCATAGGATTGATAACGATTGCCCGCTGCATAATAGGTTTTGAGCGTAACATCCAGATCTTCGGCGGCGGCCAGCATGAAGGCGCTCACGCTATCCCAAAATGGGTTTCCGGGTTTATCGGGGTTAATGAACGCAACAATGGGTTGGCGCTTTGCCTCTACCATGCCCGGCGTAAGCATGATGAGCATAAGACCACAGAGTAATAACGGCTTGGTCGAGCGAGCAAAGTATTGCAAAAACAAAGGTATCCGTGCGTGAGTTCTGCGAAGTGAATGTGTAGCTTAGCCTAGATGGATTTGGCAGTTAAGGCAAAACCATGGCGCAGCATTTAAACGCACGAATCATTCGGTAAAAGCGAAGTAAAAATGAATAATAACTGCTTTATACGAAGTGAGAGGGACAAAGATAATAACGTTGTTTTGCCGTGATGAAGGGCAAGCAATCTGATCCGGGTGTCGCTACGTAAGAAACGTTAGTAAATGCAGTGCTCTTCGGTTGCCAGAGGAAAAGCGTCCATGACCAAGATTTTTCGCGACATGATTAACCACGACTCCGCCGGTGGGGTGTTATTGGTGCTGTGTGCCTTACTGGCCATGGTCGTCGCCAATACACCACTCAACCCCGGTTATCAGGGGCTTTTGGACACGCCGGTCGCGATTCAGTTCGGCCAGTTTGAGATCGCTAAGCCCTTGCTGCTTTGGATCAACGATGGCTTGATGGCCATTTTTTTCCTTTTGGTTGGTCTTGAAGTTAAGCGTGAGTTGCTGATTGGGCATCTTTCATCGCCCAAGCAAATTGCTTTGCCTGCGATCGCTGCGATAGCGGGTATTATTGTGCCTGCTCTGATTTTCTTGGCATTCAACCACGACCAGGCTACAACCATTCAGGGTTGGGCGATCCCTGCGGCGACTGATATCGCATTTGCACTGGGTATATTCAGCTTGTTTGGTCGCCATTTGCCCGCGACGCTCAAGTTGTTTTTGCTGTCGGTAGCTATTTTTGACGACATTGGTGCGATCGTTATCATTGCCCTGTTTTACTCCGGCGAACTAGCCTTTCAGTCCATGCTGGTGGCGGCAGCGGGTCTGGCTGTTTTGTTTGTTCTGAATCGCTGTCGTGTGCGCGTCACCGCAATCTATCTGGCCGTGGGCTTGGTGGTGTGGGCCGCTGTACTGAAGTCTGGTGTACATGCAACGCTCGCGGGCTTTGCCATTGCCTGGTTTATTCCGCTTGATGTGCGCGATGAGGATGGACACCCATTGCTCGCCCAACTTGAACATCGCCTCCAGCCCTGGGTGGCATTTTTCATTGTGCCGGTATTTGCTTTTGCCAATGCCGGTGTGCAGCTGGTGGGTATCCCCTTAAGCGCATTGTTTAATCCCTTGAGTCTGGGTATTGCGGCCGGCCTCTTTATCGGTAAGCAGCTCGGTATTTTTGCGGCGTGTTGGTTGGCCGTGAAGAGCGGCATCGCGGCATTGCCCGAGCACGCTACGTGGCGTCAGGTTTACGGCGTATGTGTACTGTGTGGTATCGGCTTTACCATGAGCCTGTTTGTGGGCTCATTGGCCTTCGAAAATGCAACGGCGACCTACATGAATAGCGTTAAAGTGGGAGTCTTAATGGGCAGTATTGCCTCGGCTGTATTTGGAAGCTGGTTAATTAAAACCTCATGCACCGAGCCGGTTTCGCGAGGGGCAAGAATGGTGGCCCAATGAGCCACCATAGCTTATTTATAGACGAATCCCGCCAGGCAAAGTGACGACCAGCTCAAATGGGACGTAAGCCTGTGTATCGTCTTCTCCCCTAAGTTTAAGCGTAATGTCACCACCGTTTTCGATCAGAAAGTTCTTCACGGCGTCCATGCCCACACCTCGCCCTGAAATGCTCGAAACACTTTCTTTGGTGGAGATGCCAGACGCAAAAATAAGATCAGCGACTTCTTGCATCGATGGCTTGGCATCCATCGACCATTTGTTCATTTCTACGCCTTTCTGAAATAAACGTTCCAGATTCAGGCCCTTGCCGTCGTCGCGAATGGTAAGCGTTGGTTTTTCACTTTCCCATCCGGCATCAACGTAGATATTTCCTGCTTTGCTTTTACCCGCCTGTTCACGTTCATCATCGCTCTCAATGCCGTGGTCAAGACTGTTCCGCAGCAGATGCGAAAAAACATTGTTGATCAGTTCGCCCATGTCGGGCTTGACCCGCAAGGATGCCGTATTCAAATGCACCTGAGGTGCGCTTTTACCCAGTTCTTGTGCGATGGAGGGTAACGAATTCACCAAATCGGAGATGGTCTCGTTGAATGCGAGGGTGCCAGCGGTTTTAAGGTCGTTCAGTACCTGTTGAAACTCTTTGTTGGTCTGTAAGCTGGGATGTTCCGCATCCAGTGCTTGCAGGCAGTGTTGCATTCGGGCGAGGGCTTGCTGGCTGATCAACGGAGCTTCATCGCTGCCACCATCCGCTTTACGGCCCAGTACTTCTTCGTTCACGAATGCATATTCGTTGATGCCACTCTCTACCTGTGCCAATTCGTTTAGCAACTGCTCCTGTTCCCAGTTCATCTCCGGGTCGTTGCGCAGAGCGCTATAGGTAGACTCCACTTCGTGCACAATATCAGTCAGATAACCGAGTCCGTAGGTACGCGCATTACCTTTAATGGTGTGCATATTGCGAAATAGCTTGGCCAGAACCTCATCGTCCTTGTCCTGGTGCTGGCTGATGAGCGAGTGGTTCTCGCGAATAAATTCGCGGGCAGAACTGATGAAACCATTGAACTTGGATTCGGCCAATTTGATAATTTGACCAACAATTTCGAGCTCTCGTTTTTGATGCTGCGCCTCGAGTTCCAAGGCTTTCAGTTTGGTGACATCGCGTACCGTCACCATCAGCTTTTCAATCTGTCCATCATTTGTGATGGCATTCCAGTCGAGAGACAGAATTTTCTTGTGGCCATTTACCTCAAATTCGAACTCGTTGGCTAGCAGATGAGAGTTAAACTCGAACATCATTTCGTCTTCGCCCAGCAGTGACTCAATGGCAACTTTCACCTGGTTAAGCTGATCGCTACCCAAGTGGGCATGATCAAACAGAACATCCAGCACATGTTGTCCGGCAATGGCCTTTTTCTCAAGGATAGATTCCAAGAACGCTGAATATTCCGGATGTACTCGACCATCCTCAACAACTGTGAACAGACCCTGCCTCATGTTGTGCAGCATCGCCTGCACGTCGCGATTTTTCTGCTCCAACTCGGCGGTACGTTCTCGCACCTTTTGCTCCAGAGTGCGGTTGTGTTCTTCGATGGTTTCGCGGAGGTTAATATTCTTAAGGGTGGTGACTAACTGGCGAGCAAGCGTGCTGACGAACTCGGTATCGCTATCTTCAAAGCGAACGTCTTCTACTTCGCCCGAGAGATTCAGCACGCCCATCACCTCGTTTTCGTCCAGCAGGGGTACACAAATCAGGGCGCGCGACTGTTCGTCATTGGTGTTTGTTATGAAGCGCTCGTCAGCGGAGGTATCGGGTATAAACACAATCTCACCGGTTTTTGCGCTCAAGCCTATCGCGCCCTCGCCATCAGTAAACTTGCGGGCTTCTTTTTCGGCAGCAAGGTTATCAGAAGGAAAGCAGGTCTCGAGAGTAAGATTTTTGTCCTGATCAAACAAAAAAATGGAGCCGTAGCCAAGGTTGGTTTTTTTCGACATGGCCTGCAAGGTATTGGATAACGCGACGCCTTTTTCGCCACTCAGGGCAAGGACCTCACCGGAAGCATTCAGTGCGTGCAAATCAGAAATCTTTTTGCTGATGCTTTCCTTCATTTGGGTAAAGCTTTCTGCTAAGTCGCCGATTTCGTCATTGCGCTGGATCTTGATATCCAGATCGTAGTTGCCTTGCGCAATACTGGACGCGACACTTTGCAGATCTTTGATAGGGCGGGTAAAACGTCCAATTGCAATGGCAAAAAGCAGGATTAGGATCAAATTGAGAATGCCAATCTGAATGCCGCTTTTGACGACCTCTTCGTCAAGCAGTTCACGTATAGCGCGGTCGGTAACATCAATTTTGAGATTACCGACGCCATGTTCTTCTTCGGAGTCAGCGTCGATAAACACCAAAGGAAATGTTTTCAGCTTTTCTTTGGACTGGGGTAGCTCACTAACTTGCGTCACCTCGCCATTTTTATTTAGGACGCCGTCAATCAGCTCGTCACTGTCGTCTACAACGTAAATGCCATCGACAAAGTAGGCATTGGCTTCCGAAAAAAGTGTGCTGGTGATGTAGGCATCGTCATAATTCCATACCGCGCCCGGCAGGTTAAGTTGCAAGCGGGAGCTCAGCGCTTTTATGTCGCCGTCCAGCTGATTATTAAGGCGGGTTTTGGTTTTTTCAAAGTTATAAAAACCAAGACCGCACAGCACCGAAGTTGTAATGAGTAGAGCAATGCTGATTAATTTAAAAGATATGCTGAGTCTCATGATTTCATCGCATGCGAATGTTAAAAAACAGGTACTGTTGAGTTTAGGTGGAGTTTCAAAAAATTAAAGCGCAAAGGCAGATTTTAAGTATTCGATGGAAGGAAGTAAGTGGCTATTCTGGCTGACTTTTTGGTCAGGAATGAAGCAGTGGTTCCTTTATGAACCACTGCTTGATGTGGTGGCGCCCGCTAAGGACGTTAATTTAGAAACTGGCCCAGATCACCTACGTCCAAATCCTTGGTATAGGTGGTGAATATGCGTTTTACCGTACCGTCTCCATACATGCCCTTGAGTACGTCCGTTAGGCGTTCTACTTCGCTGTCTGGTGTATCAATGTGACAGGCGATGGCGCGCAAGGTGGAGCTGAAAATGATTTGTTGCTTCAATCGTACGTTGGCTTTTTTCGCATAGTAAGGTCCGGCGACGGCATCTGCAGCCCAAATATCCACGCGACCTGAATTCAGTTTCTTGGCATTTTTTTCTTCACTGTTTGCCGCTTGTACATCAAAATCAAAACCGGCACCCTGTAGATATTCCTCAAGTGCGCTTCCACGGTAGACCCCTATTTTATAGGGCCTGGCATCGGCCAGTACGGCCAGATCAAATTTGGCGTCTGGTGGCGAAAAAAGCGCTGATTGCGTGACTAGTACCGGACTAATCCACTTGTAGAGTGTCTCGCGTTCCTGAGATCGTTGCAGGGGTACCACGCAGGTTTGCTCCTTTTTTTCGGCCTGTTTCAAGGCGCGCGCCAGTGGCACCACTTTAAGGTCAAACTTTATGTTGGCACGTCGAAACATTTCGGTGGTGATGTCGAGGGCGATACCTGACTTGCCATCTTCGTTCACATAGGGCGGCATGGCGGTGGTCAGGATGGTGTAGTCGGCCAGAGCGACAGGAGATCCTGCCAAACAGCAGAGTATTAACAGATTGCGAAGTAATGTGCGGCTCATATTGATTCCCCTTGCTTAGCGTTCGTATTGTTTGAGCGCGGTTTCGAAATCCACGGTTTTTCCGGGCTCTTTTTCGTTGGCGATTTTAGGCTTGGGAGAACCGGGCTGACTTAGCCAGTATTCACGATCCTTCTTCTCATTGAGTTTTGGTGCGCAGCGCAGGCCTTCTTTTGTGGCAAGTTTGGCCATGTGGCTATCAAGATATTCGGCTAGATCATCCATTGCCTGCTGTGGCGTTTTGCCCTCTTTCACCACTGTTGGCACAGTGCGCCACCAAGCGGGAGAAAGTAGTGGATAATCGGGTACGTTAACTCCAGTAGGAGTCCACAATTCGCGCGCTTCGCTTTGATAAAACTCCACGAGGCCACCGAGTTTGGGGGCCAGTTCGGTCATCGTTGCGGAGTTGATGTCAGACTTGCGAATGGGGGTAAGCCCCACCAGTGTTTTTTTAAGCGATACGGTTTTCGAGATCACAAACTGCGCATAAAGCCATGCCGCTTTGCGTCTATCGGGGGGCGTGTTTTTCAGCAATGTCCAAGAGCCGGCATCCTGATAACCCAGCTTCATGCCTTTCTCCCAATAAACACCATGGGGTGACGGCGCCATGCGCCACTTCGGTGTACCATCCTCATTCACGACGGGAATACCCTCTTTGGTGAGGGCGGCGGTAAATGCGGTATACCAAAAAATCTGTTGGGCAATATTGCCCTGCCCGGGCAGCGCACCGGCTTCGGTAAAGTTCATTTCTGCAGCTTGTGGCGGCGCATATTTTTTCAGCCATTCGTCGAACTTGGTCAGGGCGTAAACCGCGGCGGGTGAATTTGCGGCACCTCCGCGCTCAACGCTGGCACCCACGGGTACACAGTCCTCCATGCGAATACCCCATTCGTCGACGGGCAGACCATTCGGCAACCCCTTGTCACCAGCACCGGCCATTGACAGCCAGGCATCCGAAAAACGCCAGCCTATTGAGGGGTCTTTGCGGCCATAATCCATATGTCCATAGACGCGCTGGCCATCAATTTCTTTGACATGTACCGAGAAGAATTCTGCGATGTCTTCATAGGCAGACCAGTTGACCGGAATACCCAAATCGTAGCCGTAGATCTCCTTGAACTGTTTTTGCAGGTCGGGGCGTGAAAACCAGTCGTGGCGGTACCAGTAAAGGTTGGCAAACTGTTGGTCGGGTATTTGATAGAGCTTTCCATCCGGACCCGTCGTAAAGCTCAGCCCCATAAAGTCTTCGAGATCGAGCGTGGGGAGGGTAACGTCCTTACCCTCGCCCTCCATATAGTCCGACAATGCGACGACTTTTTGGGAGCGATAGTGGGTGCCGATCAGGTCACTGTCATTGATGTAGGCATCGTACAGTTTGAGATCCATATCCATTTGCGTCTGGATCTTTTTGACTACGTCGTCTTCACCGGTCAGCTCATGGATGACCTTAATGCCGGTGATATCATAGAAGGCCTTCGCCAGCACACTGGCTTCATACCAATGGGTATCAATCCGTTCTGATACGACTTTAATAGTCATGCCCTTGAAAGGCTCTGCTGCGTTCACAAACCAACGAAGCTCTTCCAGTTGTTGTTCTTTGCTAAGGGTGGAGGGTTGAAACTCCTTGTCGACCCACTGTTT
Source organism: Oleiphilaceae bacterium (assembly GCA_033720775.1). Taxonomy (GTDB): domain Bacteria; phylum Pseudomonadota; class Gammaproteobacteria; order Pseudomonadales; family Oleiphilaceae; genus PZPK01. Next base: position 24,466 of record JAWWBW010000002.1, on the reverse strand, counting down.
TGCTTCATCCAAACCGGCATGAGCTTCGAAACCCAGCATCAGGGAGAGCAAACAAGCGGGGAGCAGGCGGGTTATGTTTTTAGATTTATCACGCATGGCAGGCTCCGAGTTGAGAGAGTGTTTAGCAAGCATATATCAGTAAACTCAACCTGCCAGATAGGGTTGCGAGAGATTTGTTTTTTTTCGTTACAATGAGATATCTTGCAGCGACAAAGTGGTGTGCGCTGATCCAAGGCGATGACATCCTTGTCTTTATGTGTTCGTTAAAGCGACAGGCTACTACTCGGTTAGCACAGCATGATTGGCAATACTCTGGGGTAAAGTAAGACCCCATCGATCCAGCTCGCTTTTGCTGAAATAGTAGCGGCCGTTTTTGGCTGTGACCGGGCGTATTTTGGAAATATCTTCTCCGGCCATTACTCGTTTGACGATCTTGGCGGCTTCCAGCCCCTGGATTTTTCCAAACAGCACCAGCCCTCCGGCAGTTTTGCCTTTACCGACAGCAAAATCCCAGAACGCAAAGGTGGGTGTTTGGCTGTGTTGCGAAGTCCACTCAAGTATTTCATTGGCAGGCACGTGTTGCCCACTGGCGTCGACGAGTGTGTGATACAGGCCGACGATGACGGCATCATAGTGTTGGGGGGCATTGCGTATGATTTCTTGCCACTGCTCGCGTGTCGCCACCAGTTCCAAGGTGGCGGTGGTGCCTTGTATGCGCAAGGTTTTCTGGCCTTTGAATGCTTCGTCCACGGCTGCTCTTGAGGTATTGCCGGAGTCAAACAATACCAGCAGACGTTTGAGTTTTCCGTTCATAATCTTGTTAAGCTCAATGATGTTTCGCTTAAACAGGGGGCGTTCCAATACGCCAGTGACATAAGGCATGTCGGGTAAGCCAATGTCGCGCGGGTTGCCGTTTATTCCGAGAAAAACGGTGGGAGTTTTGGTTTCATTGATTTTCTTTCCGAGGTATTTCAATGCGTTGTCATCACCCAATATCACCAAGTCCGGTTTTTGTTCGATAAAAACCTGCCAGGCTTTGTCCGCCTGGGCCTGGTAAGCAGACTTGGGTAGTCTTTTGGTATCCATCTCGAAGGTGCTTAAACGATAATCATCGTCTAATTGTTCACGTAAGCCCTCCAGATAGCTTTGATCCCAAGGGTATTCTTTATGGTAACTTTCGATGATCAGGATGCTGGGCTTACCAAAACACCAGCCAGAAAAGCTGATGAGAGAAAGGAATAAGAGTAGGCGTAAAGCTCCGCGTGAGTCAGTCATGCCACGTTCTCCTCAAGTCAGTTGCACTGGGAACCCGGAAAACCTCTTGTAATTTTATAGCGTAAAAACTGCGCACGTTCATATCGCGATGGTGAAATTAGGTAGTATTTTTTCGCTGAATTTACTTAGGCTTTAAACTTTGTAAAGAAGCTTGAACGTGGCTAAAAACGCTGCATCAGGCCATCGGAAGTGAGCACAGTGACCCCCTCGCCCTGGTCGACAATCGCGATAATCGCTTTGCTACTAGCCGCCCCATATGATTGTCGGGGTTTTGCTTGCCATTTGCCCGCCTCTGCACCATTGCTAATTTGAAAACGTTTCACTTCGCCTTGAAACGTGCCCACGCTCAAGAAGCGCTCGTCTTCGGAGAAGGCCGCCGCGTGATAGTTGGTGTAGCGATTGGGAAAACGAAACTTTACCTTGCCGCTTTGTGTGTCCCACACCAGTGCGTCTTCACGCAGTGATGTCACAAAGGCGAGCTCGCCCGAAGGGGAAATAGCAACAGTGTTGATAAAGTTGTTAAGGGTCATGCTATGCACCAGCTCACCCGAGCGAAGATTCCAGATTTTGGCGCTTTTGTCTTCGCTGCCGGTAATGCCGAATTGACCTTGCGCGTCGATATCGACCATGCCGACTTCGGCATCATGGTTAAATATATGAATGGTGCTGCCATTGCGCATATCAAAATAGGCAGCGGTGCCATTTTCGAGGCCCATCAAGGCGCGATCGCCAGTCTCATCAAGACGGATGCTAAGGATTTTATCGGGGGCGCGCCAATACTGTTTGTATTCCCCTGTTTCGACATTCCAAAGCACCATATTGTCGCCGACGCAGGTGACCGCTGCTTTGCTATCTCCCGAAATCGCCGTGGCGCGAATCGAAGAAAATTCGCCGGACTTGTGATTCCAGTCGTACAGGCGTTCTTTGCGGTCCACGTCCCACAAACTTCCGCCATGATGTACGGAGCCGATGACCGCCAGGTTGCCATCCCGTGACAGTGCGCCACTGAGTAATCCCTGATGCGCGAGTTGTAGTGTCTGTTTTGGACCTTCAGCGCAGGCGGTAAGCATGATGAACAGCAGGCAGGTGAGCAGCTTTTGCACGATGTTTCCTTGTTGTTCGCTTAGAGGAAAGGATTAAAAACTAGAGTATAGCGTCTGACACAGGGAGTGGGAGGGGATTGTGCGAGTTAAACGAGGGAGCCGGTTGGCTCCCCGACAATTGTGCTTAGGCGACAGAGTCAGCGTGTGCTTTGTGTAAGGATTCGATCAGCAGGTCTTCCAATTCAAAGCGGTCTTCAAGTGTTTTGCCTAACGTGTCCAGTTCGGCAATTAGTTTTTGAGCGCCGTCGTCAACTTTGTGGACATTATCAAAGCGATCATTAAAGTCCAGCGCCACTTCTGTAGACTCCTGAATTTTGGGTATTACACGGTGGGCCAGTTGAGCGCCTTCGCCATCGTTAAAGTCGTTCGCTTCTTGCAGTAGTTGTTCATACACTTCAAAGTGGCCAACAGAAACGTAATCAACCAGAAGCTGGCAGAAAGCCTGAAGCTTTTCGACTTTATTTTCTACCGAACTACCTGGATTAACCGACAGATCACAGAGCTTCACGATCAGCTCTTGTCGCTCTTTCAGCCATTTATCGATGAGGTCATTCACCCCGCCCCAGCGCTCTTTTGCAGACTTGCAATTTTCGAGCATGTTTTACCCCTTACTACCGCAATAAAATCGCACATGGTGCGACTGATTTAGTTGGTTCAATTGAGCGCTGGCTTGTTTCTGTCAGAAAGCAGGCAGTACTCATTGTGTTTATTCTGATGATGGTTTTCGTGATGGCAGGGCGATGCCCACCAAAGACATAAAAACTATCTAATTTGCTGCGCAGTGGCAACTGTTATTTGTTATGTGCTGTGCACTTATGTCTCTATGCTGCTTACATTTTTGCGTGTGCGAAGACTGAAAACGAATAATGCGATGGCTAACAGGGCAATGGCAATAAACGCCATCAGTGACCAGCCGGGTATTGAGATATTGAATAGCGTCCATTGCACCTTGGCGCAGTCGCCAGTACCGGTAATGGCCATTTCAATCACTTCGAGCAGGGGGAATACGTCAAGCATGTATTCAAGGCCTGGACCGCAGGCGGGAACTTGATCTTCAGGCAGATTCTGTAGCCAGATCTGTCTACCGGCGATCGCTGCGCCTAGCACTGCTGTTGCCGCAGTCATACCCGAATAAATACACTGTCCAATCGGACCTGGTCCGTGCAATGCAGCCAAAAGCGAGATGATGCCCAGGGCGATGAATACGGCGCGCTGCATCATGCACATGGGGCACGGGTCCATCGATGCGAAGGGTTCAACAAATATTGCGGTCAACAATAAGAGCGTGCAGCCTGCAAAAATTGCGGCATGACTGCTTCTGAATTTCAATAGCATAATTCTTTCCAAGCGGGTCATTAAAGCTGCGGCTTATGTTGGCCAAGTTTACTTAAGCAGTAAACACCTATGCGGAAATTAATCATGAATGGGCCGCGTGCGCATGGCAGGTGCGGTAGTTCGAGCCTATAATCAAAAGCCGAATTGCATGATCAAATTGATGGGAGCACTATGAATCGCGTTTGGAAAATGATGGCAGTGGTGATGTTGGCGTGGCATGTGATTACTACAGTGCATGCCGAAGAAGAGCCAGCCGCTCCGCAGATTCAGTATTATGATCTCGATCCACCTTTTGTGACCAATTACGATGTATCGACCAACAAACTCAAGTTTGTAAAGGCGACGGTAGCTGTGCGCGCTACCAGCCAGGCTGCGATTACCGAATTTATGAGTCATGAACCGATGATTCGACACGAGATTGTGATGCTGTTGAGTCGTCAAACGGAAGAAACCATGTCTTCTTCTGCGGGGCAGGAAGCGATTCGTACCGAAGCTCTCAAGTTAGTGCAAGATGCGCTGAAGCAAGAAACCGGTAGTACACAGATTGATGACCTGTTGTTCACTGAGTTTGTGGTGCAACGCTAGGCGTTGCACGGCACCGCCGAACCCATTTCTTTTCTGAATCCGACACAGTGAAAACCGCCTTGTCTTCTTGCGTCTGCTTGGTAATGACTGCGAAAAATATGGCGATTGTATGGGCGAAATTTGGAGGGAGCGAAGCTACCGAAACGTTGACATTGGCAACATTTCGTTCAGATCAGATAAGTCCATTAGGACTTACTTGCTGAGGACTTGATTCAGGAGGCGATTTGTCCACCGGGGCGGTCGAGTTCACACACGTCCGCACCATCTTCCCAACCTGCTTCCCAAGCAGCTTCCACGACTTCACCAATGTAAGGGCAACGCGCTTTTTCCATCCCCATTACACCGGCCATGTAACCTTGTCGGTAAGCCTTATTGAGTGAATCAATGTCCCAGCATAGTGAAAAGTCATTGGCCATCGGGCCGCTCCTTTCTGGTGCTGCCACCTCCTGCGTTGCTGGGCGCGAGGGAGGATTGGAAGAGCCGGGCTCTTCGGAATCAGCGTGTTCGACTAAAAATAAAGTTGGCTGTGCCATTGTTTTTCTACTTTCTGCTCTGTGGCCTGACACGCTTCGCTCATTTATTACGGTTTCTTTTTGTTACGAAGCGTTTGCTGCAACGGTTCAGTGCTGTTGCTTTTTTTATGTTCAATTTTTACCCTAGAGCATGGTTTAACGCTTCGCCAGCGGCAACTATTACAATTTGTCCATTGACTGACATAAAGCGTTACAACCCGTCACAAGCTACCACAGCACTGGTGCACCAACAAACCCAAATAGCTCTAAAAGTGAGCTGTTTGGGCTTGGCATAACGGCTTTCTGAACTGCCGCACAAAACGGCGATAAATAGGGGAGGCTAGACTTGCTGGTAGGCCGCCATAAAAGCGGCAAAATCCTGTGTGTCGGCGGATTCAATGGCCGCTGCGGCGGTGAATGAGGCTTCTGCCTCTTGAGACAGAGATTCGCTGGCGTCGCTGGTGCCCCAGGTGTGTAATTGCTGTTGATGTTTACGTGAGAGTTCTCCGGCGAACTCCAGCCAGCTTAGGTTTTCTTCGCGCATGACATGCAGTATTTCAGCCGATGGCGTGAGGTCACTTTGGCGTAGTTTTGCGCCTTGTTCGGCAAGTGCTGCGTGGTAGCGGTTATCTTGCGTTGCTTTGTCTAGTGTTGTGGCCAATGGCGCCATGCTTTCCATCAGTTCGAGTCCCCAGTCTTGCAGGGTGATGGATTGCTCGCCCCGTTGCAGGGTAAGACCGGGTTGGCGGCCGATGTTAACCGTGTCGCTAAAATTACGTTCAATCATGCGGCAGGAGTCGTCGGAAATCACGGGCGACTCCTGTAACAGGCAATGCAGCAAAAACAGATCGAGAAAGTCTACCTGTTTGTCGGATATGCCCAGTGGCAGGAAGGGGTTTAGGTCGAGACAGCGCACTTCAACATACTCAACGCCACGTTCGCGTAGTGCTTGTGTCGGGCGTTCACCTGAGCGCGTGGTGCGTTTGGGACGAATCGAACTGTAATACTCATTTTCGATCTGAAGAATATTGGTATTCAGCTGAATAAATTCCCCGTCGCGTTGGATACCGATTTTTTCGTAGGGGGCATAAGACGTATGGATTGCTTCGCTAAGCGTATGGGTAAAGTTGCTCAGGGTGTTAAAGCAGATATTCAACGACGACTGGGCATTATTGTGGTAACCCAGATCGCCCATGCGCAGCGAGGTGGCATAGGGTTTAAAGAAGGTGCCCTTATCATCAAAGGGCTCGAGATCATGCGTATGACCATTGAGAAAGCTGCTATCCAGCGCCGGCGACGCGCCAAACAGGTACATTAACAGCCACGAATGGCGTCGGAAGTTACGGATCAGGGCAAAATACTGGTCGGATTTAAAATCCTGGAGACTTTGTGTGTCGCCCAAGGCTTGTTGTCGGGAAAGCCAGAATGCATCATCGAGCGAAAAGTTAAAATGCAGCCCCGCGATGCTTTGCATAATGCGCCCATAGCGCACGCCCAGACCCTGCCGGTATACATGCTTTAAACGCCCAATATTTGAGTTGCCGTACTCGGCGATACGAATGCTTTTATCTCCCGCCAATCGGCAGGGCATGCTGCCCGCCCATAGCAGCTCGTCGGGCAAATGTTGCTGCACGTAGCGATGTACTTGTGCCAGTTGCGTCAGCAGGTTTTCGCGTGAATCACTCACGGGGGTAATGAGTTCCAGCAGTGCTTCGCTGTAATCGGTGGTGATTTGAGCATGTGTTAAGGGGTGGCCGAGGGCCCTTGGATGATCGCTCTGCGCAATGTCGAATTGTGGTGACGTACGCAAGCCTTCTTTTTCTATGCCACGTTTGATGGGCAATCCGGATTGCGTCACGACCTGACTAAGCAGATCGATCCCTGACTGGAACGCATGAGAAGAAGGGGCAGAGGTCATAAAGCAATCCTGTGTAAGGCCGGGCCAACCATGAGGTGGCTCATTATACGCGGCTCATATCGAAACGGTTTGGCCGGGCTTAAGATACAGTGTTTCAGTTTTTCATCAGGCGACTCAAGGCATCGGCCATCGCGGTGTTGGTCTGCGTGGCAGCTTTTGGCGCCTTATTGCGACTGCCTGAGCGCGGGTTTGTTCCTGCTGGTTTTTGTTCGGTGACCTCGGGCGCATCAAGCTTCATACTCAGCGCGATGCGTTTACGCGCCACGTCTACCTCAATCACTTTCACCTTGACGATATCGCCGGTTTTCACCACCTCGCGAGGGTCTTTAACGAACTTATTGGCCAGCATCGAGATATGCACCAGACCATCCTGGTGTACGCCTATATCAACAAAGGCACCAAAGTGCGTAACGTTGGTGACACTGCCTTCGAGAATCATCCCCGGTTTCAGATCGTTCAGTGTTTCTACGCCATCTTTAAAGGCCGCAAAGCGGAATTCCGGGCGCGGGTCGCGGCCGGGTTTGGCCAGTTCGGAGAGAATATCCTGTACGGTTAAGAGTCCCGCATCATCGTTTACGAAGTCGTTGGCGGCGACGCCTTTGAGCAACGCAGCATTGCCGATAAGTTCGGCGACACTGAGGGTTTTGGCCTGCGCGATCCGCTCGACCACAGGATAAGACTCCGGGTGCACCGCCGAGGCATCGAGCGGGTTGTCGCCCTGCGGAATGCGTAAAAAGCCGGCGCATTGTTCAAAGGCTTTTTCACCTAGTCTGGGCACCTTTTTGAGCTGCTGCCGATTGGCAAAAGCACCGTGCTGATCACGAAACTGCACGATGTTTTGCGCGATGCTTTGGTTGAGACCGGCGACGCGCGCCAGTAGCGGGGCCGAGGCGGTATTCACATCAACGCCAACGGCGTTTACACAGTCTTCCACTACCGCGTTCAGGCTACGCCCAAGCTGCACCTGACTCACATCATGCTGATACTGGCCAACGCCGATGGCTTTGGGTTCAATTTTTACCAGTTCGGCCAAGGGGTCTTGCAGTCTGCGGGCGATCGACACCGCGCCCCGTATGGTCACATCCAGATCAGGAAATTCCTGGGCAGCGAATTCTGAAGCCGAGTACACCGAGGCGCCAGCCTCACTCACCATAATGCGGGTGAGTTTGAGTTCGGGATAGCGCTTGGCCAGATCGCCGGCCAGCTTCTCGGTTTCGCGTGAGGCGGTACCGTTGCCGATACTCACTAACTCCACCTGATGCTGGCGTGCCAGTTTGGCCAATACCTCGATGGATTGGTCCCATTGGTTTTTGGGCGCGTGCGGGTAGATGGTCGCATAATCGAGCAGTTTGCCAGTGGCATCGACCACGGCCACTTTTACGCCGGTGCGCAGGCCCGGGTCCAGCCCCATGGTCGCTTTGGCTCCGGCTGGGGCGGCCAGCAGCAGGTCTTTCAGGTTGCTGGCAAATACCTCGATGGCCACTTGCTCCGCATCGTCACGCAGGCGACCCAAGAGGTCGGTCTCTACGTGCAAGTTCAGTTTGACGCGCCAGGTCCAGCGCACGACTTCTTTCAGCCAGGCATCGGCGGCCCGGCCCTGATCGCTGATCTCAAAATGATGGGCGATCATGCCTTCACAGGGGTGAATCGCAGTGCGGTCACTCGGGTCGAAATCGTTTGGTATCAGGCTGAGATTCAACACACCTTCATTGCGCCCTCGAAATAACGCCAGCGCCCGGTGTGAAGGGATCTTGGCAATGGCTTCGGCGTAGTCAAAATAGTCGCGAAATTTTTCACCCTGCTGTTCTTGGCCGGCGACAACCTCGCTGCGCAGCTGGCCGCTTTCCCATAGCGTGTTTTTAAGCTTTGCCAACAGGGTGGCATCGACGCTAAAACGCTCCATCAGAATGTATTTGGCACCATCCAGCACGGCTTTGGTATCGCCAAAGCCCGCGTCGTTGTTGATGTAGCCTGCGGCCAGCGTTTCGGGGTCTTGCGTGGGGTCGTCATACAGCGCATCGGCCAGGGGTTCCAGGCCGGCTTCAATCGCGATTTGCCCTTTGGTGCGGCGCTTGGGTTTGTAGGGCAGGTACAGATCTTCGAGTTCGTTCTTGGTGACCGCGCCTTCAATCTTGGCTTTTAAGGGACCATCCAGCTTGCCTTGCTCATCAATGCTTTTGAGTATCGCCTCGCGACGTTCGCTGAGTTCGCGCAAATAGCGTAAACGCTCTTCGAGTTTACGTAATTGTGAATCGTCAAGTGCACCGGTCACTTCCTTTCGGTAGCGTGCGATGAACGGCACGGTGGCACCACCGTCGAGCAGTTCTACTGCCGCCGTGATTTGTTGAGCATTTACCTGGAGTTCCTGAGCAATTTGTTGAGCGATGGATTGCATGAATGGCCTGTGTGACTGGAGTTGAGAGGTTTCCTGGTTGCCGCCGGCATTAAGCTTGCTTAGCAGCAAACCCATATGGTGGCGGGGCGCCTATTTTAAACCCAATAATGCAAAAAGTTCGAACCATTGTTGCGGTCAATTCGGTACAATGCCTGCCCGCGTTTTTCATGCCTGAGGTAGCCGTGGCAAATCGTCTTAATGCCAAACAAAGCGAAGCTGTGCACTATATTGACGGCCCCTTGCTGGTGCTGGCCGGGGCCGGTAGTGGTAAAACCAGTGTGATCACACGAAAAATCGCTTATCTGATTAACCAGTGTGGCTTGAAGGGGCGCAATATCGCCGCTGTAACTTTCACCAACAAGGCCGCGCGCGAGATGAAAGAGCGGGTCGGCAAACTGGTGAGCGGGCCCGAAGCGCGTGGCCTGACCGTGTCGACCTTCCATAATCTCGGCCTCAACATTATTCGTCAGGAACACAAGACGCTGGGGTACAAACCGGGGTTCTCCATTTTTGATGCCGAAGATGCGCGTAATTTGATTCGCGATCTGATGATGAAAGAAGGCGAGGAAAACAGCGATCAGTTGAATGATATTCAGATGATTATCTCCAACTGGAAAAACGCCATGTGGACCCCCGCCTATGCCGCGCAAAAAGCCGACGGGCCCGAACAGCAATTGGCAGCACAGGTTTACGGCTTATATAACCGCTATCTCAAAGCCTATAACGCGCTCGATTTTGATGATCTGATTCTCCTTCCCGTGCAGCTGTTTCAGCAGCATGAAGAGGTGCTGCGCAAATGGCGTAACAAGATTCGATATTTATTGGTAGACGAATATCAAGATACCAATCTGGCCCAATATGAGCTGGTCAAGCTGCTGGTGGCCGAACGGCAGGCGTTGACCGTGGTGGGTGACGACGACCAGAGTATTTACGCCTGGCGTGGCGCGCGGCCCGAGAATCTGGCCCGCTTGGAACAGGATTTTCCGACACTCAAACTCATTAAGCTGGAACAGAACTATCGATCCACCTCGCTTATCCTCAAGGCGGCCAATACCCTGATCGCCAATAACCCCCATGTGTTCGAAAAGGCGCTGTGGAGTGAGTTGGGTCAGGGCGACAGGATTCGGGTGATTCGCTGCCGCAACGAAGATGCCGAGGCCGAGCAGATTGCCGCTGAGATTCTCGATCAGAAGCTTAAAAAAGACATTCCGTTTAAAGATTTTGCCGTGCTGTACCGTGGGAACCACCAGTCGCGCCTGCTGGAGATTAAAATGCAGGCGTTTCAGGTACCTTATCGCATGTCGGGTGGCACCTCGTTTTTCGCCAAGAACGAGATCAAGGATGCCATGGCCTATTTGCGGTTGCTGGTAAACCCCGACGACGACGCAGCGTTTCTGCGCATCGTGAATGTGCCTCGGCGTGAAATTGGCCCGAGTACACTCGAAAAACTGGGCACCTACGCTAACGAACGCGATGTGAGTCTGTATCAGGCCATCGACGAAATTGGTTTGGCCCAGCATCTGAGTGAGAAGCCTCTGGCGCGCCTCAAACGGTTTCGTGACTGGCTCGACCGCACTATGCAGCGCTGCTATCAGGAAGACCCGATTCCGGTTATCAAACAGCTATTTACCGATATCGAATATGACCAGTGGCTCTATCAGCATGCGAGCACGCCCAAAGCCGCCGAAAAGCGCATGGACAACATCTGGATACTGATTGATTCGCTGCGCAAAATGCTTGATGCCGACAAGGGCACTGCTGACGAATTGGGTATTGAAGAAGCCATTTCTCGCCTTATTCTGCGCGACATGCTGGAGCAACAGGAAGAGGAAGACGATAGCGACAAAGTGCACCTGCTTACCCTGCATGCCTCCAAAGGCTTGGAGTTTCCCCATGTCTTTATTATGGGGATGGAGGAAGAACTGTTGCCGCATCGCACCAGTATTGAAGAAGACAATATCGAGGAAGAGCGGCGTCTCATGTATGTAGGCATCACGCGCGCACAGCGTACGCTGGCCTTGACCTATGCGGCGATGCGCAAGCAGTATGGCGAGAAAATAGAAACCATACCGAGTCGCTTTATTGATGAGTTGCCCGATGAAGACCTACAGTTTGAGGGGGGCGATGAACAAGACAAACAGCGTGCCCAGCAAAAGGGGCAGCAGACGCTGTCGGCTCTGTTGAATGGATTGAAATAGTTAAGGCGCGCCCGATTCCTTGTCGCTTACTACACAGTTCCGCCCTTTTTTCTTAGCCCGATAGACCGCTAGATCAGCACGTTTGAGAGTGTCGTTTGGCGACACATCGTCATCGCTTTTCTCGGCCAGCCCAATGCTGACTGTGAGGGTAAGGGGGCTTGAATTGCCGATTATAAACGAATGAGACGCGACACTTTCCCTAATACGTTCGGCGAGTTTCAAAGCGTCGGCATTGTCGGAAAGTGGCATTACCAGCACAAATTCTTCTCCCCCGTAGCGGCCCAGTTGGTCGTATGGTCGAATGCTCGAACTGATGATTTGGGCAAACTGAATCAGCACAAGATCGCCCGAATGATGGCCGTGTTTGTCATTGACCTGCTTGAAATGATCCATATCGATCATCATCAGTGACAGCCGTTTGTGTTCCCGATGCGCTCGCCACCACTCGTTTTCGAGAAAATTCATCACCATTCGCCGGTTCCAGACTCCGGTGAGTTCATCGTAATTGGCATGTTTGGCGATACGTCGATCATGATGAACCATGCGTAAACCGGCATGTATTCGTGCTTTTAATTCTTCGGAGTTGAAAGGTTTGGTGACAAAATCATCCGCGCCAGCCTCAATGGCTAGCACAAGATCTTCGGTTTGGGTTTTACCCGTGACCATAATGATGTAAATGAAGCTTTGTGTAGATTTGATACTTTGGCATAGCTCCGGGCCATGGATACCGGGCAGCATCCAATCGATTAATGCCAAACCGATGTCGTGTTGATTGTGTAGTGAATCAAGAGCGGATTGGCCGTTATCGGCAATGATGCTGGAATAACCCATTGCTTCAACCAGACCACTGAGCACGGTTTGTGTTACCGGATCATCCTCGGCAATGAGAACTTTCATGATCTTTCCTCGCTTATGAGTCGTTTGAGTTCGTTTTCCAGCTCTTGCAAAGGACCCTCGATTTTTTTCCAGCGTGCGGCACGATCTGTAACTGACATTGTTTCGGCCTCTTGCTCAAACTGTTTCATTTGAATGACAAGAGTGTCGACGCAAAAGTTTGCAATCGCACCTTTCAATTTATGCGCCGCAGCACTTGCCTGTGCCCCGTTGTCTTCGGCAACATGCTGCCCAATTGCCAGACGGATCTCAGGACATACCTCTATCGCCTTTTCCGCAACCTGTTTAAGCAGATCCATGCTATTGCCGCAGGTGCTCATGGCCTGTTGCATATCGAAATACTGAAAGTTTTTCTCGTTGTTATTGTCTGATATTTTCGCTGGGGCTGCAGAAGATGGGGCGCTTGCATCAAGGGGTAAGTACGCCCGATCTTTTGGGGGATATGCTTCGATCGCTTGAATCAGATCATCGCTGCTGATGGGTTTGGTGAGGTGCTGATCCATACCTGCGTCAATGCAAATTTCTGCATCACCTTTCATTGCGTGTGCAGTGAGTCCGATAATGGGGGTGTGCTGACAACCCATATGCGCCTCATATTCTCGTATTCGTCTGGTCGCTTCCAGTCCGTCCATCACGGGCATTTGTACATCCATCAAAATCAGGTCGTATACTTTTGTTTGATAGGCTTTGATCGCTTGCTCACCATTATCCACTACATCCAGCTCGTGTCCGCGACCACCAAGAGAATAGCTTACCAACCGCTGATTTACTTCGTTATCTTCAGCAAGCAGGATACACAAGGGCCGCGACGTTTTGGGATGGCTGATCTTCAAGGGCTGTCCGGCTTGCGAATCTTTTGCTGCCTTCTTGTCGAGTATTTCCACCAAGGTATTGTAGACGTCAGACTGCTGGATTGGCTTGAGTAAGTAGTGATCTATGCCGGCTTGCTTGGCCGCAGCCAGATCGCTATTGATTTGGGATGATGACAGCATTACAACCGCGTCCGGTTGTAGCATGTTGCTATTTCGTATCTGGCTGACGAGCTCAAAGCCGCTTTGATTGGGCATGTTTTTATCGACTAACAGTAGGCGGTATGGGCGCTGTTGTTGGTCAGCTTGCGATAGCATACGCAACGCCGTCGCGGCGTCGGGGGCTGTATCTGCCTGCCCGCCCCATGCAGCGATCATATCTTTTAACCAACGCCGATTGACTTCGGAATCGTCGACAACCAAGGACTGTTGCAGCGCATCCCTGATTAGCTGCTCTGAAAGAAGCGGGAATTCAGGTCTTGATTTGGGTGGTTCTGCCAAGGCGATGGGGATATCCAAAGTAAACGTGCTACCTTGATCGATTACACTGTCAACACTGATTTGACCATGCATGATGGTTACAAGCTTTTTTACAATGGCGAGGCCCAGTCCCGTCCCACCAAAGCGGCGCGTGATTGTTCCATCCACCTGTTGAAAAGGGTCAAATATTTTATCGAGCTTTTCTTGTGGCATTCCGATGCCCGTATCAGCCACTACAATGCGTAGCCAGATACGACCGGCTGATGTTGTCCTTTCGAGGGAAGTCACGTTTACTGTGACGCTGCCATGCGGTGTAAACTTGATCGCATTGCCCACCAGATTGGAAAGAATCTGTGACAGTCGCACTGAGTCCAGTTTGATCCAGCGGGGCAGATCTGGGTTGATATAAACATCCAGTTCGAGCCCTTTTTCAAATGCGTTGCTTGAATAGCTCTTGAGTGAACTGAGAACAAGATCTTCGAGATTAAATGTTTCTTCGGTGAGTTCGAGTTCATTCGCCTCGATTTTTGATAGGTCAAGAATATCGTTCAACAAATTCAATAAGTTTGTGCCTGAAGACACTATCGTAGAAACATATTCACTTTGAAGGGGGTTAAGATGCGTTTTCGAGAGTAATTCTGCCATCCCCAAGACCCCGTTCATTGGGGTACGGATTTCGTGGCTCATATTGGCCAGAAACTCACTTTTCAGACGGTCTGAGAGTTGCGCTTTTTCGGCAGCATTGCGAAGTTCCTGTTCCATTTCCCGGATATCGGTGATGTCCAGATTGGCGCCGGTCACTCGCAAAGCCTGGCCTGTTGTATCCCTGATGACTCTGGCGCTGGCTTTAATGTACTTGATGCGCCCATCGCGCATCAGTAAGCGAAATTCCTCGTCCCACGATTCACCCTTGGCCACGAAGTCCTGCAAGGATTTTTCCACTGCTTCGCCATCATCGGGATGTAAGCGATCGCGCCATAAATCATAGGCAATACTGTCGAATCGTTCTTCCGGTGGCTCGTACATTTTGAGCATGTTGTTGTCCCATATGAGTTCACCACTCGCAATACGCCACTCCCAGATGCCCAGGCCGAATACTTCTGTAGCCATTGAAATGCGTTCGTTGGCGAGCATTAGTTTTTCTGTGGTTTCGTGAACCATGTGTTCCAGCTGTTCACGATTGTTTATTTGCTGGGTGACATCTGACTGCAAGCCTATAAAGTGCTGAGGCTTGCCGGAACCGTCGCCGACCGGCGCAATGCGCAGGCTGTTCCAAAAGGTTGTTCCAGATTTGGTCTCATTGAGTAATAAAACTTCTGCATATTTCTTTTGCTGGATTGCCTCACGCAGTGATTCCAGAGCGTGTTGATTTGAATGTGTCCGATTTAAGAAACGACAGTTTTTGCCTTTTACTTCTTCGAGTGAGTAACCCGTGAGCTGTTCGAATGCGGCGTTGCAATAGATGATGGGTTGATCCTCGTCTGCTTTGGTCACGACAATGCCTTCTCGGGAACTGTCGACAGCAAGTTTGTATACACGCAATTTATTATTCTGCCTGTGCAACTGTTGCGTGAATGCCCCTATCATCAAGGCGATACAGCATAACAAACAAATAAATTGTTGGAGACTGATGGCGGTAACCAGAGGGTTCTCGTTAGCGAAAGGGCCATAACCGGTCTGGGATACACTAATGGTGAGAAGGCAAACTGAGCTTGTAATCAGTGTATAGAAAGCCGTTTTCATCCGCAGGGATGCCCATAGAATGGGTACCATTACCAACAGGGGGGTTACAAGGGTCCATTCTTCGGATTTTTGACCAAGCTGGATGAGTGTGAACCAGAACACAATGAGCAGGGAGAAAATAACGAGAGACTCTCCGAGTCTAATGCGCTGCGATGAATTCTTTGTCTGAAACTTAAATAGATGCAATAGACTGAAAAAGAGAGGCGTGACCAGCAGGTGGCCTGTTGCATCGGCTAGCCACCACGTACGCCACAGGGACCAAAAGCTTTGATCTATTGCGGCAATATGGGTTTTAATCAACGCGCCTAATAAAGCGCAGGCTGGGGGCACGACAAAGAGAGCGAGGGTAATAAAAACTAGAGTGTGGTCGACACGACGAAAATCGATTTTCTTGTTCTGTCGAGCGAGTAGAGTATTGCATCCCAAAGCAATCAAACTGGCTTCCAGTGTATTGGCTACGCCAAAAGACAGCGATGCTAGAAGTGAATAATGGGTTGTATTGGCAGCCAGTTCTGCAATCAGTGTCGCTCCCCACAGCAAGGGCCAGTATCTGCCGGGAGAAGTGATCAGGGCGCAAAATAGCACCGCGTTGCCCGGCCAGAAAACCGGTATGCCTCCTTCAAGCACGGTTATGTTGATGCCAACCCAAGCCGCAATATAGTAGGCAATCGCGGTGGCAGGCACTTTAAGTAGGATGTTCTGCACAGGGCTGCTCCAGATAACGTCAGAATGGGCATGCGAAAATCATATTGAGTCTAAAGAACTATAGTTGATCTAAAGCCGAGCTCCCAATGAGGATGGGGCATTCGTGCTTCAAGAACATAATATTGAGGTAACAGAACATGGTGGAATGGTGGGCAGCTTTTATTGCGCTGAATGGTCTAATTGTTTTGCTGTTGGCGCTTAACGTATCACGCTTGCGGATTACTTTGCGCATTCCCTATGGCGATGGCGGTGATAAAGACATGAATCAGGCGATTCGTGCGCATGCCAATGCGGTGGAACATGGTGTCTGGATGGCCCTGCTGTTGCTGGCGATGGCACTCTTGCGTGCCGATATAAACTTGATGGCCGGGCTGGTTGCGCTCTATACGGTGGGGCGTTTGTTGCATGTTGTGGGCATGTTGCAGCGACGCTTTAATGCTCGGCGCGGCGGCGCCTTGCTCATGTATTTGGCCCAGCTGATCGCCGTTCTGGTGTTGTTCCCGCTTCTGTTTGGAGCGCTGTAATGTCGGCAGAGCACTTCTTGCCCGCCGAGCAGTTTGTAGCCGTGATCGATGCCACGCCTTTGGTGTCGATCGATTTAATTGTGCGTAACGATCAGCATACCGTGCTGCTCGGCAAACGTTTGAACCGCCCCGCACAGGGCTACTGGTTTGTGCCGGGTGGTCGTATTCGAAAAAACGAGCGCCTGACCGAGGCGTTTAAGCGATTGTGTGAGACAGAATTAGGGCAGGCATTTAGCTTGTCGCAGGCGCAGCCGCTGGGGCATTACGAGCACTTTTATCAGGATAACGCGATGGAAGCGGAGGGAGTGAGTACCCACTATGTGGTGCTTGCCTATGAACTCAAACTCGGTGATGAACATGAGCTGGTACTGGACGATCAACACACCGAGCACCGTTGGTGGAGCGAGCAGGAACTATTGGCCAGTGACCTTGTACATGCCCATACCAAAGATTACTTTCGTTGCCGTGGCGCGTAGCTTTACCAACAATTTGTAGCCTGCAATGACTAGCCAGCAAAACGACCCGCACGCCGCGCAAACACCCCTGTTTGCCGTGCCCGCAGCGAAGCGCTCGCGCACATCAGATGTGCTGCTTGAGCTTGCGGAGCAATGCCTGCAACCTACACTCACCTTGCGTAGCATGACCGAGCGCCTGGGCGACCGCACCTTTGGTATGTTGTTGGTGTTGCTCGCCATCTTCAATATTGTGCCTTTCGTGTCGTTAGTGGCGGGCCTGCTTATTGTGAGTCTTGGCTTACAGATGGCCTTTGGTCTGCGTCGGGTCTGGTTGCCCAAAGCAATTATGGATAGAGCCCTGCCGCAAAGTAGCGTGCGTAAAGCGCTGTTAGCCTTTGAACCCCGCGTCAGAAAGATAGAACGCTATGTGCGACCGCGCTGGCATTTTACCGAAGCGCCCATTGTGGACCGTATCAATGGCTTTGTGATTGCGCTGTTAGGTGCAGTGATTACATTACCCCTGCCGCTCACCAATCTCGGGCCAGCGCTGGTGGTTGTGTTGATGGGCCTCGGTCTGTTGGAGCGTGACGGGCTGGTGCAACTGGGTGCGGCGTTATTGGGTATTGGTGCCATGTTGGCTGTGTACGTTTTTCTATTCACAGCTTGATTTCAGGTTGCTCGCTTCAAAACAGATGTTTCCCAGTCGTAACCTATCGGTGACAACCCAATACAATTGGTTTAGTGTGAGTAATGAACTTGTCAGTGCCAAATGGATTGGCCGCGTTGTTTTGACGCAGAACCAAGTGTAAAACCAAGAAAGGGACCTTCATGATCAAACCATTCCACTTATTGTTAATTCCTCTGTACTTCATGCAGGGGTGCTCAAGCCTAATGTTCTTTGATGCGGCCCCCGAGCAATACCTGCGCGCAGAAGCGACGAACAAAATCGTTCAGTTACCATCGGCTAAGGATTTTGATCCGCCAACTATTCGACTGGCTAAAAGACATTTCAGCGATCGCTATGCACTTCCTGAGAATTCAACACTTACGGTAAATGGATGCAATGCTAAGCATCTAGGTTTCATGATTGCCAAACCGAAATTCAGCCATGATCATTTTTATATTGTGAGTGGTATTTGGGGCCACAGGTTTTTCGTTTGGCCGTGCGAACAAATCGTAAAAGTAGTGAAGGTGGAGCATAAACAGGTACTGGCATTGTTGGACCTGCCTTTGACCTTACCTTGGACGAAGCACTCTAGAAGAAATGTGGGGCCGATATATTTTAAAGAATGGATTAACCACAACACCTTTGTGGCCACCCATAGGCACTACTTCATCCGTTTTACCAATCTGGATCGTGACACCATTGAGGTGGTGGTAACGCCAAAAGACGGAGATGGACTTCAATAGTGCGCCTATTTGCGTCTCAGATGCCGGCGCAATTTGGCTTTTTGTGCCGGTGTTAACTGGCGGAATTTCTGGCGCAACTGTTGGCGTTGCGCCGGACTCAAGGCTTTAAACCGCTGCATATTGCGGCGTAATTGCAGCTTGCGCTCAGGTGTTAACTGGCGATACATGCGCATTTTGTGCAGCAACTGTGTGCGTTGTTGCGGGCTGAGTTGTCGCCATTGCTGAAAGCGCTGCTTGGCCTGTTGTTGTTGCTCCGGTTGCATCGACTGCCAACGCTTGGCACCTTCGGCAAGTGCTTGTCGTTTGTCGGCATCGAGAGCGTGCCATTGCTGCTCAAAGGGGGCTAGCAGCTGTCGACTTGGCGCGTCGAGCTCCTGCCACTCGGTGGCCCAGGCAAAGGGGCTGCTGATCAGCAGCACGATGGCGAAAGAAAGCCAGATTTTCATGGGGCTTCCTCCTCTATTACCGGTGCATCATCTTTGCTGTCTTCGGGCTCCCAGTCGTCCAGATCGAGCGGTGTGGTGAGCTGTTCGCCCTGTTGTTCGCTTTGGGACAAAAACAGAAAGAACTCCATATCGAGAAGCGGATTGTCTTCGGCGAGGCTTGTACCGCTGGTCAGCACACTAGCTGCGCTCAGACAAATCATCAGCGCCTCCTGTTTCCAGCTCTTGAGATAACCAAATCGCAAACTCCAGCTCCTCTACAATTTCGTGTTCGGTGTCGTCGAGTACCGTGAGATAGGTGAAGGTGTCCACCGCATCAAGGGAATCGTTCAGGGCCAGATCGGCCGGTGTTGCAGTTTCATCGCCCGTCAAATTTACCCAGAGCAAACCCACCAGCGCAAGGCTACAGGCCATGGCGAGCAGGGGATGGAAGGTCCATTGTCGCTGTCTCGCGGCCATGGCGCGTTGACGCGCCTGATTCAGTGCCTGTCGAGTCTCACTGGGCAGGCCTTCGACACTCTGATCCAGCGCTCGTGAGGTGAGCGTTTGGGTTTGGTCCTGCTTTTTGTGTGTCATGATGTTGCCTCGTTCAAATCCGACTCAGTGGCATGTTGCTCCATGTGCGCGATGGCCTGTCGTAACTTTTCGTTGGCCCTGAAGTAATGGGTTTTCACGCTGTTCGGGTGAATACCCATGACCTCGGCGGTTTCGTTGACCGAGAGTCCTTCCCAGCTGCGGAGCAGAAAACATTGCTGTTGTTGCAGAGGCAAGGCCTCGATGCATTGCAGCAGGTGTTCGCCCATTTGCTCAGACCACAGCGCGTCTGCCGGGTCCGCAGCCACGTCCAGTTCCTGTGGTGTTTGCTCGTTGTGTTCCGATTCTGGCGCGTCCCGATCATCCTGTCGCCAGAAAAAAATTCTGCGTTTCAGCTTCTCTTTACGATGCCAGTCGAGAATGCCATTCTCGAGTATTTTCAGAAACAGGGCGCGCCATTCTGCAGCAGGCTTTTCGGCGTAGTGCCTAACCAGCTTGATCATGGCTTCTTGCACCAGATCGAGTGCATCGGCTTCGTTGCGTGTCGCCAGTTGCGCCATGCGAAAGGCCCTGCCTTCAATGCTTTGCAGAAAACGCTCGATGTCCTGCACAATCCTGTCTCTATTTGCGTAACGAGCGGACCATGTGGTCCGCTCAGGTTCGTGTTGTGCGTCATGCGCTTATTCTGCTTCACCCATTCGTACCGTGACCACCTTGGCGCTCAGACTGGTGTTACCTTCGTCGTAGCTGCCCGCTGCGGTCAAGTGCAGTACTTCGCGGCCGGCCTGTAACAGGGTGTCGAGTGCGGCCGTGAAGCTGGCAAAGTCACGATATATATGGATGCCATTACCTCGCGCCAGGATAGCAAAGCGGCCTTGTTCGCCATCGTTGCTAATGGTATTCACCTGCAGATCCAGAGCGAGTGAGCCGGGGATGCCGCGTAAATGGAGCTTCATTCTTGCGGTTTCGGCAGAGAGCTGCAAGCTACCCTGACTCACCAGCACATTCCCCTCGCTGTCGCCGCTCCAGAAGCTATGTAGTTTGGCAGCGTGGCTGCTGAAATCCGGATCGATAATGCTCAGTGCATCAAAGTCCATAGGTGCAGTGCCAAAAGCGGTAGGGTAGCCGCGTACCTGTACAAATTCACCTTGCTCGATGTTGCTGGTGTCGAGCGTGCCGGTATTGATTTCGTACTGGTCTGGGTCGGCATCGCTCAAGGTATCAATACCGGTGCCAGTGAAATCAAAGATATCGATCGGACGGCGATTGATATGGCTCAGGTCGAGTTGTAAGGGCAGGGCCTGAGCGACTTGTCCAACGATGCGATTCACCTTCATACGCACGTGTTCACCACTGGCGTCAAAGTGTGCGTTGTCCATATCGTAATCGCCCAGAGCAATAATTTGCTGACCGATGGAGAGCTGGCTGATGTCGGCATCGCCCAGACGATATCCAGTGACCGAGGTGGTGTCGTCAACGGTGAGCGTCACGGTTTGGCGGAAATGCGCGCTGCCATCGGCCAGTTCCAATACGCCGCCACGCAGGGTGATGTTATTGCCTTCGCGGGCTGTAATGGTGCCCTTCAGCACGTCTTCTTCAGACCAGGCGACACTGCTGCCAGCGTGTACCTGTGTGGCCAGATAGCGGCTCTCGGCCTCTTCAGAGGGGCTGCCATAGGTAACCACGGGGGTACCGGTTTCCAGACTGGCAAGCACGCGCAGCCCGGCTTCGCCCTCATACTCTACGCCATCGATGTCAAAGCGTGTTTGACTGTTGGTGTCGATGGTAAAGGTACCAAATTCACCCTGACGCAGGCGCATGGGGCGAATGGCCAAGGTGAACTCGCTGTCGCTCTCTGATACGGCACGCAGCAGACCACGCACGCGGTGCTCCCGATCGGTGTCGAGAAAGGCCGTACCCAGCATAAAGGGCTCGACACGCACAATGGCGGGCTCGTAGGATTCAATGGTGTTCGAGGCGGCCAGATCAAGATCCAGTGTCAGCGCTGCGGTCTTACCCGGTGTGATATGGATAAACTCGCCATCGCCCAATTGCAGCTCGACTTCGAGCGTCGTCACGGCATTGCCTTCCACATCAATGGCGGTTGCCGCAAAGCTTTCGCCAGATTCGTTTTGAATCACGATGTCGGCATTGCTGTAGTCAAGTTGTAGCAGAATGCGTTCATAAATACCGGCAGGTACCGAAAGCACGGCAAACAGTTCCGATAACTCCTGATACTGTACAAAGTCGATTTGGGTGGTAACCGGCAACACTTCAACGCGTGTGCCATTGCGGCGTTCCAGGGTCACGCCGGTGAGCGCAATTTCATAACTCAAAAAGTCTTCTTCGGCGTCGGTGATGGCCAGTTCCAGCTCACCGCTGGAGCTGGTATCGGTGCCCAGACTACTGCTGCCGCAGGCACTCAAACCGAGTAGCATGGCAACGACTAACATCAGGTGAAGCGCGGCCTTGATGCCGGTGGCTTCGAGCAGGCGATTAGTATGCATCGTTTTCTCCTGTTCATTCATGTTCAGGTAGGGTTTGTGCCACTTTTGTGGCGTCGCAAAATCCATCATGCGACACAACCTGGGCCCTGAGTTGTGCAGCTGATACTCCCTAAAACGCGCGATACCAAAATAGGTTTACACGGCGGAGCAAAAAATTTTCAGTTTTCGCTGCATGAACTACATTAATGAAAGCCAAATCATGAATAGGGTATTACACCATGCGCAGCCGATTGATAGGGGTAATAGCCGCTTTGTGGCTGGTGCCCGTGATCGCCATCAGTGACACCTTGCTGTGCAGTAAACTGAGTGCGACAGGGAATGCCGAATATCCGCCATATCTATGGCGCGAAAGCGATAGCTCCAAGCGTTTGCTGGGGGCCAATACCATTATTTTTGACGAGATTGCCAAACGTCTAGGTGTCGAGATCGATTTACAGCACACCGGCCCATGGTCCCGCGCCCAGCAAGAAGTGCGCAGTGGTCGCATCGATTTGCTGGCTGGCGCGTTTATCACGATTCCCCGGCAGCAATGGATGGACTACGTGTACCCCGCATTTTTGCAAACCACCAGTGTGGTCTGGGTACGTAGCAATCACAGCAAACCCTATACGCGCCGTGAAGATCTAATTGATCAGGTGGGGGTGACGGTGATCAATAACAGTTTTGGACAGTCCTTCGACGCGTTCGCGCAGGACAATTTACAGATCAGCACGGTGGCCAATTTGCAGCAGGCATTTTCGATGCTGGATCTGGGACGGGTGGATTATCTGCTCTATGAACTGAACCCTGCCAAGGCATATACCGCGCAATGGGGCATGAGCGATGAAGTAAACCCGCTTAGTCCACCCATCAGTAGCGAAGGCCTGTTTTTAACGGTGTCGCACAAATCCAGTTGTAACAACGGTACCTTAAGAGGCCGATTGGCCAAGATTGTTGGTGCACTGGTATCCGAAGGCTTTACCGAAAAAGCCTTACAGCAGGGTTTGGCCTTGTGGCAGCAGATGCAATCCAAAAAATGATGGGCGTTGCCGGCACGGCTCGTTAGGCCTGCAAATCAACCGGGCGTGATTTGAGAATCACTTTGAGGATATCGGAGTCTGTTACCATGCCAACGAGTTTGCCCTGTTCGGTAACCGGCATACCGTCCAGACCCTGTTCGAGCATGGCTTCGGCCAGCTCCACGAGTTCAGTGTCGGGGCTGGTGGATAGAAGGCGGTATTGGCAATAGGTCTTGAGTTGCGGGTTGTTTGCTTCGTCTGCTTCCGGGTTCAGCGTTCTCGTCATTAAGTCAGGTAGCAGTACCTGTTCCGAGAGCATGCCACATAGATGGCCGTGCGGGTCGATAATGGCCAGATGCCGTATTTCATGCCGCTGCATTAACGCCCAGGCGTCAGACAGGTGCTCCTCACTACTCACGGTGATGACGGGGCTGCTCATCACATCACGCACTTTACCCAGCTTGAGCGGTGATTGGCGCAGGGTTTGGGCATAGGCCTGTTTGGCAGCACGGTGTTTGCTGCCCAGCGAGGTGTAGGTGTCTGTTGCATCCTCGTTACTGACCTTGCGATGCGCCGGTGCCGCGGCAGTGAGTGCCGAAGTAGGAGGGATATCACGCTGGAAATAGCGTTTGTCGAGCGGTGTGACAATCCCTTTGGCAGGGTCGTGAACAAAAAATACGGCCACAGAGCACCTCTCGAAACAGTGAGTATTCTTTCACTATAGCCAAGCCGTTAGGGCGGGCCAAGCGTGGGCGTTACCACCAGTATTTGCCGAACATTTCAGGGTTGGCCCAAAAGCGGGCGTTGTTCCATTCACGCGTGAAGTTGTAATCGCTAATGGCATAGCTGTAGACCATCACCTGATGCCCGTCTTTTGTGCATTCGGCCAAACGCTTGAAGCCGAGTCCGATCAAATCTGTAAACGACCACTTGGAAGGGTGCGGGGCCAACAAACAAATACGCCCTTGCAGATGATTGCGTAAACCGGCCAGCAAATGCAGACCTTGGGTATGGTCGAGTTTGTCCATGACATCGCCAACGATGATCAGGTCACACTCAGGCAGGGCTGCAATGTGTGGCGTAAATTCGGTACGTGCATCGGGTTTGCCCAGAGTGTGGGGCAGCAGCGTGAAGTTAGTCACGGCAAGGGGTGGGGCGTGTTCGCCCAGATACAGCGCCCGGTGGAGCTGGTTTTGTTCGATCAGGTGCTGCAGTACTTGCAGCACCGACAGATGCGTGGCTGGCATGCGGCCTCAATTTAGTGTGCGTAAAGGTGGGTACAGTTCGCGGCCCAACACAATCTCCATGGTGTTGTCTTGTTCGCGCAGGGGCTGGCCGACCATCTCATCATAGGCGCTTTGTTGCCGCAGCACGAGCAGTTCGATGTGTAAGGGGGAGAGTAATTCACGTATCAACATCAGATTGTGGCGTTTGAACAGCGTGCCGTCATCTTCCACGAGATGCAGCGAATCGCCCTCGTGCTCAATAGCGATGCAATACAGCGCCTGATCCAGCGAGTGAATAATGACTTTGTCGATACGGGGGAGCTTGGCCAGCTCCGAAAAGCGGATCTTCATGGCTTACGACCTTTTACCTTGCAGCGTCGAATCGGGTTATGGAGACGCGCTCTAACTTTGCATTAC
>JAWWBW010000001.1:0-51698 GCA_033720775.1 Oleiphilaceae bacterium | reverse complement strand
TAAGGAACAGCCAAACCTCCGGCTTCAAAGCAGTTCTCCTGTTTAGCGTACGGTCCCGGGCAGAAAAGGCACAAATAACACGGGTTCTATGGTTTCATGTTCAAAACGATCACCACGACGTGTGACCACAGTTAGGTGCTGCTTTCTTTCTCCGAGAGGCACGATCATCCGCCCACCGTCTTTAAGTTGACGCAGCAACTCGCCCGGCAATTCGTTAGGGGCCGCCGTAACAATAATGGCGTCAAACGGCGCCCGCTCAGGCCAACCAATGCCGCCATCAGCATGGCGAGCATAAACATTGCGATAACCAAGATGCGCCAAACGCTGTTTCGCCTTATCCAAAAGAGGAGCAATACGCTCTACGGTAAAGAGCTCAGTGACTAGCGGAGCGAGTACGGCAGACTGATATCCAGACCCGGTACCCAACTCCAGCACGCGTCGCGGCGCCCCCATCATTAATAGCTCAGTCATTCGTGCGACGATGTAAGGCTGGGAAATTGTTTGGTTGTAACCAATGGGAAGGGCAGTATCTTCATAAGCTCGATGCGACAGAGCCTCATCCAAAAAGATGTGTCGCGGCGTATCCGCCATGACCGACAACACCGCCTCGTCGCTGATTCCTTCGTCACGCAAACGCTGTATGAGTCGCATGCGTGTGCGCCGCGAGGTCATACCTATCCCTGCCAGATTGACTGACTCCACCACCTACTGCTTACCCTCTAACCATAATTCGAGTTCGCTCAATGCACCGTGACGCGTCATATCCACCTGCAAGGGCGTAATTGAAACATAACCCTGTGCTACCGCATGAAAGTCAGTACCCGGACCCGCATCATCCCCCTCGCCAGCAACGGATATCCAGAAACGTTGCCGCCCTCTCGGATCAGCCATCGCCTGTGGCGGCATACCTTTGGCGCGATGACCCAAGCGAGTCACTTTAATACCCTTCAGCTGTTCATAGGGAACATCGGGAACATTAACATTCAATACAGTACGGGGAGGTACATTGAGAATCGACTGACGCAAAAGCAATTCTCTCACCACTTGCGCCGCCGTTTCGTAGTGGTGATTATCGCGATTCACCAGAGAAACAGCAATGGCAGGCAGTTTTAAAAATCGCCCCTCTATGGCCGCTGCAACAGTTCCGGAATAAAGCACATCATCGCCAAGGTTCTCATGACTATTAATGCCAGAAACCACTCGGTCAAATTCTTCATCAAACAGCGCCGTCACTCCAATATGTACACTATCTGCCGGAGTACCGTCTACGCAGTAATATCCGTTGCGCAACCGACTCACCTGCAAAGGCCTCGACAATGTCAGTGAACCACTCGCACCACTGTGATCCCGATCAGGTGCAACCACTCTCACATCAGCCACCTCCGCAAGCACCTCAGCCAAGGCGTTAATCCCTTCGGCATTGACACCATCGTCATTCGAAACCAGAATGCGCATCATTTATTCGGCTCCTCGACCCGACTCATCCGTATACGCAACCAGCTCTTCAAGTAAGGTGGTTGCAAAAGCACCGGCAGGCAATTCAAACACCAGCGTGAGCACGTCGCCATCCCGTTCAGCCTCAAAGCTACACGGCCGCACACAGTAAGCTCGCCTCTCCAGTTTCATTCGATTCTTGTGAATACCACATGCCAATTCAGGATATTGCTGCAGGATACTTTCTTCATCACTATTGATGGCTGCTACACCATCTTGTGGATCACCAAAAAGAGGCCCGGCGGCTTCAGCCTGCGACCATGACCCATCCTTTAAACATCGAGCCAGACAGCAGTTGAAGAGATACGCCCGCGCAGCAGAAAGATAGTAACCTCTTTGGCTACGCGAAGCTTTTATTTCACCAGCGAAGAAGCGCGCACCTCGAACAAGGTTTTCGCCATCTCTGCCAAAACGTTGCCTTCCAAAGTAATTGGGAAAACCAATATCGCCAAGATTTTTCAATATGTTTTCTTGGGACTCGTCCCAATACCCAATATCCCTCACCTTTATTTGAAAGCGATTGCCGTCATGCTGCCCGCGCCGCAACTTACTTTGATGACGCGTCTGCTCAAGTAAGGTAACGCCTTCGAGGGAGAGCTCACCCCAATGAATCGATGATGCGCCTCTTCGATATACGCTAAACCACTGCCGCGTCACCGCATGTCGGTCTTTTAAGCCCGAGAACCCAACATCCATCTCGCGCACACCGGCGTATCTCGCCAATTGCCGGGCGACGTAATCCGTATTCTGCCCCGTTTTCTCTATCCAAAGATAGTCATGCTCGCCTTCTCCCGAAAAACTGGCCGGCATCAACTCTTCAACCACAAAATCTTCGGGGTGCCGCTTTATGACCCCACCTGGCCTTTCATTCGAAAACGCACGCGGAAAATCCAGCGAATAATTAGTCACTCTGCAGACGCTCCAGCAATACCGAGGCCTGACAGGCAATACCTTCTTTGCGACCGGTAAACCCAAGTTTTTCTGTCGTCGTTGCTTTAATGCCAATTTGATTCACGGCAACCTGCAAGACCTCAGCAATACACGACTGCATCGCCACAATATGGGGCGACATTTTTGGCGCCTGAGCAATGATGGTTGCGTCGAGGTTGCCTAAACACCAACCCGCATTCAGCACTTTTTGATAAACCGCTCCGAGAAGCGCAGCGCTATCCGCCCCACGCCAACGCTCTTCAGTATCGGGAAAGTGCTGACCAATATCCCCCAGAGCTAACGCCCCTAACAGGGCATCACAAATAGCATGCAACAAGACATCCCCGTCGGAATGCGCGACCAAGCCCTGTTCATAGGGTATGCGCACACCACCAAGCGTAACGAAACTACCCTCACCAAAGGCATGCACATCAAAGCCCTGCCCTATCCGAAATTGACTCATGCTGAATTCTCTTGTTTCAAATATAGATCGGCTAGCACCAGATCGTCTGGCCGGGTAATTTTTATGTTTCTTTCACTTCCCTCGACCAGACAAGGCCGCCCACCTGAAGCCTCTATTGCCGAGGCTTCATCGGTCACCAGTAAACCGTTTTGGCTGGCTGAGCTTAAGGCAGCGCACAAAGAAGCATAACGGAAAACCTGAGGTGTTTGCGCTCGCCAAAAATTACGGCGATCAACAGTCGCTTCAGACCTGCCTTCAGCATTACTGCGCTTTAAAGTATCGACAACCGGCAATGCCAACAAGGCCCCTTCTGAGCATGCTTCAATAGCCTCCTGCAGAGCATCAATATCGCTAGTGGTCACTAACGGTCGCGCAGCATCGTGCACCCATACCCAGTCATTGGCGTTAGCTTTTGACGACAAATACTGCAAAGCTGCGCTAACGGTATCAGAACGCTCTGCACCGCCAATACAAGTATGAAGTCGTTCATGTTGAATCCCCAAGCCATGCCAATAGACATCATGCTCAGACAGCGCGACAACCACACCGGCAAAGTCAGAATGATCCAAAAAACGTTGAAGCGTGTGCTCCAATATCGTCTTGTCGCCAAGAGTAAGGTATTGCTTGGGCTTATCTGCCTGCATTCGCGAGCCGATGCCCGCTGCGGGAATCACCACCCAGTGCTGAGGTGTGTGCATTTGATTCATTGGAGTTATTGATGGCTGCCCACCATCATAAAGAAAGTTTCATTAGGGCCTATCATACCCAGTTCTGAACGCGCGCGCTCTTCTATCGCCTGAACGCCGTTTTTAAGGTCAAGCACCTCGGCATCTAGCTGTCGATTACGAGAATGTAACTGCTCATTCTGCAAACGCTGCGCGTCAACGCTTGCTTGCAGGCGCCATACCTCTGTGAAGCTGCCATCACCGACCCACAAACGATACTGCAAGGCCAATATCAGGAACAGCATAAAACTCCACAAATACTTCATGGGATATAAAGCCTCATTATCCGGCAGGGCAAATGCGATTAATCAAGGGAATCTTTTTACTCTAGCCCAGATTCAGAAAATGCGCGAAGAGAATGAAGGGAAAACGGGAGTGATGCCTTAGTGCATCACTCAACAACAACTCACCAGGCCAGATGACGAGATGCTTCGCCCGCTGGCCTGCTTGAGACGACTTACTGACCTTTAATTTCGGTACGACCCCGATAAGGTGCGCGCTCACCGAGTTGCTCTTCAATACGCAACAGGCGGTTGTATTTCGCAACACGATCGGAGCGGCAGAGCGAACCGGTTTTAATCTGGCCGGCACAAGTGCCTACTGCCAGATCAGCGATAGTGGTATCTTCCGTTTCACCAGAGCGATGTGAAATGACGGCAGTATAACCGGCATCTTTCGCCATTTTGATGGCATCAAGCGTTTCTGACAGGCTGCCAATCTGATTGAACTTGATCAGGATCGAGTTAGCGATACCCTTTTCAATACCCTCTGAAAGAATGCGTGTATTGGTAACAAATAAATCGTCGCCAACCAGCTGCACTTTATCGCCAAGTTTTTGCGTCTGATACTTCCAGCCATCCCAGTCAGATTCATCCTGACCATCTTCAATCGACACAATGGGATATTGCTCGCAGAGTTCAGCCAGATAATCACTGAAACCTTCGGCAGAGAAAGTCTTACCTTCACCACTTAATACGTACTGACCATCTTTGTAGAATTCAGATGATGCACAATCGAGGGCCAGGGTAATATCCTTGTCCAGCTCATAACCGGCATCAGCAATGGCTTGCTTAATAACTGCCAGAGCATCTGCATTCGAAGCCAGGTTAGGCGCGAAGCCGCCTTCATCGCCCACAGCCGTATTAAGACCTTTGCTTTTCAGTACCTTTTTCAGGGCATGAAAGATTTCTGCACCCGCACGCAACGCCTCAGCAAAACTAGGCACTGACACCGGCTGCACCATAAATTCCTGAATATCGACATTGTTATCGGCGTGCTCACCGCCATTCAGAATATTCATCATGGGAACAGGCATTGAGAACTGGCCTGATGTACCGTTGATATCGGCGATGTGCTCGTATAGCTCCACACCTTTTGCTTGTGCAGCCGCCTTGGCCGCTGCAAGGGAAACCGCCAGAATCGCATTGGCCCCCAGTTTGGATTTGTTCTCGGTACCATCGAGATCGAGCATAATCTGATCCAGCGCGCGCTGATCCGTTACATCTTTACCGACCAGAGCGGGTTTGATTTCGGTATTGATGCCCGCCACTGCCTTAAGCACGCCTTTACCCAGGTAACGGGCCTTATCACCATCTCGCAGCTCAAGCGCTTCGCGCGAGCCAGTCGATGCGCCGGAAGGAGCACAAGCCGTACCCATCATTCCGTTTTCCAAAATCACATCGGCTTCTACGGTGGGGTTACCACGGGAGTCCAGCACTTCGCGCGCTTTGATATCCGCAATGTTTGTCATGATTTTCATCTCCAATTGACTGCTGCCGCGAACTATTCGGTGTCCAGCGGCGGAAACTGTTTAACCAGGTTATCGATGGCCTTAACGCGCTCCAAAAAGGGTTTGAGCTGGCTTAGGCGCAGGGCGCAGGGCCCATCACATTTCGCCTGATCAGGATCCGGATGTGCTTCGAGAAATAAACCTGCCAGGCCTTGGGACATACCCGCCAGCGCGAGGTCTGTCACCTGTTCGCGACGACCACCGGCCGAATCAGCGCGACCGCCCGGTTGCTGTAAAGAATGCGTCACATCAAAAAACACCGGATACCCCGTGCGCTTCATCACGCCAAAGCCCAGCATGTCGACCACCAGATTGTTGTAACCAAAGCTGGATCCACGCTCACACAGAATCAGTTGATCATTCCCTGCTTCAATACACTTGGCCAGAATATGCTGCATCTCCTGGGGCGCCAGAAACTGTGCCTTTTTGATATTGATGATGGCCTTGGTTTTCGCCATCGCGACCACTAAATCGGTTTGTCGCGACAAAAATGCGGGTAACTGGATAATGTCGCAGACTTCGGCGACAGGTGCAGCTTGATGAGGCTCGTGTACGTCGGTAATGACCGGCACATTAAAGGTACGCTTGATCTCTTCAAAAATACGTAGACCTTCCTCCATTCCCGGGCCACGAAAAGAATTTATTGACGAACGATTTGCCTTATCAAACGAGGCTTTAAACACGTAGGGTATGTCGAGTTCCGCGCACACTTTGACGTAATGCTCCGCAACCTGCATTGCCAAATCGCGCGATTCCAACACATTCATGCCACCAAACAATACAAATGGATGCTGATTGGAAATCGAGATCTCGTTCAGCTGAATGACTTTCTGCGTCATGAAATTTACCGTTATTTGGTCTGCTGGTGCTGACGATCTGCCGCTTTCACAAAGCCTTCAAAAAGACCATGGCCATCGCGCGGCGTAGACGTAAACTCGGGGTGGAACTGACAGGCTACGAACCAGGGATGATCCGGCGCTTCAACTACTTCTACCAGGGCATTATCGATCGACATGCCCGACACCACGAGCCCTGCATCTTTCAACTTGGGTAGCAAGTTGTTGTTTACTTCGTAGCGATGACGATGGCGCTCTACGATCACGTCCTTGCCATAGCATTGACGCGCGGTCGAGCCTTCGCTCAATCGACACTCCTGACCACCGAGACGCATGGTTCCACCTAAATCAGAATTGTCAGTGCGCTGCTCAACACTGCCGGTGGCATCCTTCCATTCGGTAATCAAGCCGACGACGGGGTTCGCGCAATCGGGTTTGAATTCTGTACTGTGGGCATCCTCGAGACCGGCAACATGTCGTGCAAACTCAATCACGGCTACCTGCATCCCCAAACAGATACCCAGATAAGGCACTTTGTTTTCACGCGCGAAACGCACCGTTGCGATTTTGCCTTCTACACCGCGGTTACCGAAACCACCCGGTACGAGAATACCGTCAACACCGTGCAGCAGATCCGTGCCCTCATCGATAATGCGCTCTGAATCAATGTACTTGAGATTCACTTTAATACGCGAACGAATACCGGCATGCTTAATGGCCTCAATCAGGGACTTATAGGCATCCAGCAACTCCATATACTTACCCACCATGGCAATGGTGACTTCGCGTTCAGGGTTGGCCTCTGCTTCGACAACTGCATCCCATTCTGACAAATCTGCCTGTTCACACTGCAAACCAAAACGTTCGACAATCAGCTCATCAAGCTTCTGTTCGTGCAGCATGCGCGGAATCTTATAAATGCTGCTGGCGTCCTGCAACGGCACAACAGCGCGCTCTTCCACGTTGGTGAACAACGCAATTTTGCGGCGCGACGAGGCGTCTATTTCATGATCGGAGCGACAAACCAGAATATCGGGCTGAATACCAATAGAGCGTAATTCTTTTACCGAGTGCTGCGTGGGCTTGGTTTTAGTCTCGCCTGCGGTAGCGATATAAGGCACCAGAGTCAGGTGCATAAACATGGCACGCTGAGATCCCACTTCAATCTTCAGCTGACGTACTGCCTCAAGGAAAGGTTGGGATTCAATATCCCCCACCGTACCGCCAATCTCTACCAAGGCCACATCAAAACCGCTCGCTCCCGCCACGATACGGCGTTTGATTTCATCTGTAATGTGCGGAATGACCTGAACGGTACCACCCAGGTAGTCGCCGCGTCGTTCCTTGCGAATGACATCTTCGTACACCCGACCACTGGTAAAGTTGTTACGCTTTGACATGGTGGTGCGAATAAAACGTTCGTAATGCCCCAAATCGAGATCGGTTTCGGCACCATCTTCGGTGACAAATACCTCACCGTGCTGAAACGGACTCATGGTACCCGGGTCCACATTGATGTAAGGATCCAGTTTGAGCATGGTCACCTTGAGGCCTCTCGCCTCGAGAATGGCCGCCAACGAGGCGGATGCGATTCCCTTGCCCAACGAAGATACAACACCACCGGTCACGAAGATAAAACGCGTCATGTAATTCCCGTCAATTGCGCCAACAAAACACCCTTCACAAACGGAGCAGATGCGATTGTGTAGCGGCTATGTTACTGAATAAAAAAGGGGGGAGATTCTCATCTCAAGATGGGGCGCCAGAATACCAGAAAGCCTATTGTGTCTCAATCAATACTTAACCCGCCCGGTGCGACTTTAAACTTGATCGCGTCACCTCTATATTAGGGGCCTCATAACGCTTCACACCGGAGAGCTCAGATTTTGAAAACGCGCATTTCCACTGCCGCCGCCTTTGCCTCGCTACTACTGTTCGTTTTTAGCGTTTCGGCACAAGCACAAACACTGACGCTTGCTATTTCTCCCTCACACCCCTCACCCTATATACCGTATGAAGAGGTACCCAACCCTGAAGCAACCAAGTTTGATGCGATTAAAAACAAGCGCCAGCATATTATGGTCCGCGCCGGGGAACAGGCGCCAACGCGTGAGCAAGCGTGGCAGGCTGTCATCAAAGAATTAAGCCAGCGTAGTGGTGTAGATTTGAAGCTGGTGATTCCAAAAGAGCGCCTGGCCTTTGAACTTGCCATGAATAAAGGCGAATTCGACCTGGCCTACCTTGACCCGATGCAATTTGTCGCTTTCAAACAACACCCCAAATACAACGCCTTCGCCAAGCGCAGGGCACAACCCATCAAGGGCCTGATCGTCGTCCGTCAGGACAGTTCATCAACTGATATCAACGAGTTGAAAGCGGCAACGATTGGCTACCCGGACCCGCTTAGTTTCGGCGGCAGTATTGTGCCCAGAGAAAGCCTGCGACGCATCGGGATAGACTACCAACCCAAGTTTTATGCCTCGGCCGATTTGACCTTCAAAGCCCTGTTAAAACAGGAGGTAGCCGCCATTGCGACGCGCGATGAAGATCTTAAAGGACAAGATCTGAGCACCCAGCAAAAGGTAAAAATACTATGGTCCTCTCCCGGCTTTACGCCTTACGCTTTTGCCGCGCACCCTCGCGTTTCGTTCTTTACGATTAATCGCCTGCAGCGCGCGTTAATTAATATGGACCGAACAGAAGAGGGTCGCAATCTTCTCGCCGACATCTTTGTCGCCAATGGCTTTGAAACCGCCAGCAACAGCGATTGGCACGATGTCGAATCCATCGATATCAACAAACTCCCCGGAGCTACCGCAAACTAGCGCCATCACTCTCATCGAGCCCTACCATGCATGACCAACGTGTGTATCTGTTCGGCACTTGCCTGATCGATCAACTGTACCCAAAGGTTGGCATGGACGCGCTGGCCCTGCTTGAACTGTGCGGCTATCAGGTTGAATTCCCTCTAGAGCAGACCTGTTGCGGCCAACCCCCCTATAATTCAGGGTATCGCGAAGCCGCCTTCGATGTGGCGAAAAACGTAATCAAGGCATTTAGCCAAGAGCCGCTACCCGTGGTGGTACCCAGTGCATCCTGCGCGGGCATGATCAAACACCACTATGCACAACTCATGGCTGACACGCCCTTGGCGCAAGCCGCGCAGGATTTAGCGGCCCGCTGCGTAGAACTCGTCGACTTTATTGCCGACAAACTTCCCTATGAACAACTGCAGCAGAGCGCAACAAACCAGCACATCAGCTTACATTTATCGTGTTCATCACTACGCGAAGTACCGGTGGCCCAGCGTTGGCGCGACATCCTGACAAGCCTACCCGGAGTCACCGTCAGCGAACCTGAAAACGCAGAAGAATGCTGCGGATTTGGCGGCACCTTCGCGGTTAAATCTCCAGAAATTTCTGCCTGTATGACTGCCGATAAGGCACAACACCTTAGCAATCTGCAGTCAGAACACATTGTGAGTGGCGATTGCGGCTGCCTGATGAATATCGGATCGCACCTAAAACACCAAACCGGCGAGGACCCTTGCGTTCATATTGCCACGATCATCGCACAGGCATTTGGAGTGGCGTATGACGAATGAGTTTTCGCAACGCATCACCCAAGCTCTAAACGATGCAGAATTGCGGCAAAACTTTAAAGGTGCCATGCATTTTCTGCGCGACAAGCGCGCGCAAAGCATTAACGAGGTAGCCGACTGGGAAAGCTTGAGACAACAGGGCGCGGCACTGCGAAGGCACGTACTCGCACAATTACCGGAGCTGCTGGAGCAGCTCGAAGCCAACTGTCAGCGTAATGGTATTCATGTGCACTGGGCGGCCGACGCGACGGAGGCGCGCGGAATTATTACGCAAATTGCGCAGTCACATGACGTTAAGCGCGTGGTGAAAGGCAAATCCATGGCCACAGAGGAGATTCACCTCAACGAACACCTTATTGCTCAGGACATCGAATGCATTGAGTCTGACATGGGCGAGTACATTGTGCAGCTGGCCCAAGAAACCCCGTCACACATTATCATGCCCGCCATACACAAAAACCGCCTACAGATTGCACAGCTATTTGAAGACAAACTGAATGTCAGCCGCGACCCCGACGATGTCGATGGCCTAATCGGCATTGGTCGACAGGTACTGCGTAACAAATTCCAGTTTGCTGACATGGGTATTTCGGGCGTGAACTTTGCCGCGGCAGAGAGCGGCACCTTATGTTTGGTCGAGAACGAGGGCAATGGGCGCATGTCCACTACGGTACCCCCCGTTCATGTGGCGCTGATGGGGCTTGAGAAAGTCATCCCAAGCCTTAACGATTTACCTCCACTGCTATCCTTACTCACCCGATCTGCGACAGGGCAAGCCATTACCACCTACCTCAATCTCATCTCTGGCCCCAGAAAAGATCACGAGCAGGACGGCCCCAAAGAGGTTCACCTCGTTATTCTCGATAACGGTCGCTCACGTATACAACAAGATGCCGACATGCAGGAAACGCTGGCCTGCATTCGCTGTGGCGCCTGCATGAATCATTGCCCCGTCTACACGCGCATTGGTGGTCATGCTTATGGCACCACTTATCCCGGCCCCATCGGCCAAGTACTCGTTCCGCAGCTCGAAGGACTCGCCACCCACGCACCATTAGTGAGCGCCTGTTCACTCAACGGTGCCTGCGGAGAAGCCTGCCCGGTAAAGATAGACCTGCCCATGCTGATTCGACGCTTACGCCAACGAGCTCAACACAGTTCACCCCATGCCCGCCGATTCGAAGGCGTTTTATGGCAGATATGGCGCTGGTTGAACACGCACCCGCGCAGCTATCGTTTGATCACGGGTATCGCCCGTTTTGGCCGAAAGCTGCCATTCCCCACGCCCAAGGCATGGAAGCAGCGCACATTTCCGCGCCCAGCCAAAACCAGCCTGCACCAACTGATGAAACAGCGAAATAACAAAAACCATGAGCACAACTAGTCGCAACAGCATACTGGCGCGCCTGAGAGCGCAAAGCGGCCCCGAGCGCGCGCAGCTTGAAGAACGGGCGAGCACAAACGAAGCCCCCCAATCCTGTGGCGCCATGCCTATGCAGATCAAAGAGGCTTTATCCGCCAATCGAGCAGAAGTCATTATCACGAGCAAAAGCGAACTGGCGAACACCCTCAAAGAGCTGTGCGAGCGTGAGCGCTGGCAGCATGTGATGAGCACTGCCAATGCATTTTGGAATACCCCCCTGAAAAATGCGCTGAAAGACGCCAACCTGTGCGTGCATGAATATGACCAGCCATTTGAAGCCCTGAAGCCTGCCCTGTTTGAGCAGATGGATGCCGGCATCACGACGGTGAATGGTGTGATTCTGGAAACCGGCACACTGGTGCTGATACCGGATCAGGATACGCCACGCACCCTTTCATTGGTTCCCCCAGTGCACATAGCCATCGTCGATGAGAATTGCCCGGCTTATCAATCACTTGCACAGTGCATGACGCATGCTTCGTGGCAAAGCGATGCCATGCCAAGCAACATCGTGTTTGTGTCGGGCCCCTCAAAAACCGCCGATATTCAACAAACGCTGGCCTATGGGGCACACGGCCCCAAGCGCCTGATCGCTATCGTGCTGCAAGAATCACCATAAAAAAGCTGACCACCTCAACAAGTTTAAGTAGACTTCGGGCTCACCTAATTGTTGAACAAGGGATACGAACCATGCCTAAAATCTTGCACTGCATGCTGACCTTACTCATCGCAGGCCTGACAAGCCTGGCGTTAGCCAGTCCACCCGCGAACAAACACGTGGCTATTACACAGATTGTGGAACACCCGGCGCTGGATTCTGTTAGACAAGGTGTCAAAGATGTACTGCAGGAAGCCGGCTGGGTAGAAGGCGAAAACCTGACCTGGAATTACCAAAGCGCCCAGGGTGCGACGGCGACAGCGGCGCAAATAGCCAAAAAATTTGCGGGCGAAAACCCCGACGTAATCGTGGCCATCGCCACCCCCTCAGCGCAAGCCGTTGTGGCGTCGGCGCGCAACAGCAACGTCGTATTCAGCGCCGTGACCGATCCGGTATCAGCCAAACTGGTGAAAGCGTGGGACCAGCCAAGCCCCAAAGTAACGGGCGTTTCAGATCTCACGCCGGTAGATCAGCATTTACAGCTCATCAAAGAGGCGCTGCCTAAGGCGGCCAAGCTGGGCGTTATCTACAATCCCGGCGAAGCCAATTCAGTCGCACTGGTTAATCTGGTCAAACAACATGCACCAGGCTTAAACCTGGAGGTTGTCGAGGCTGCTTCGCCTAAGTCCGCCGATGTTCAAACGGCGACACGCTCGCTGCTGGGCAAAGTCGATGTCATTTATTTACCCACCGACAACACCGTGATCTCCGCACTCGAAGGCGTCATCAAGGTCGCGCAGCAGGCGGATATCCCCGTGTTTGCCGCCGACACCGATAGCGTCAAACGTGGTGCCGTGGCGGCACTGGGCTTTAATTACTACGATGTAGGACGTCAAACCGGCGAAATGGTCGTCGCCGTATTGCAAGGCAAGGCTCCCGGAGATATCCCAGTCCAGGGCGTGCAAAAAACGGAACTATATGTAAACCCGGGTGCGGCCGAACGCATGGGACTGACGCTAAAACCCGAACTCATTCAGCGCGCCAAAGTGGTGGTTGAATAATCCATCAGGTAATGAATGAGACGCTATGAATAGCTTTGCTTTTTTCGGCGCGCTGGAAACCGGCTTTATTTTTGGACTGGTTGCCCTTGGCGTGTTTCTGTCATTTAGAGTGCTGGACTTTCCGGATCTCACTGTCGACGGCTCCTTCCCGCTGGGAGCGGCCGTCGCAGCGACCATGATTGTGGCCGAGGTGAATCCGTGGCTTGCCACATTCAGCGCCTGTCTGGCTGGGGCCGGGGCCGGGTTAGTGACTGCCTGGTTGAATGTGCGCCTGCACATCTTACATTTGCTGGCCTCGATCCTCACCATGATTGCACTGTATTCCATTAACCTGCGTATTATGGACGGCCCCAATAAAGCGCTGCTGGGCGTATCGACGCTCATGACACCACTGGATGATCTGGGCATCCCCTACTACATCGCCTACCCCATTGCGTTTGGCGTACTGGCCCTGATTGTGGCGGGGGCTTTGGTGTGGTTCTTACAGAGCGAAACCGGGCTGGCGATGCGCGCGACCGGAGCCAACCCCCGCATGGCCCGCGCCAATGGCGTCAATACCTCTCGCGCCATTCTTATGGGTATGGCGCTATCCAACGCGCTCGTCGCACTCGCGGGAGCGCTCTTTGCGCAAAGCCAAGGCAGTGCCGATGTCACCATGGGTGTCGGCGTCATAGTGATTGGTCTGGCCTCAGTGATCGGCGGGGAAGCCATTATGCCCATTCGCACCCTGTTGCTTTGGGTCTTGGCCTGTCTGGTGGGTTCCATTCTCTACCGCATGGTGGTCGCTTTTGCATTGAATGCCGAAGTACTCGGCCTTAAAGCGCAGGACTTAAACCTGATTACCGCGGTGCTGGTAACACTCGCCATTGTCGCCCCGCAATTCAAACAACGCATGAAGAGGATGCGCGCATGATCAGGGCCGAACAACTTGAAGTCATCTTCAATGCCGGCACACCGCTTGAAAATCGCGCCCTGCGCGGTGTCAGCATCGACATTCCAAAGGGCCAGTTTGTCACGGTCATTGGCAGCAATGGCGCAGGCAAATCCACACTACTCAATGCGCTGGCCGGTGAGGTGAGCTGCCAGCAAGGTCATATTCTGCTGGATGACGAGGACATCACCGCCTGGCCCGTACACCGTCGGGCCCCCTTAATTGCACGGGTATTTCAGGACCCGCTGATGGGCACCTGCGAAAACCTGACGATTGAAGAAAATCTCGCACTGGCCATGTCTCGCACCCAAAGACGTGGTTTGGGAAAGGCGGCTAAACAAGCCTATCGCGAACGATTTCGGGAACGACTGGCCACACTTCAGCTGGGACTGGAGAACAGACTCACCGATAAAATCGGGCTGCTATCAGGGGGGCAGCGCCAAGCCGTCAGCCTGCTAATGGCCGCCCTGCAACCCATGAAACTCTTATTGCTGGATGAACATACCGCAGCACTGGACCCCAAAACCGCCCAGTTCATTTTAGAGCTGACCCAATCGATTGTGGCAGAACAGAATCTTACCGCCCTGATGGTAACGCACAGCATGAAACAGGCGCTCGCGGTGGGCGATCGCACGATCATGCTACATCAGGGGCGCATCGCACTGGATGTGGCAGGCGATGACCGCAAAGGATTGGGTACGCAGGACTTACTCGACCTGTTCCATAAAAATCATGAAGCGGTTGAAGACGACGCACTGCTATTGGGCTAACCACTCAGCCGAAGCGTCTAGCCTAAGGGTCAATCAACAGGCCGGGGTCAGCATAAGACCTATCGCTGGCAGATTTAATTTTTGGAATTGGAGCCGGGAAAGCCTTTGCCGTGCAATTGAATCCATTCCAACGACGCCTGATTCTTGCTGAGTCGGCGTCCCTGTTTGGTTTGCACATACTTGCGATATTCCTCTATGTGGCAAACCTGCTCCACCATGCGCACACGAAAGGCATCGTCCTGATCCAGAAACTGTACGCCGAGTTCAAACATGTCGCCTAAACGCCGACACCATTGCACGATGCCATGCACTTTAAATACCGGCTTCACGGCACGTATCTTCAGTTTGATTAGAGCACCGGGGTGAAACTCCATGGGGGAGGTAAATGCCAGCCCCCCGACACTCACGTTATTAAGCTGCAGACTCATTTGTTCGGGCGTAACTTGAGACTGTACCTCGAGCGGAATAGAGGTTGGGTGACGTA
The DNA here is from genome assembly GCA_033720775.1 of Oleiphilaceae bacterium. Taxonomy (GTDB): domain Bacteria; phylum Pseudomonadota; class Gammaproteobacteria; order Pseudomonadales; family Oleiphilaceae; genus PZPK01. The sequence continues at coordinate 36,593 of JAWWBW010000001.1, read as the reverse complement.
TGTAATCTCTGTGCTGGCTTGTCGTCATGGGAGCACTTCCACTTCAATAAATCCCATACCACAAATATGGTCGCTACACCGTCATTTGTCATCCTGATCCGTGTTTTTTTTTGCACTCGCCAGAATAATCTGCGTTTGCCATAGTCCTTGTGCTTGATATGCATCAAGTGGCACAGCGCCTTGCGCCATTAGACTCATCATGTCTCACAAACGTGAGGTCATTGTAGTGATGAGCATGCACAAAACCAGCGATTTACTCTGGCAGGATACGCAGCACCAGATTCTGTTCAAGCTTATTGATGCGATTAAGTAAGCCCCGTTCCGGCGCTAATGCAGAGCACCACTTTATGCTCGAAGAGGCCTACATGCAGGCTTTAGACTACCCCCAACCTGCGCAGCATGTGGCAACGCACAATCGCTTTCGCGACGAAATCAATCAACTGGTACACGCTCCCGAGCTCAGCGACACCAAGCTCAGGCAAAGCTTATCTACCTTTCTGAGAGAGTGGCTTATTCGCCATGTAATGGGCGTTGATAAAGACTTTGAGCGCTTCGTGCTCGACTCGAATGTCAAGTAAGGCGCGCTATTCGGCAGTGATCTCTGAAGCTTCATGCTGCTGCGCCTGCCACAGATCATAGTAAGCACCTTTGGCATCGAGCAATGGCTGATGGGCTCCCTGTTCAACGATACGCCCGGCATGCATCACAATAATGCGATCGGCATCGACGATGGTCGACAATCGGTGCGCAATCACCAGTGTCGTACGCCCCGAAGACATGGACTTTATAGCGCTGAGTATCGCCAGTTCAGAGCGACTATCCAGTGACGATGTAGCCTCATCGAAGACCAGAATTTTGGGATTCTTCAAAATCGTTCTGGCAATGGCGACGCGTTGTTTTTCGCCTCCCGAGAGCTTCAGCCCACGCTCACCCACATGGGTGTCCATACCGTCGGGAAGTTGCTGAATAAATTCTTCGAGATGGGCCAAACAGGCCGCCTGATACACCTCATCATCACTGGCTTCCGGACGCCCATAACGAATATTTTCTCGCAGGGTATCGTTAAATAACACGGTATCCTGCGGCACTATACCCAGCGCGGCCCGCAAGGATTCTTGGCGCACTGTTTTGATGTCCTGGCCATCAATCAGAATGCGCCCGGTGACTGGATCATAAAAACGAAATAGCAACTTCACCATCGTCGACTTGCCGGAACCGCTCGCGCCAACCAGAGCCACGGTTTCTCCCGCTGCAATATGCAAATCAATCTGACTCAGTATCTGCCGATCAGGCTGATAGGCAAAGTCGACCATTTCAAAATGAATTGCTCCCTGATCGACCTGCAACGCCGGCGCATCAGGCGCATCATCAATGCGCACAGGTTGCTTCAGCAAATCAAACAAGCCCTCAATACTCGCTAACGAGCCTTTGATTTCACGATAGACAAAACCCAGAAAATTCAGGGGGATAAAGATCTGCATCATGAAGGCATTCAGCAGCACAAAGTCACCGATAGTCAATTCGCCTCGCTGCACACCAAGCGCGGCGATGGCCAGCATGGTCGTGGTGCCGATCGCAACAATAAGCGCCTGACCGCCATTTAGAGCAAACAGACTCAGGCGATTTTGGCGCTTGGCCTCCTGCCACTCCGCCAAAGCACCGTCGTAGCGCGCGGCCTCATAGCGCTCGTTAGTGAAGTATTTCACCGTTTCATAATTCAAGAGACTGTCGATGGCCCGGGCATTACTTTTTGAGTCGGCCATATTGGCCTTACGTACAAAGCGCGTTCGCCATTCAGTGGCATAAACCGAGAAGCCGATGTAAAACACCACCGATAAGAAAATGGTCAGCGCAAAGGACAAGCCATAGTTGATGAATAACAACACCACAACGATCAACACCTCAACCAGCGTGGGGATGATGTTGAACACCATAAATCGCATGAGGGAATTGATGGCAGAAATGCCCCGTTCCATATCACGCGATACGGCACCGGTGCGGCGATTGAGGTGAAAATCCAGTTCAAGGCGATGCAGATGCTTAAAGGTAGCCAGACCAACACTGCGCATGGTGCCTTCGGTCACCCGCCCGAACAGGGTGTCGCGTAACTCGTTGAAGACCACATTAAGAAAGCGGGCCATCCCATAGGCAAACACCAGAGCAAGCGGCCCCAGCAACCATGCATTGACTTGCTGCGTTGTCGCCTCTGGGCTTGCAGCATCCAGCGCATCGACCAGGTATTTGAGTAAGAAGGGCAAATAAATACTGGCCACTTTTGCCAGTATTAAACACACGCTTGCCCAGAAAACACGACGCTTGAAGGCCAGTAAGTATGGCCACAGTGACGACAGCACCTGCCATGACATACCAGAAGTTTCAGGGTGATCGCCAAATCGACGCATCGTGATGAGAATCCTTATCTACAGGAAAACAGGGCAGCGTTTATCGATCATGCGCGATGAGGCATAATAGCCGCCCGCTGCTGACATGAATAAGAGGCCGAAGCATGACACAAACCCTGACGATACGCACTCCCGATGACTGGCACCTGCATTTGCGCGATGGCGCCATGTTACAGGAGACAGTCCCCGCCACCGCGCGGTGCTTTCGTCGCGCCATTGTGATGCCCAATCTGGTTCCACCCGTATGCACGGCAGCTCAGGCTATGGCGTATCGCGACCGCATTCTCGCGGCGGCGCCTGAGGGTGTTCAATTCGAGCCACTGATGACGCTCTACCTCACCGATCAAACCACGCGGCAGGATATTATCGCTGCGAAGCAGGCCGGCGTCATTGCTGCCAAGCTCTACCCCGCCGGTGCGACCACCAATTCTGCTGCGGCAGTCAATTCACTGAATGCGCTTTATCCCGTGTTCGAAGCCATGTCAGATCAGGGCATGTTGTTGCTGATTCATGGCGAAGTGACCCACAGTGAAGTTGATATTTTTGATCGTGAAAAGGCCTTTATCGATGAACATTTGCGCCACATCGTCGCGCAATTTACTGAACTGAAAGTGGTGTTTGAACATATCACCACCGCCGACGCAGCAAGCTTTGTGCTCGAAGGTCCAGAGCGCCTTGCAGCAACCATCACCCCACAGCACCTCATGCTCAATCGCAATGATTTGCTGGTTGGAGGCATTCGTCCTCACAACTATTGTTTGCCGGTACTCAAACGCAACACCCACCAGCAGGCGCTGCAAAACGCAGTGAAAAGCGGCTCCCCCAAATTCTTCTTGGGCACCGACTCTGCACCGCACGCCAAAGATAAAAAAGAAAATGCCTGTGGCTGCGCCGGTTGCTACAGCGCCTGGAGTGCCATCGAGCTGTATGCCGAAATTTTTGAGCAATTAGGCGTGCTCGACAAACTTGAAGATTTTGCCAGCCATCATGGTCCCGATTTTTACGGTCTACCGCGCAACACGGGCACCATCACACTGACAAAAGAAGAATGGACAGTACCTGCTGAATTGGAATTACCTGAAGGCGGATCAATTGTGCCATTTCATGCCAATCAATCACTAAATTGGAAATTACAGTCCATCGCACCGTAAAGCTACCGTCATAGCTGGAGAACCGCACGATAAGAGCTAGACTTAGATTGTTTGAATAACAACAACCGGCATTCGACTAAGGAAAAGCATGCAGCGCGAATACGCTTGGCTCCTCTTTATGCAATTACTGGCCACCGCATGGCTGCTGATGAGCGGGGAACTCCCCGATTACATCATTGCCCCATTGGTGTTCAGTACCATGTTCGTCGGCTTTATGATCTGGCAGCGGATTGAACGCTCTCTGGTTCCTTACGACCAGACGCCACGTGCGCAACGCCTTGCCGCCGATAAAGAAGAAAATCAACGGATGCTGCGTCAGATTAGGCAAACGCTAGATCAGCATCTAGGGCAGCTAGGGAAGCATGTTCATGCCCTGCATGACATGGGCAAGAACCGGCACGCCAGCAGCCAGCTTAGGGCCGACGCCTTAAACCAGATGGATGAACTGGCGACGCAGGCACTCAAGGCCGTTGAAGACAAACTCGAACCCAGCCAACTGGAGCAACTGGACCAATACGCGCGACTTTCGAGTCAAACGGTCACCGATCTCGTCGCGCAGTTTGAGCAGGTAAAACAAGCTACGATTACCCTGCATAGCAGCTTTAACGACATTGCCGATCACTTCAAAGAAATCATTGAACACCTCGATGACATCAACAAAATTAACTCTCAAACCAACTTGCTCGCGCTCAATGCAGCAATAGAGGCTGCCCGGGCGGGCGATGCGGGCCGTGGCTTTAGTGTGGTTGCAGACGAAGTACGCGCACTATCAGTACGAACAGATGAGTTTAACGAAAAAATTGGCGCCAAAATCGCCGAAACCGAGGCCATGTTTCACGAAGCCGTCGATCGCCTGGAACTCGCGACTCAGGCAGATGTCAGCGAACTTAAAACCGCTCAGCTAACCTTGCAGGAACAAAGTCAAAAGCTTCTCGCCGCAGAGGATGTTGATGCCGTACCTATCTCGTGTCTCACCGAATTGAAAGAACAGCTCGACTCCTACAGTGCCGAAGCCAACGCCGCACATGACAGCAACGAACATTTGTTTGAAGAGGTCGCTCAGGCGCAACAAGGTCTGCATGCGTTAAACGATCGCATGTCAGCACTACTGAACCATTTCGACACGCTTTTTAGCGAAGACAACGAGGATGCCCGCGAAGCACATCGAGCAGCCTTGGTAAACGAACTTAATCAGATCAAAGCGTGAACACATAGACGTTAATTTGATCAATTAATGAATGGTAATCCTGCTCGGATATCCTTCTTATAATGGTTCGCTTATTATTCATCCAATGGGTCAAGTCCATCGACGCCCTTTCCTCTTGCCATACGCGTTGCAACATGTCGATAGCGTTTTCAGTTTGAGCAGAGGTTTATCCGTAACACGCTTTTCGCTTTCAGCGTGTATATAAAGGGCACAACTAAATAATAACTACCCCACAACCCGGGTTTCTTAACTGAATACATGCTCTCTCCAAGCAATCATTTAATGCGTGGACTTCGTTCCTTTCTCGCAGTCATTGGCTGTTGCCTATTGGTTGCTGCATGTTCAGGTGGCGGCAATCAGAACGACACGCAAACCAAAAGCGTTAACGGCCAGGCTATTAAAGGCCTGATCCAGAACGCAACGGTCACCTGGTCCCTGGCAGGCACCACCGATGTTCTGGGGCAGAGCCGCACAGACGCTAAAGGCCGCTTCGAATTCAACCTGCCCACCAGCCTCTCCCCGGGCTCAGTGCTTCATCTCGTACTTCAGAGTGACACAGACACCCGCATGCGATGCGACCACCCCCTCGGATGCGACCAGCATGATGGCGGGAGAAGTGATTTCGGCACCTGGATGCAGTTACCGGACACCTTCACCTTGCACGGTTTCTACATTGTTGGACAATCCAGCCAGATTAATTTATCCCCGTTTAGCCACTTAACAGTAGGTACTGCCTTGCAGCTACCCGGCGGACTATCAGCACAGAATATTGCAATCGCCCGTGACTGGATAAACCAGTCTTTCCGACTGAACTACCAAGGACATCGCGTTTGGCCAGATATCTCGGCAACCAGTGAGATCTCGAACAGCGCGAATGAAGTGCTCGCCCTGGCGGTGTACACAGCAGCCTTTCTACCGCAGATCCTCTCGAACGATTGGCAACTGGTCCCGCGTTTAGATGACATCGACCTGCTCGCCATTATTCTGGAAGCCGCTCGCATTGCCGATGCTCTGCAATATCAAGTAGCCGAAGCTGACCAAACCCGTATCCGCTCCCTGGCAGAGACTGCCCAGGATCACGCCACCGGCCTGCAACATACGCCACTGCAAATAATCTCTCACCCGCAGTCACAAACACTAAACGAAGGTGAAGGACTGGTGTTGCGCGTAGACGCTCAAACAAGTGAAAGCCACATGAGTATCCAATGGTTTCATGACGGCACGGTTATCCCCGGTGCGACCAGCACCACACTGTCGATACCCAATACAGTCACATCCGACAGCGGCGTGTACTATGCTTCGGTATCCGACAGCGATGAATTCCTCCAGTCCAATGCAGCACTGGTCACGGTCAATGAAGTCATTCAACCGGTCGTGCTTAATCAGGTGCCTCAAGGTGTTAGTGTGACAGAGGGCCAGAGCTTTACATTGAATGTAGTCGCGGGTGGCGATGGCCCGTTCACGTATCAGTGGCAAAAAGGAGGATCAATACTCCCCGGAGAATCCGGAAACCAACTGCACGTGAGCAGCGCAGAGCTCAGTGATGCGGGCTCTTATCGCGTTATCGTTAGCAATGCGGTTAGCCAGGTACAATCCGACTTTGTGCAAGTCGTTGTCACAGCCAGCATCGCGCCCGTTCAGATAGTCGACCATCCGGATTCGGTTTCGACGGCGAGCGGTAGCAATGCAAGCTTCTTCGTTAATGCGACAGGCGATGGATTTATTCGCTACCAGTGGCTAAAAGACGGAACCGCATTGACAAATGCCACGCAAAGTAGCCTGCAATTATTCAACGTGAGCGAAGCCGATATCGGAAACTATTCGGTACAGGTCAGCAATAGTCAGGGAAGCGTCATGTCGCAAAGTGCGCGGCTTGAGGTGTTTACCCCCAGCAATTTCCATATTTCCTCACACCCAAATTCCTTGAGCGTTGACGCAGGCGACTCCGCGCACTTTTCCGTTGGCGTGTCCGGTGGCAACAATCTGAATTTCCAATGGTTCGTCGATGGAATTGAGCTTGTTGGCGCAACATCCTCAACTTTATCCATCAACGCAGTGCAACAAATAGACGAAGGTGTTTATAGCGTTAGGGTCAGCGATGGTAGCCAAACCCTAACATCCAACGGCGCATTACTCACCGTAAACGCACTACCCTCTTTGGTTTTAAACTGGGATATTCCGGAACAGAGAGAAGATGGAAGCGCGCTCGCATTGCACGAAATTGCGGGCTATCGCATCGAATACGGTTACGCTTCGAACTCCTTTAGCGGTGTTGTGACAATCAATGAGGCCACCACTACCAGCCACACACTAAACGATCTGAACCGCGGCACCATCTATCTGCGTATCGCGACGATAGACAACGATGGGCGACAAGGCGCGTTTTCACCCACTATCACCGTCGATCTATAATTCAGTTCTATTTGGGCGTGACCACGGTTTTGGATAGGCGCGGTTCCACATCACGATACACCTCTCGGTCGTCCTCTTCGCCGTATTTAAGAAAGTAGTATGAAAGCGCTGGTAACAAGGTGAGAGCGCCGACCATGTTCCAAAGAAACATGAATGTCAGCAGGATGCCCATATCCGATTGAAACTTAATGGGAGAGAACATCCAGGTAGCGGTTCCGATGGCCAAGGTTAAGCCAGTAAATGCAACCGCCTTACCCGTTGAACGCAAAGTATGAAAATACGCCTTTTGCAGGCTCAGCCCTTCATCCAGCAATTCACTCAAGCGACTGAATATATAAATGCCGTAATCGACACCAAGCCCAACACCCAGCGCAATAATGGGCAGCGTCGATACTTTCACGCCAATACCAAGTTGGGCCATCAGTGCAGTACATAACACCGAAGTCATCGCGAGTGGCATCACAACGCACACCACTGCACGAATTGAACGATAGGCCAGCAACACCATTAAACCAACAACAACGTATACCACCAACATCATGAAGGTTTGAGAAGCTTCGATCACTTGGTTGGTAGCGACTTCGATGCCGGCATTACCTGCCGCCAAAAGAAATTGCACCTCTTCAGAATTGTGTTCGGCTGCGAATTCCTCTACCACGTCTACCGTGCGCTGTAAGGTATCGGCACGGTGGTCATTAAGAAAAACAAAAATCGGTGCCAGACTGCAGTCGCCATTAATAAAACCAGCGGGTACTTGCGCAAGGGAGGTATCGATAATCTTTTGGTTACGGGACAGTTCATACCACTTAAGGCTGCCCTCATTAAATGCCTTTGTGACGCCCTTGGAAACATCCACAATAGATGCCGCTAACTGCACGCCCTCAGTATCGTTCAATATCCATTGCAATCGTTCTATCGCATCCATGGTTTTGTAGCTACTGCATTGCTCTGGCGCAGTTTTCACCATAACCACCATTACGTCAGCACTGGTGGAGTAATTCGAGGTGATGAAGTCGTTGTCTTTGTTGTAACGCGAATCGGGATGTAATTCAGGCGCACCGGCGTCGAGCTCCCCAATTTGCAGATCGCGCGATGCCCAAATAGCCAGGGCTGCCCCGATCTGGGCCAATATAATCAAGGTCAACGCGCCTCGATGACTCGATAGCTTCGCCATCCATCCCCAAACCGGACTCGGATGCTGTTCCGCATGCTGAACATGCGCAATACCGCGCTTGGTCACACCCAAATAGGACATAAGAATAGGCAGAAGCACCATATTGGTAATGATAATACTGGCAATGCCCACGCTGGCGCCGATCGCCAGATCTCCAATCACATCAACTTTGATCAGCACGAGGGTAAAGAAGCCGATAGCATCACTGATTAAAGCCAACATCGCTGGCATGTAATGATGGCGAAATGTGCGAATGGCCGCTGCTAGCGGCTCGTTACCCATCCCGACTTCATGGGACATTCCATTGATATACTGCACACCATGGCTGATCGCGGTGGCAAATACGATAAAAGGGATCAATACGGAGTACGGATCAAGACCATAGCCTAGCGATCGCATCAGTCCGATCTGCCATACAACGGCGATGGTAGAGCACACCACGGTGGCCAGAGTCGAAATCAAACAGCGAGCGTAGTAATACAGGAGGATTGTCGTGATCGCTAAAGCGGCCAGAAAAAAGCCTACAATTGATCCCAAGCCTTCGATTAAGTCGCCTATTTTTTTGGCAAAGCCAACTATATGTATGCGAATCGGGGAATCCGGGCCCGCATATTTGTTGCGAATCTTTTCTTCGAGCAACAAAGAGAATTCAAGGTAGTCCAGCGACTCCCCCGTTTCGGGATTTTTCTCAAGCAAGGGGACATAAACAATGGTTGATTTAAAATCATTTGCGACCAATCGCCCAACCTGGCCAGAGCGTAATACGTTTTGCCGCAATTGCTCGAGGCTACGCTCATGCCCATCATAGTTATTAGGAATGACCGGTCCCCCTGAAAATCCCTGTTCGGTCACTTCAACCCATCTGACATTTGGTGTCCACAAGGATTTCAGACCGGAGCGGTCCACCCCCGGCAAATAAAAAACCTCATCACTTACCTTTTCGAGCAAAGCGATATATTCGGCATTAAAAATATCGCCTTCCTTTACCGCGACTGAAATGCGTATGAAATTCGCCAGGTTTTCTAGGTCACTGCGATGATCTAGAAAATTAATGACGTAGGGATGCTCTAACGGGATCATTCTTTCTAAACTGGCATCTGGCCGGATTTTGCTTGCCTGAAAACCCAGAAAAAGACTAATCAACAAGAAAATCGCCATGATTAGCAAGCGATTGCTGAACACCACATGTTCTAGAAAGGGCTCTGCCAGATTTGAAAAGCTTGATTTAGAGTAATCCTGCATGACATTCCATCTATGGATTCGAGCATGGGCTCGCGTGTGCTTAAGTATAGTTCCTACGCATGAATTTATATCGGCATGCGATGATTAGTTTTTAGCAACGCGTATACCTTGCTCACCCACCAATAACAATCGCTGGCCATCCAAACCTACCACACCTGAAAATCCGTCGAGATGTGAGGTCTGCCAGCGCGTAAAGCTTTGTCCATAGTCCCTGCTAAGCAGAACAGAACCGGACTGGCCCACTAAAGCTAGCTTCCCCTGACCCAGATTGGTCGCACCGTTTAAAGTCAACTCGCTCGGCATAGTTAACTCTTCCCAGGATTGACCGGCATTCATGCTGCGAAATACGTGACCTCGAAGCCCGAAAACAAGCACCTCGCCTGTGCGCCCCGTGCCTTGCAGACCAAAAAAGGAACCGTAGTAGGGGCTAACTATTGACTCCCAGTCTTCACCACTATTATGTGAAACAAAGATCTGACCACCTTCGCCAACGATCATTAATATGCCACCCGAAATAGAATCAATCGCGTTGAGGTGAAAACGATCAAAGTTATCCAATCTGGCACCATAGTTTTTCCAGGTTTCCCCGCCATCATTCGTAGCAAAAAAATAACCATAGGCACCCACCACAAAACCTTGTTGGCGATTTTTAAACCACACATCGAGCAGGGGTTTGCTCGGCCCGAGACCTGCATCAATCTGCGCATCCTCCAATGCAAAGCGAGCTTCTTCCAGTTGGTACCTCAATGAATCAATATCTCCAGCATCTGCGCTATCAAAGGCAGATTGTAGTGCTGCAAGGCGGTCTTTCGCTTGAGCCACGACCAAAGCATTGGCGCGCGTCCCATCAAATTGCACGGCCCAGCTTTCCCCACCATCTTTAGTGCCTAACACAACGCCACCATGGCCTACGGCCCAGCCGTACTTATCATCGGGAAAATGCAGCGCAACCAATGTGACCGAAACGGGCACCGCAGCCTGTCGCCAACTGGCCCCTCCATCATCAGAGAGAATAATGATGCCTCGGGCCCCCACTGCAACCAGGCGTTGTCCGTTTCGCTGAACGTCTATCAACAACTCACTGCTGGGATTGGCAGCCTTGCGCGATGGCGTAGACAAGCGATCATCAAGGTTGGAAACTGCCTGCAATGCGCTAATCTGGCAAGAAAGCAACACAGCAAAACACCACGGAGCTAGTTGTTTTTTCATATTACTGACTCTGGCAATTCGGTTTGCGCCGAAATTAAAGCCTATCACCCGGCTTTTTCCTGACCAATGAGCCAATAATTCGTCGTTTTCTTGTAAACCAATGTGAACATATGTAACTCTGAGAGAGCAAAACAACGCGAGAGAGATGAACCATGCCCAAGATTGTGATGCGAGATAAGCAACAAATCCATGTGCGCGTCATCGGCAAGGGCCCCCCACTTATTCTGCTTCATGGCTTTGCGATGGAATCCCGACATTGGCTGCCATTTGCTTTACCCCTTGCAACTCGCTACCGCGTCATCGTCCCTGACCTAAGAGGTTTTGGGCGCTCTCACTCTGTTAAACACAATCAGGACTGTGTATTGAGCAACTACGCAGAAGATCTGCACGATCTTACCGAGGCACTTGAATTGGAGAATATCCGACTGGCCGGAATATCCATGGGCGCGCTGACAGCTCTGCAATATTTCAAACTTTACGGCACTCATCGTGTTAGCAGGTATCTGCATATAGACCAGGCCCCAAAAGGATTGAACAGCAAAGACTGGAACTGGGGGCTTTTTGGCGCTAAGCACGAGCAGCGCATTCAGGCGGCTAGACGACTAATCGAACAACTCGAACCGTACCTGGCGCGCAACGTCGCCTATGACGATTTACCCCGTTCTTTGAAACAAATGCTTTGGAATGAATTAGGGTTGTTTTTCAGTGCGGCCCTATCTCGTCCAGGCCAGAAAAAGCTATTACGCAGGCTCCTCGCCAATGAGAGCCTCGCCAAGCGACTATTTCCACTAACACACTGGGGATCTTATATTTGCTGCCTGAAGGCTTATCTGGAACAAGACTACGATATGCGGGACACACTCAAATCGATCGAAATACCAGTAAGCATTCTTGTCGGCATGAAATCGGAGATGTACCCGTGTGCTGGCCAGCTGCGCATGGCGGACCATTTACCGCAAGCGTCTGTAATTCCATTCAAGGCAAGCGGTCACGCCCCGCTGATTGATGAACCCATTCACCTATTGAAAACATTTTTCCGCTGGGCTACCTGAGCTTTTCTCTATGGCCGGTATTGCACCAGCACCCAAGGTTTTATGACCACCGCCCACAAGTGCGCCTCTTGTTTGTGCCAATGCATCGCCTGATCGTCGGAGACTGGAGCGACTTGACCGCTTTCCATCCAGGCTTTTACCTGATCCGCATCGTCTTTGGCCAGCGTTTCGGCAACAACGATAAGATCAAGCTCCTCGCCTACGGCGATGACCGAGCCTGACGCGAAATGCCCTTGCAACTCGGCCCATGGAATGCGCGCGGTTTCAAGGTTTAGTCTTTGGGCCAAGGTGAGTTCTGAGTTATCCATGAAGACTTCTTTACTTTCTTTACTAGTCAAAAGCGAGCATTCAATCACGAACTCATATGGGCCTCAAGAAGTCCTCTCGCCTAACAGGATTTTCAAGATGCCATGGTAGGCTGAACCAGATCCTCAATATAGCTCGCAACAATATCGGTGCGGTGCAACTCAATCTGCGAAACAAAGCGATTAACGATTCTTTCGGGATGAGGGAACAAGCGCGCATCTCCAACCATGCCAAACTGAATCTGACCACCATAAGAAATGATACTCAATCCCAACCCCAGATCGCCGGTCTGCGGCACCCAGAACATCTGCTCCTTAATGCGCGAACCCGCTATGTAACGGGCCTGTCGAGGTCCGGGTACATTGGACAACACTGCAGAAGTCTTATTACCGAAACTCTCAAGCAGCGATTTTTGAATATTGCGAGGCATCAAACCAGCGGCGTATAAAATGCCGTAAGACAAGGCTGGCTGTAGCGACTGCTTTAGGGCAATCATGTCGTGCTTGATTTTATACACCCGCTCGAGTGGATTTTCGATACCTACAGGCAAGGGCACAAAGACAGTCCCAAAGTAGTTCCCCAACTCTTCAGGGTTGCCCCCCATATCCATTTTTTCTTCAGAACGCATGTTGACCGGCAAAGTCACATGGATTTTTTTGCCATCAACTTCCTGGCCCGCATGCATTAGTTCTTCCCGAAACGCACCAGCGACACACGACAATAGGAGGTCGTTAATCTTGCACCCCACCACTTTGGCAATACCATGAAATTTGTCAAAACTGACCGGTTCCGACCAGGCGCAATTTTTTCGCACGCCTAGCTTGCCCTTTAACACCTTTCGCGGGTCCGCAGGCATCGTGGCCAGCTGCGCCAATTCGGCTGCAGCTCGCACGCCATCACCCACAAGGCCTCGCCATGCTTCCTGATCCCGAATTAAACCCAGGCCATCCTGAGAAATCCGCTTCGCGAACTCCTTGTATCGATCAGCCCGATCAACAGCCGCATCCCAGACACGCTGGTAACGCGGCCATTCGTAATTGGTCTCGCCGGAAGGGGTATCAAGCTCTGGCTCATTTGATGCGCGCGCTGAAACCGTAGCAAATGGCGCAATATTGGGGCTGGAGTCGGTGATGGAGTTAAATACAGAGATCAGAGCCAAACCATCTGCATAACAGTGGTGCACACGCAGAATAATCGCGTTACCCCCCTGATAGTTATCAACAAACAGTATTTGCCACATAGGGCGCGAGGCATCCAGCGGCTCACTTACCTGATCCGCAACAAACTGCTGCAAAGCCCGCTTGTCTGCAGCTCCGGGTAAAGCAACACGTTTGACATGGTTATCGATATCAAAGAGCGGGTCTTCTTCCCAATAATACTGCCCTGTGCGCAATAACGGGCGCGTACGGAATCGAGGGAAGCGCAAAAAACGCGTAATAATGGTTTTGCGCAGTTCTAGAAAGTCGAGCGATTCTGTAATGATCATGGCGTTGATGATCATCAGGTTCGTTGGTGAATCCATTCTCAACCAGGCAATGTCCACTCCATTGAGTGCTTTGCTTTCAATTTCGCTCACGCGAGACTCCCATATTTTTCTTATTAATGAGTAGTAGTGCTCGCCCAAATACTGCTTGGGTAAGTTCGCCATTCCCTATCGCCACCTCGCAGCCTCTACGACAGCAACATGAGGGGAGACTCGAAAGAATTGGGGCAGATAAGGGTTATTTGCAAGCCCGCATAAGATAGCAGGAATGAGGCAAAACTGTTAGCGCTCAGAAGCTGGCTGAAGACCGCTGTGTGAACTTGCGATGCAAAACGTAACATAGATTACATTTTTTAACACGTGAAGTTTCAGTCATCTGCCATAATTGATTCATGGACTTACGCGCGTTTGTTGGCATGGTGGATGAGGGCTGTACATGAATTGTCCGCTTTTTTATTCCATTCTGTCAGTACCCGCGTATACTCATTGAAAAATAATCTAACATTCATCCTTGGCGCGACAGCTTGCACGGAAGGTTTACGTCATCAGGAGAAGGGGATGAATCAAGGTTCAGGTGCAGTATTCGATTTATCTGGGCAAAAAAAGCGACCAACAAAGTAAAAGAGTCGCTACTTGATCGGGAGAGACGTAGTGCAGGCTATTCACGCACGTAAGCTAATCAAACCCATCGAACAGACCTATACCGAAATGTTTTCGGGCAAGGTGTTCACTGTTGGTAAAGGTGCAGTGAGTGTTCGCAATCATAGCAGCAAGGCGGAGCACACTGTCATTGGTGTCCACGGCTTTCTCGAAAACCACTGCTATTTCACTCAGAGTTATCAGCAACCTTCGACCGAACTGATCTTGCTCACCTGCAGCAACTACCACGTCCCGGTATCAGGCCCTATGCCAGAACCTGCCTCTTGGGAAGTCCCTATCAAGTATCTTGAAGGCACCATTGAATATGACGCCTGCATACTCAATCAGGCGCTGGCAAACCTGCCCACCACTAATAATGTGCGCGTACACGGGCATTCCAGAGGCGGTGCGGTAATTCTCGAAGCCATATCCCAGCGACCAGAGCTCTACGAGAACGTAGAAGTGATACTTGAAGCTCCGGCATTACCAGGCGGAAAAACCCACCCTCTAGTGTCTGCCCTGCTGGAACCTGTGAGTCATGGAATGTGGCCGTGGGTAATTCGTTTAATCAACAGCACCCCCTCATCGTCTTATGGCCAGATGTTCTTCGGCAAAATGAATCGTCGAAAGAAACAGCTGCTTCAAAAAATGTTTACGGCCACCAGAGATCACCTGACAATTGTGCGAAATATCGAAAACCTGTTCGCCTGGATGGACCGAGAGGATTATTCGGCGTACCAGCACATTCGTCACGGCACCTTCTTGATCCCCAAAGTTGATCGCATTCTGGACAGAAACCTGATGCTACAGAGTGCGCTGAAAAGCCCAAACTCGGTAAGACTGGTTGAAACCGAAGCCATGAGCCACTTTGTAACACTAGATGATCCCAAGTGGGTACCGCCTCTCGACACCATTCCAACTGGGGAAGTGTCTCCCGTTATCAAGGCAAAGCCGGAAAAAAAGATTAGAACCCGCCCCATTGCGGCTTCTGCTTAAGCCTTCCGCCAGATGCCTCGCAACAGAGGCGTCTGGCGCGCTACAATACCCCTCTTTAACTCCCGTCGCGCTTTAAGCGTGTCATCATTGGAATGCATTTTCGCACTGCATGCCTGATCGCAAATAGTTTGAAGCACCAGTATCAACCATGTATCGCCAAAGAATTGCCGACACGAGAACCAAGCACCCTGCTGCAAAGCGACTGCAACAAGCCATGCTTCACTTTCATGACTTCCGGCACAAACCATGTGCGACATCACATGAAATGCAAGCCAAACTTGCCTTATGGCAAAGTAAACGCCTGATACACACACATCAGGACTTTTACCACGACTATCGCTATCACACAGGTCTGCAATTCTTATTTAATGATTTATATTCGCATCAAGACTTCAGCGAGCGAGACCGCGATTTGGAGAGAATCTTCCCCAAATTAGTTAAATTACTACCCTCCAAAGTGCTCGATACTGTGAGCATAATGGTTGAGCTAAACCTGTTGACACAACAACTGGATCAAGCACTTTGCGAGCAGCTGGCGAAACGTACCGATGGCCACATCACGCCCGAAGCATATTGCTCGGCTTACCAGGCTTGTGACAATCAGGCAGATCGACAGCGGCAACTTTCCCTCGTACACGAAGCTGGGCTAAAGCTCGAACGCTATGCGCATAGTCAAACAATTATGTTTGCATTGCGAATAAGCGAAGGGCCCGCAGAAATGGCTGGTTTGAGTGCTTTGTATAACTTTTTAAAACGCGGTTTCAGCGCTTTTCATAGCATGCAAGATGTGGCTATTTTGATGGAAACCATTGTTCAGCGAGAACACGCCTTACTACAACAGATTTTTGATGGGCTGATACCGAACACCTTTACATCATTCATACCGGAACAATCACATGACTGAACGCTTTCACGACCGCGTAACGCTGAATATTAAAGATGACATTGCCTATATAACACTGAGCCGACCAGACAAACTCAACGCACTGGATTTTGCCATGTTTCAAGGCATTACCGCGGCAGCCAAGAAACTCCAAAAAAACAAAAAGGTAAGAGCCGTCATACTGCAAGGAGAAGGCCGCGCCTTTTGTTCAGGCCTCGACGTGAAAAACATGTTGAGCAATCCTGTCGCCGCCATCAAACTTTTGATCAAGCCAGGACGCAAAGCCAGCAATCTGGCGCAAGATGTCAGCATTCTCTGGCGGGAATTACCGATACCGGTTATCGCAGTTACCCATGGAAAATGCTGGGGTGGAGGATTCCAGATAGCTCTTGGCGCTGACTTTCGCTACAGCAGCCCCGATTGCGAATTTTCTATCATGGAGGCCAAGTGGGGACTGATTCCAGACATGGGCGGCAGTGTCGCGTTGCGTGAGCTGGGCCGCATTGATGTGGTTAAAGAGCTGGCAATGACGGCAAGAGTCATTGATGCAACCACAGCGCATCAATTAGGCCTGGTAACACACGTGTATGAGGACCCGCTCAAAGAAGCCGTTACCTTCGCCGAAAGCATCAAACAACGTTCACCGGATGCCATTGCCGCCACCAAAACCCTGTTTAACAGCAGCTGGATAAGTACGATCCGGCAAGCGCTCAACTGGGAAACCAAACTACAACGCAAGCTCATAGGACGCTACAACCAACGCACAGCAGTAATCCGCAGCCGAGGCATCAAAGAGGCTCCAGACTATAAAGTCAGGTCGTAACTAGCTTGAGGGATGGAAGGGATACATGCGCAGCGCTGGACAAGATACCGCCCCACCTCTGGCATTAAAATCCGTATCCACCTGAACAGATCTTCTTGTAAATTGTCGCATCAAGCTTGGTGTATCTATCCGCACCAGGCAAGAGCACCCAAAGCGCTTCACCGCAAGCCTCCGGATTAAAGGCATCGTCTTTTAGCTGCTTTTTCTGGTACTTGTGAGTACCTGTTGTTGCAAGTTCTTTCACTTCGCGCACAAACAAAGGAATCGCATAAGGTGCTAACTCCTCCTTCATGATCGTGAGCAATATATTCGGATCAAAGCTGCCATCATGGCTGCGAACAGCCAACATGCCCGCCCGCCCGTTGGTGTGTGGAATTTCGACACCGTATACCACAGCATCAACTACTGATGAATGCCCAGCCAAGAGGTTTTCCACTTCCGTTGTCGAAACATTCTCACCTTTCCAACGAAAGGTATCGCCGAGCCTGTCTACAAATTGTGCGTGACGATAGCCCATATCACGCATGAGATCACCGGTATTAAACCAGGCATCACCCTCCTCAAACACGTTGCGAAGAATGGTCGCCTCCGTTTTTTGCTGGTCGGTATACCCATCAAACGGCGTGTCTTCTGTTATCTTGCCCAACAGCAAACCCGCTTCGCCAACTTTAACCCGCCGCATAAAACCGTCGCCAAAACGCCGCGGAGCATCTTGTTCAAGATCGTATTCCACAATGGCATAAGGCACGGTGGTAAAACCAACCGTACAATCCACATTGAATACATTTAAAAACCCTATGTTTCCTTCGCTGGAGCCATAGAACTCCAAAACGCGCTTGATACCAAAGCGCGCTTTAAACTCCCGCCAAATGCCCGGTCGCAAGCCATTTCCAAACATCGTATGAACAGGGTGCTCTCGGTCTTGGGCTGTTGGGGCCTGCGCGAGCAGATATCGGCATAGTTCGCCAACATAACAGAAGGCGCTCACCCGGTGTTCGCGCACTACTTGCCAAAAGCGCGACGCCGAAAATCGTCGCACCATGACCAACCCGGCGGCGCCTGCCAAGGCACTCCCCCAACCCACAACCATCGCCGTACCGTGATAAAAGGGTAATGGGACCAGCACGCGATCATCGGGACGCAATTGCACACAGGCCATACCGACACCCGCAACCGCTTTGGTATAACGACCATTGGACAATATCGCCGCTTTGGGCATACCCGTGGTACCCGACGTATAGAAATAGCAAAGAGAATCGCTGCCCAGCGGAATATGAGACACCGCGCTTTTATCGGGTTCAGATGCGACACGCTCAGCAAAGTTGCACCATCCTTCAGGTGCATGCCCGCTCCGGCTCAAGGTATCTGCGTCAGCCACCCACCAACGTTTGCATTGATGACTGAGCTCACCCTCCACATCAGTAATAGCCGATACCAGCTCTTGACCGACAACCAAGCCGCAGGGTTCTACCAGCTGAATACTGTGAACGAGCACCCTGCCACGCTGACTTGTATTGAGCAATGCCGGTATCGCGCCAACCTTAGCCAAGCCCAATACGATCGCGAGCAGTTCCGGACGATTCTCGATGAACACGGCAAGCACATCGCCACGGCCTACCTCCTGCTTACGAAAAACATTCGCAATACGGTTTGACCAGCGATCCAGCGTCTCATAGGTGATGTGCCTGTCGTCATAGATAACCGCCGCGCCTTGGGGGTTGCGTTTCACGGCTTCCTGAAAACTCTTGAGCAAACCGGCGGGGCGATCATCCAGTCGCTGACTCGCTAAATGCAAGCCTTTTACTCGCGCGGGCAGACCACGGCATAGCTCGGGCAGCTGCCAAAGCAGTTGTGATAAATGCAATCGTTTGGATTGAGACATCTGGCTCCCTTGTTCACAGCGGTGTAGCGCATTTTATTTGATTCGAGAGCGGCAATATCTAGCTGCAGAATTCATCGAGATACTGATCCATCTCCCGTTCGATTCTTGAACGCAAGGGTAAGAGCATAAATCCCAGCTCCATGCGCAAGTCCAATTTATTCGTGGTTAGGGTCATCGCTCCCTTGGCGCCTGCCCCCTTAAAGCGCAAGGTATCGCCTTCCCAGTGATATTTCACGCCAAATTGATCCGCCAAATGCCGAACAATTCCTTCAGCTGATTCACGGGCATGATCCACATCATGGGTATGAGTACGACTTTTAATTATGGTGGCCATTCACTTACTACTTTGTCTCGCTCAAAAAACTCTTTGCAGTTTAGCGCAAAGCCACGGCCTCTTGAAATCAGCTTTATTACAGGACGAGCTTGGGTGGGCATAGTTTTCCGGTCGCAGCATGGTTAGAATACGCCAAGTTTGAATATTGCGGGATCAGGTCATGTCAGAAGCCAAACAGGATGCACAGGAAAAGACGCAAACCACACATTTTGGTTACCAAACGGTGGCTAAAGAGGAAAAGGTAAAACGCGTAGCCGATGTTTTTCATTCCGTCGCCGGTAAATACGACCTGATGAACGATATGATGTCTTTCGGTATACACCGCATCTGGAAACGATTAACCATTGAAAGCAGTGGTGTCCGTCCTGGCCATAAAGTCTTGGATATCGCTGGTGGTACGGGTGATCTGACGCAACAATTTGCCAAACGCGTTGGTGAGCAAGGACAGGTTGTATTGGCAGATATCAACTCCTCCATGCTGCAAGTAGGGCGCGATCGTCTACTCGACCGAGGATATGGCAGCAACATCGAGTTTGTGCAAGCCAACGCGGAATGCCTGCCGTTCCCCGACAATTACTTCAATTGCATATCTATTGCATTTGGCTTACGCAACGTGACAGACAAAGACGCGGCCCTGCGCTCCATGCAACGGGTGCTTAAGCCCGGCGGCAGGCTGCTGGTACTGGAGTTCTCTAAACCCAACAACCCGCTATTAAGCAAGGCCTACGATCATTACTCTTTTAGCGCGCTTCCTATGATGGGGCAACTTATCACTCAAGACAGCGAGTCCTATCGTTATCTAGCGGAGTCGATTCGCATGCACCCCGATCAGGAAACCCTTAAAAACATGATGATCGACGCGGGCTTTGAACAATGCCGTTACCACAACATGACCGGCGGCAATGTGGCCCTGCATACCGGTATCAAAGTCTGATGAGCCTGATCGACTTACCATTTCTCAGCACGCTGTCACCCGCGCTCGAAAAAAGTATTAATCTGGCTCTGTCTGTCGACCCCGGCGCACAGGCAAAACTGAAGCCCCTTGATCAATGCGTGCTAGAAATTCATTTGCGCAGTATCGACCGTTCCATTTTTCTGAAAGCGGACGATGGCAAGATTCGTATTATCGGCAAAGGATATGGCGCACATGTCACGCTATCAGGCACTTCCCTCGCATTCATCAAGCTGGCCAGTCAAAGTGATGTAAACAACCTTTTTAAGTCGAAAGACCTAAGCATGACCGGCGATGCCGTACGCGCGCAGCAAATCCAGAACTTTACCAAAAGCATAGATATTGACTGGGAGGCCCTGCTGGCTGAAGTGATTGGAGACGTTCCCGCCCATGTACTTAGTGCAGGGGTCAAACAAGGCGTGCACTGGAGCCGCCATCTCAGCCAAAACTTTGTGCGCGATGTAGAGGAATTCATCAAGTATGAGGTGCGCCTTTTGCCCGGGAAGGCCATCGCGGCAAGCCAATTTGAATCCATTGACCAATTGCGACTGGCAACCGATCGACTCGAAGCTAAAGTGCGGCAGCTACTGAAACGCACCGAGCAAAAGACCCCGGATTAAACATGAAACAGCTGTCGCGCCTTATTACGATCATTTGGGTAATCAGTCGTTATCGACTAGACGACTTTATCCCCACCCAACACCTGCCCTTTAGTATTCGCCTTTTGTTCTGGCTTGCACCGTGGCGGATGTTCCCTCGCCCCGCATTGACCCGAGCCGAGCGTTTGCGTCTGGCACTGGAGCAGCTGGGGCCAATTTTCATCAAGTTTGGTCAAATTCTCTCAACCCGTCGTGACATTCTCCCGGACGATCTGGCGGCCGAGTTGAAACATCTTCAGGACAAAGTTGCACCATTTTCGGGCGAAGAAGCGAAAGCCCTGATCGAAAAAGGGTTGGGTAAAAGCACCTCCGAAGTATTTGCCGAGTTTAGTGTGGCACCTCTTGCCTCCGCGTCCATCGCGCAGGTTCATGCCGCCAAACTATTGAACGGCCGGGAAGTCGTCGTAAAAGTCATTCGCCCCAATATCATTCCCACCATCTCTCAGGATATCGCCCTGATGCGCGGCGTTGCAGAGCTGCTTGAACGTTATTGGCAGGACGGTCGTCGTTTGCGCCCGGTAGACGTGGTGAACGATTACGAACGCACTATTTTTGACGAACTCGATTTGCAAAGAGAAGCCGCCAACGCCTCGCAGCTGAGACGCAACTTTGACGGCAGTGATCTCATTTATATTCCCGAGATATTTTGGGACTTTACCAATCAGCATGTGCTGGTAATGGAACGTATCTACGGCATCCCGGTAGCCGATGTCGATGCCCTGAAATCTGCCGGCGTTGATATGAAAAGCCTTGCAGAACGTGGTGTTGAGATCTTCTTCACCCAGGTGTTTCGTGACAGTTTTTTTCATGCTGACATGCATCCGGGCAATATCTTTGTCAGTGCCCACAACCCGGCAAACCCGCAATACATCGCCATCGATTTTGGCATTGTAGGTACGCTCAGCCCCGACGATCAAAACTACCTGGCACGTAATCTGCTGGCTTTTTTTAATCGGGACTACAGACAGGTTGCAGCATTACATATATCGTCAGGCTGGGTACCCGACACGACGCGAGTAGACGAATTTGAGTCTGCAATACGCACTGTGTGCGAGCCGATTTTTGAGCGGCCATTGAAGGATATCTCTTTTGGCCAGTTTTTATTGCGCCTGTTTCAAACGGCTCGGCGCTTCAACATGGAAGTACAGCCGCAACTGGTACTGCTGCAGAAAACGCTGCTGAACATTGAAGGGCTAGGTCGCCAGTTATATCCCGACCTGGATTTGTGGCACACGGCCAAGCCGTACCTGGAAAACTGGATGAAGCAACGTATCGCGCCACCGGGAATGCTCAAAACCCTGCGCCAGCAACTGCCAGAGTGGATTGAACATTCACCAGAAGTCCCCAAATTGTTATTTGACGCCATGCAACAGGTTAAACATCTGGATACTCTGAGCGAGGAGCGGCACAAAGAGTGGCAAGGTTTGCGTGACACCTTGCAGAAGCAATCGAAGCGTCGCCGTGATGTCATTGTGGGAGGTTTGCTGATCGCAGTGGGAGTTGGATTGACAGGCCAGGATATATCCACGCTTGTTAGCTCGCTCGAATGGAGTAATGTTTTGCCCTTTGCCGCGGGTGCGTATTTTTTGTTACGCCCCCAATCAACCCATTAATTTCAGGATTAATCAGGTAACCGTTACAGATGGCCAGTGTACTAGAACAACTTGATGCCGTTTTGGCACAACGACGCAACGCCGATCCCGACACATCATATGTCGCCAGTCTGCACCACAAAGGGCTGAACAAAATCCTCGAAAAAGTGGGTGAAGAATGTACCGAAACTTTATTGGCAGCAAAAGACGTCGAACACAAACCTGAAGACGCATCCGAACTCGTATACGAGACCGCCGATCTGTGGTTCCACAGCCTGGTTATGTTGTCACATTTAGGTCTTAATTCGAGTGATATACTCAAAGAACTGGAGCGACGCTTCAATCTGTCGGGGCTTGAAGAAAAAGCCTCGCGCAATCAATAGGAGAGCATCATGGGAATCAGCCCAACCCAATTACTTATTATTCTACTGATCGTGGCATTGATCTTTGGTACCAAAAAACTCCGCAACATGGGGAGTGATCTCGGTGGCGCAGTGAAAGGCTTCAAAAAGGCCATGACTGATGATGAAAAAAAGCAACTCGAAGAGAAAGCAGAGAAAGACATTATCGAGGGCAAAGCTGAGAAAGTAGATAGCAGCAAGGAACCGCCCAAGAACAGTCAATAAGAGCAGCACCTACCTATGTTTGATATCGGTTTTCTCGAACTGGTAATTGTCGCAATTATTGCACTTTTGGTGCTCGGCCCCGAGCGCTTACCCAGTGCCGCGCGCACCGCAGGCCGATGGGTAGGTAAAGTGCGGCGCACGGTGGGCAATTTTTCACGGGAAATCGAGCGCCAGATAGAAGTAGAGGAATTGCGTGAACAGTTGAAACAAAGCGGCCAAAGCCTTGATATCGACGAAGACGTCAAAAACATTCAGAAGACACTCAAAGATGCACTGGATGAAGTTGAGCTGAAAGAGTACGAACCCCTGCCTCGCCAAGAAGCGTCATCATCCAACATTCCCGCCGACGATAAAAAATGAGCGCTTTTAATCAAGACCCAAAATTAGATGAGCAGCTTGATCAGCCGCAACCGCTAGTTACCCATCTTATCGAGTTGCGCACACGCTTGTTGCATGCAGTCCTCGCTGTGCTGCTTATATTTCTAGGACTGTATTATTTCGCCAACGATATTTATTTACTGATATCAGAACCCTTGCGCGCACATTTGCCCGAAGGCACATCGATGATTGCGACGGACGTTGCATCGCCGTTTTTGACCCCCTTTAAGTTAACCTTTATGGCTTCGGTCTTTCTGGCGATGCCCTTTATTCTCTTTCAGCTTTGGCGCTTTGTAGCACCGGCTTTGTATGCGAATGAAAAGCGCCTGGCCGTTCCGCTTTTACTATCGAGTATTGTGCTGTTTTATCTGGGAATGGCGTTTGCCTATTTTGTTGTGTTTCCTCTCGTCTTCGGTTTCTTTACCAGCGCAGGACCCGAAGGTGTTGCGGTAATGACCGATATTAGCCGTTACCTCGACTTCGTTCTGAAACTCTTCTTCGCTTTTGGCATTGCCTTCGAAATCCCCATCGCCACCGTCATTCTGGTGGCAACAGGCGCCACAACCTGTGAGAGTCTGGCCGAGAAACGTCCTTACTTGGTGGTAGGCTGTTTTGTTATCGGCATGCTTCTTACGCCACCAGACGTCATCTCGCAAACACTGTTGGCCGTGCCGATGTGGTTGCTGTTCGAGTTGGGACTGTTTTTCTCGCGCATGCTGGAAAAAGATCGCGCCCAAAGCAGCACTGCAACAGAAGAATGAACCTGCTACTGCTAAACGAACAGCAGCTTTTGAGCCCTTCATCTGCTCTGGTTCGTGGCCGCCAATTCCAACATGCGACTCAAACACTTAAGTGTCGTAAAGGGGATGAAATAAAAGTCGGCGTCATCAATGGTCAAAAAGGACGAGCTTGCATCACCAGGCTCGATACGGATCACATGGCGCTCGACATACACTGGACCGAGAGTGCTCCGCCAGCCATACCGTGCACCCTGTATCTCGCCCTGCCCAGACCCAAAATGCTCAAGCGCATCCTGCAGACGTGCGCGACGATGGGCGTCAAGCAAATCTATCTCATCAATGCCTGGAAAGTAGAAAAGAGCTTTTGGCAAAGCCCGTGGTTGAGCCCCGACAAGGTAACAGAAAACTTTTTACTGGGTCTCGAGCAGGCGGGCGACACGGTGATGCCAACGCTGCATATGCGCAGGTTGTTCAAGCCCTTTGTTGAAGACGAACTGCCCGGGTTGATTGGCTCGCAAACCGCGTTGTTAGCACATCCGGGCGCAGGCAAACCCTGCCCGGTTGCATACAATCAAACCTGCCATGTTGCCATAGGGCCGGAGGGAGGCTTTACTCCCTATGAAGTGACAAAACTCAAGGCAGCAGGTTTCGAAGGCGTCGATTTGGGAGAGCGCATACTGAGGGTCGAAACAGCCGTTACAAGCGTATTGGCTCGTCTGTTCTGTAACTGAGAAGCTACGAAGATAGCTATAAAGATAACTACGAAGATAGCAACAGCAGCTATAAGCCCATCGCCTGGCGCGCGAGCATGGTTTTTAGTGTTCGCTGTCGATTTACCCAAGACATACCAACATTTCGCAGTAAACGAACCACCGGGTCTGATTGCCCATAGAGTCGTTTAAAGCCTTCCATCATCGCCATCATCGCAAGATTGTCCGCCTGACGCTCACGCTGGTATCGCGCCAGAAAAAGAGGCTGCGCGATAGGCAACTTAAGCTCCAACGCTTTTTGGCATTCTCGGCTCAAGACAGCGACATCCTTGAAGCCCAGATTTACGCCCTGCCCTGCGAGCGGGTGAATGGTATGCGCCGCATCGCCTACCAACACAATCCCCCCGTTTACATATTGCTTGGCGTGACGCTGTCGCAATGGAAAGCTGTTGCGCTCTGACACTTCGAGAATTCGACCCATTCTGCCTTCAATCGCCCGCTCCAACGATTCGGCGAATCTTGTTTCATCCTGCGCCAATACTTCGTGCGCCACCTCGGTTTGCAATGACCACACAATCGAACACAGATCCTGCTTTCCCAAGGGGTGAGGCAGTGGCAGAAAGGCCAAAGGCCCCGTCTCGTCAAAACGTTGCCAAGCCGTTGCCTGATGAGACGCTTCGGTACGCACCGTGCACACGATAGCCTGGTGCTCATAATCCCATTCGCGCGTGGCAAAGTGACCAAGCTGGCGCACTCGCGACAGGGCGCCATCTGCCCCAATAAGCAGCGAGCATGACAGCTGAAGGTCATCATTGATGGTTAGGAGATGATCGTCGTTGCGCACCTGAAGAGACTGCAAGCGCGCCCCCCAGCGAACGTCGACATCAGTTTTAGCCAATTGCTGGTGCAACGCACTAATGACGCGGCTATTTTCAATAATAACGCCAAGAGAAGGACACGGAATATCGGCCGCTTCGAACGCAATGTGCTCGGTGCCTAAGGCATCCCAGACATGCATGCGCTGGTAAGGTTGTGCAAACTTGCTAAGCGTGTGCCACACGCCAATTTCTTCTAACAATTGCTGACTGCGTCGGGTCAAAGCTGAAACGCGCGGCGATATGGCATGCACATCATCGCTCAGCGATTGAAAGCCCCCCCCCCCACAATTACCCGCATCTAACACGCAAATACGCAAAGATGTTCCCGCTAACAAGCAGGCCAGCGCGGAGCCGACCATACCGCCACCGACGATGATGACATCAAAGTGTTCTGGCCTATCCTGAGTCATGCCTCCCCCAAGGTATTCGTTGGCACGGCATGACCCAGTCCCATGCTCTGACGCGTGAACCAATGACGTAGCACAGGCAGATTGTTCAGTGCGATCAAGCCTCCGTCGCGAACGACGCCGGCCAGTAACGAGGATTCCGCAAACCCACTGATTAACTTGTCACTGAATTGCACCGTCTGCCAAACATCGCGCTCAAGTCCAGCGGAGATTTCCGCTAACATCGCGGGATCACCCAGATAGCTGCCGGCCGCTTTGGCGCGAAACAGGCCCGAGATCAAATGTACAACACCGCGCAAAGCCAGATTAAAACCTTGCCCCGCAACGGGATGGAGGCTGTGCGCCGCGTTGCCCAGAACAAAACACCCTCGCCGACTTCGTTCTTCAATCTGGGTTAAGCGCAAAGGGTACACATGCCGAGCACTACTCTTTGTGAGACAACCGAGACGATCGCCAAAGGAGCGCTGCAGTCGTTGCAAAAAATCGACATCGCTCAATGCGGCAATCTTCTCGGCCTGGTCAGTGGGTAGAGTCCATACCAGCGCACTTCGATAATCACTCAATGGCAGCATAGCCATGGGCCCAGCGGGAGTAAAACGCTCGTAGGCGACACCCGAATTAGCCATAGAAGTTTCAACATTACAGATAATCGCGTGCTGTCCATATTCTTGCACTCTGGTAGCGATACCTAATCGCTCGGCCGTTTGTGAGCAACTGCCGTCTGCAATCAACAGAAGTTTCGCATTGCATGCCAGCACGCCGTCTGCCAACTGGATTTCGAGATTGATCGACTTTGCCGAAAATGCCGTTTTTTTGATCGAGGCTGGACTTAATAAATCAACATTCCCTCCCCGCAGTGACGACATAAGCGCAGCGCCCAGAGACTGATTGGGCAAGACATAACCTAACGAACCGGAGGGACTATCGTGACCGGAAAGCCGTGTCACCCCAAAACGCCCCTGCTCCGAAACGTGTACTTCGGTGATTTGGGCTGCTGCATTTTGGCATTTGCCCCACACCCCCAAACGCTGCAAAACATCTACGCTCCCCCAGGACAAAGCCGTTGACCGCTCGTCAAAACTCCGCGTTTGAGGGCGCTCATGAGGCTTCACCTTGAACGCTTCGACGATCAGTATGCGATCAAAGCGCTCAGCCAGTCCCAGCGCCAACGTTAAACCCACCATACCGGCACCTACGATCACGATATCGTAGTGTGCATGCTGCAGATCAGCCACATCCTCTGACGAGAGAAAACGCATTCAGGCTACACCCTGCCACTCTGCATTATCGATTCAATATCGGCCACCGACTTAGGTACACTCTTGGTGAGCACTTTGGGCGCCTTGTCGGTAACGACAACGTCATCCTCAATTCGAATACCAATGCCTCGCCATTTTTTATCCACACTTTTACAGTCGTGAGAGATGTACAAACCCGGCTCAACTGTGAGCACCATACCGGGCTCTAAAACCCGCCACTCACCACCTACTTTGTACTCACCAACGTCGTGCACATCGAGCCCGAGCCAGTGACCGGTGCGATGCATATAAAAAGGCTTGTAGGCTTCCTGTTCAATCAACTCCTCACGGGTTCCGTTCAGAATACCCAGATCAATCAGCCCTTGTGTAATGACTTCTACTGCTGCTTCATGCGGATGATTCCAGTGATTGCCACTTTTTACTGCACGAATGGCTTCTGTCTGAGCATCCAGCACAATGTCATAGAGCGCTTTCTGCTCTGGGCTAAAACGACCGTTTACTGGAAAAGTACGAGTAATATCCGACGCATAGCCCTCGAGCTCACATCCGGCATCAATAAGTACCAGATCTCCATCGTGCATCGCTGCATTATTTTCTATGTAATGCAAAATACAACCGTTGCGACCCGCACCGACAATAGAGGGGTACGCCGTAAAACGCGCGCCCTGCTGCATACACTCATGAATAATGGCGGCTTCCAACTGGTATTCAAACATCCCAGGCTGGCAAATCTGCATGGCTTTCACATGCGCCTGAGCACTAATCTCAGCCGCTTTGGCCATCACTTTTAGTTCCGCCTTGCTCTTATACAAGCGTAATTCGTGCAAGGCATGTTCCAATGCCACAAATTCACCCGGAGGATGCGCACCACTGCGCACCTTGCTGCGAATGACATTGATCCAGTCCATCACACGGGCGTCAAATTGTGGATCAAGCCCCATCGAGTAATACACCTTGTCGGTGCCTTCAATCATGCCAGGAAGAATGTCGTCAATATCTCCGATCGGGAAGGCATCATCGACACCCAGTAAATCAGTGACTCTCTCCGGCCCCGCAATATAACCATCCCACTGTTCTTTCTCAGGGTTACGCTCGCGACAGAAAAGAACACTCTCACCATGCTCCCGGCCCGGAATAATCACCAGCACAGCTTCTGGCTCGTTAAAGCCGCTCAAGTACAGAAAGTCACTATCTTGTCGAAAATGGTAGTCGACATCTCTATTGCGGTTTTTAAGGCCAGCGGATGGCAAAATTGCAATGCTGTTTTCGCCCATTTGTTCAGCAAGATACTGACGACGGCGCAAAAATTCTTTTTTATTCATTACCAACTCAACAACGATTTAGCTTTGCAACCATGCGTTTAATGCAAGGTCGGACTTGGAGGCGTCTCTTCAGGAACGGATGGCTCATTAAACTCGGCGTAGAGATTAAGCACTCCCACACGAACATACTCACAGATTTCAAAAAATTCCCGTTCAGCCTCTTCACTGGCAGAGACGCGCTCATCCAGCTGACTAATATCGACCATGTCACGCAGGATTTCCTGTAAATCTTCATCGATTTGCGCCAAGCGCTCACTTGCCGCGATGGCAATTCCTTCAAGAAATCCCCGCACCCATAACGCCAAAGCTTCAAGGCGTTCAGTCAAGGCATATTCGTCGTCAGGCAAAAACAGGGTAAAGCTGGTTGAGTCCTGCGCAATCTCATCGTCTACGTGCTCATAGAAACTGACAAGATCATCTAACAGCCCCGGCTGCTTATCTGTGGCCAACTGTTCAACACCCATATGTTCAACGACCTGACTCAGCCATTGCTCAGGTTCAAGTCTCTCGCCCCCGGCGAGCTGCCCCATCAGCAAGCCATGCAATTCACTGGGATGATTGATTGCGGCATGCGAGTTGTATACATTTGCCAGCCAATCGAACTCGGTGTCGCGTGGTGAAACTTGGCTCATTCGGCGTGCACTCCTTCATAAAATTGTCGCAGATTATACGATTGATGCCGCTTTGGATCATAGCCTTATTGACCGTCCGGGTGGGCCAAATTATAGTTTGTTCCAAAGCCCGACTATCTGTAGAGGAAGATTCGGGTGCCCCAACCGCGACACGCTACGAAACGGATACATATAATGAACAAGAACCGCCTCAGTCAGTTCTCCGACAAGGTCGATCAACTGCTGGCGTATTGTCACAAGCTGGAGGCTGACAACGCAGCCTTGCGCGAATTGCAAGAAGACTGGCAAAACGAACGCGCGCGACTCTTACAAAAAAATGATCTGGCCAGAAACAAAATTGAAGCCATGATCGGCCGCCTTAAAGCTTTGGAGCAATCTTAAATGGCAGATGCCAACACTCTGGAAGTAAAAATTCTTGAAAAAGAATACCTGGTAGCATGCCCAGACGAAAAAAAGCATGCCCTACGAGAGGCCGCAGAGCACCTCGATAAAAAAATGCGAGAAATACGAGCCTCAGGAAAAGTGCACGGCACCGAACGTATCGCCGTCATGGCCGCACTTAACATCACTTATGAAATGATGGAAAGCTCCGCCAGCCAGATCGACCAACAAACGTTTCTGGATTCGCTCGAAAAGCGTCTGGACGAAGCCTTACCCAAAGCCTGACAGCGATTCCTCAGTAGTGGCGAGTCGTCATGACACGCCATCACCTCCATCACGCTGCATACTTCATATGTTTTTTTTCGTTACGAGGGCTACATTTTGCCGCGAACAATTTATACTATGCGAGTGCGTCCTGGGATGTTGGCCAGCTGGATACGTCCTCGAGCCGATAATACCCTTTTGGTAATCGCTTCGGGTAATGTGTGCAGGTCCCCTCTGACGGGAAAGCCTAATTTATCTCTAGTGATCACCCCCTTGAACTTCCGGGTTCAAGGCCTTATCCGGCAGCGGCATCACCGGGCGCCAACCACTCCTAACCCCACACTACCAGCATGACTTCCGCACCACTCGATAAAGCCAGCATCAGACGAGCGATGCGGCGTAAGAGACAAGCGCTTAACCCCAAAGAACAACGCACAGCATCCCTCAGAGCATTCCACCAGTTAAAACAAAGCTTTCTCCTCAAAAGAGGCATAAGGCTGGCCGTTTACCTTGGCAACGACGGCGAACTTGATCCACGCCTTTTTCTGAATGAACTAGAAAAAGCAGGCATCGAAATATACCTACCGGTTCTGCACCCACTACCAAACAAAGGTTTGTTTTTCGCCCGCTATCGCCGCGACCAGGCAATGCGTAACAATCGCTACGGCATTCCCGAACCCGATATCCGCACCACTAAATCTCGCTCTCCACGGCATCTTGACGCAGTACTGTTGCCACTCGTGGCATTCGATAAAAAAGGCAATCGACTGGGAATGGGAGGCGGGTATTATGACAAAAGCTTTGCATTCAAGTGTCGCACACCACGAATTGGCCCACGACTATTCGGATTGGCGCATGACTTTCAGAGATTGGAATTGCTGCCCCGCGAGCGCTGGGACGTCCCGCTTAGAGGAGTGATAACAGATAAGGCGTACTACCGTTTTCGGTAGACAACGCATCCTCGGGCTAGTCCAAGTGCTAGCTAAACGCGCACGCCAAGGCCTGTCAGAACCGAGAACTTTGCTCTACCGAAGGGCGCCTCTCGTCAGAACCAACCGACATGGAAGAGAAGCCGCTAATTGCCAAACCAAGGCAGAACAGTAGCACCATTGTTAGCATGGCGTCTGGTTTACGCTTCATGAGAGTGTCGACCTATTTCTATACGTATCATTAAAGTAGCAAACTTTTTAAAAAAATCCATTAGCAAGTCCGCATAAGCTCGTGAATTTTAATAAATTGCTCCTAAAATAGCTAACTTTATTGACCGCTTGGCAAGCAAAACTTCCAGCCTGCCTAATACCGCCCTTATAACAACCAGCCTCACTTGCCACGTAAAAACAACTGATAGGCCTCGTTGTCACTCTCTTCCCAATAGCGAAAGCCGACTTCATCGAGCATATGGGTAAACACCTCGCGCTCAGACTCCTCCACTTGCACCCCCATCAGCACACGACTGTACGCCGCGCCATGATTACGATAATGGAACATCGAAATATTCCACTTGGAGCCAAGTGAGGTCAGAAATTTCATCAAGGCACCGGGACGCTCTGGAAACTCAAAGCGAAAAACACGCTCACTTCCAACACCAGTAGAACGACCACCAACCATGTGACGAATGTGGAGTTTAGCGAGCTCATTATCTGTCATATCTAGCACCGGATAGCCCTGCTCACGGAGCTCTGTAACGATTTGCTCGCGATCTTTTCCTCCTTGCGAAATCTGCACGCCAACAAAGACCTGTGCATCATAACCGTCTGCATAACGGTAATTGAACTCAGTGATGTTTCGCTTGTGCAGAGCCTTGATGAACTGTTTATAGCTACCGGGCTTTTCGGGTAGCGTAACGGCAAAGATGGCCTCACGCTTTTCACCAATTTCGGTACGCTCTGAAATATACCGCAACCGGTCAAAGTTGATATTGGCACCACTGACAACGGTCAACAGGTTTTCATTTTCAACACCTGTTGTCTCAACGTATTTTTTTAACCCGGCGACACCTATCGCACCGGCGGGCTCGGCAATAGCCCGCGTATCATCAAAAATATCTTTTATCGCAGCACAGATCTCATCGGTCGTTACCGTCACCACCTCGTCGACACACTCCCGCGCAACCTCGAAGGGCAACTTACCAATTTGTCTAACGGCGACACCGTCGGCAAAAATACCCACCTCATCCAAAATCACTCTTCGATCATGATCCAGGGCGGCCTTCAAACACGCAGCATCTTCGGGCTCAACGCCGATCACCTTTATCTCGGGCCTGACATACTTGATATAAGCGGCCATGCCCGCAATCAGTCCCCCGCCACCTACGGGTACGAACACCGCATGTGCCGACTCGGTATGCTGCATCAGCATCTCCATCGCCACAGTCCCCTGCCCGGCGATGACATCTTCATCGTCATATGGCGGCACATAAACCAGGCCTTTCTTTTTCACTTGCTCTTGCGCATAAGCCGATGCTTCATCAAACGCATCACCAATAAGCACCACTTTAGCACCCTTCGCCTTGACCGAATTGACCTTAATTTCAGGCGTCGTCTTGGGCATCACGATAGTCGCTTTGATACCCAGCTTTTGCGCCGCCAAAGCTAGCCCTTGAGCGTGATTTCCAGCCGATGCAGCAATAACCCCTTTCTTTCGCTCCACTTCGGAAAGCTGACGCACTCGGTTATACGCGCCTCGCAGCTTAAAAGAAAAAACAGGCTGTAAGTCTTCACGCTTCAGGTAAATCTGGTTATTAAACCGCTGGGACAATTGGGAGGCGGAAGTAAGCGGCGTCTCAACGGCGATATCGTATACACGCGCATCAAGTATCTTTTTGATATAGCGATTTAACATGCTGATTCACTTTAGATCGAAATAAGGGGAGCTCATGTAAGCCAGGGCGATATTTTGTTTATTATTCATCTATGCCTTGCGCGGCAATTCTACCTAATTTAAGGCCTTGAAACGAGTGGATTATTCCGCTTCTGTCTGCTAAACCTTTAAGAGTTCGATACGCGAACAGTTGAGCCGCTCCTACCTGCGACAAGGAACCACTGTTCTAGCCAGAAATCACGATCACGCGCGCGCTGCGCCGACATACCTTCGGCTTGCCCGCAAACCAGAGTTGTCCGGAAGTTTGCGAATACGATGTCTTCAGAACCGCAAAAAATATTACTGGTAGACGATGTGCCAGCCAACCTCGCGATGCTCGAAGCCATCGTCTCTGGGTCCGACACCCTGATTTTAAAGGCACACTCCGGCCACGAAGCCTTGGACTTAACGCAAAAACACGACGTGTCGCTTATCCTGCTTGATGTCGTAATGCCAGACATGAACGGCCATGAAGTCGCCATGACGCTTCGCGCAAAGCCCGAAACCCAATATATTCCTATCATTTTTATCACCGGCTCGGAACGCAGCAACGAGGTGCTCGTTGAAAGCTATCAAAGTGGCGGTGTCGATGTATTGTTCAAGCCCATTGAGCCCGAAATCATTCGCGCCAAAGTCAAAATATTTTTGGAACTCGATCAGCAACGACGACTAATTCACCAGCAGAGACAGAGCCTCGAAAAAGCCTTTCAACAGCTACAGCATTACGCGCAACTTGATCGCTTAACCGGCATGTACAACCGGGATGAAATCACCAACATACTGGTTAACCTGATGGAGCGCGCCAAACGTGATGGCCGAAAACTAGCGTTATTGTTTTTGGATCTCGACCACTTCAAGAATATTAACGATTCGCTGGGGCACGACGTTGGAGACATGCTGTTAAAAAGCGTGGCGCAGCGCGTGCAACAAACTGTACGCAAAAGCGATTTTGTCGCCCGTCTTGGGGGGGATGAATTTGCCGTCATTCTGGATGAACTGGAGCGCGAGGAAGACGCTGGGCTTGTCGCGCAGAAAATTCTCGACAACCTGGTACTTCCACACGAACTGGAACGCCATGAAATCCTGGTTTCGAGCAGCATCGGTATTGCGCTATATGATGATAGCTACCTGACAGCCGCAGATTTATTGAAGGCCGCCGATGCGGCCATGTATCAGGCCAAACGAAAAGGCCGAAGCCAGTTTGCCTATTTTTCTCCGGAGCTGGAAGCTCAAGCCCTAAAACGCATGGAAATTGCACGCGCCTTAAATGAGGCCATCAGCGAGAACGAGCTTAGCGTGTTTTATCAGCCGCAATTTCGCGCGAGCAATGGCGAACTCATCGGCTTTGAAGCCTTGATGCGCTGGCATAGAAAAGGTGAGTGGATAAGCCCCGCGCTGTTTATTCCTATCGCAGAAGAGAGCGGACTCATTCCGCGTCTGGGGGAATGGATTTTACGCCACTGTTGCCATCAGCTAAAACAGTGGCAAAACGAGGGCATCATCGATGAACAGGTGAAAGTAGCGGTCAATATTTCCAATCGGCAAATTCAGGCGAATAACTTCTTGCAGATACTTGAAGATGCACTCAAAGAAAGCCAGCTACCGCCGCACTGCCTTGAACTGGAACTAACCGAAAGCACGGTGATGGACGACCCAAAAACAACCATAAGCATGTTCAATAAAATTCATGCCCTCGGGGTAGAGATCGCCGTGGATGATTTTGGTACGGGCTATTCTTCGCTCAATTACTTGCGCCAACTGCCACTTGATTGCCTCAAAATTGACCAAAGTTTTGTGAAAGACATCAGCGTGGACCGCAATGATGAAGCGATCGTAAAAGCGATTATTGGTTTATCCCACACCTTGGGGCTAAAGGTCGTTGCAGAGGGCGTTGAGAACGAAACTCAAAGCCACTTTCTGAGACAACACCAGTGCGATACGCTTCAGGGCTACCTGTTCGGGCGCCCCATTCCCGCGACCAAGGTGGCCCATTTCGTTGCCTCGCAAAACAATCGATAAATCCTGCCACATACGTTCACTCAGATGCGCCTAATCCCTATAATAGCGGCCTCACGCATTCCGTCACCAAGGTATCTCCATGAACCAGGACCAACTCAAACAACGCGTCGCGCAGGCGGCCGCCGACTACATTCAACCCAAGCTGGATAACGACAGCATTGTCGGCGTTGGTACCGGCTCGACCGCAAACTTTTTTATCGACGCCCTTGCCGCATTTAAGCACTTGTTTGATGGGGCCGTTGCGAGCTCTGAAGCCACCGCGGCACGCCTCAAGCAGCATGGCATTCCGGTTTACGACCTCAACAGCGTTGAAAGCATGGAGTTTTATATTGATGGTGCCGATGAAGTGAATGCGCACCTCGAAATGATAAAAGGCGGCGGCGGTGCCCTAACCCGAGAAAAAATAGTCGCTCAAGTGGCAAAAGAATTTATCTGCATCGTCGACGAAAGCAAACAGGTCGATCTACTCGGCGCATTTCCCTTGCCCGTAGAAGTACTCCCAATGGCCCGCAGTCTGGTAGGCAGAGAACTGGTTAAACTCGGTGGCGACCCTGTCTTGCGCGAAGGTTTTGTTACCGACAACGGTAACCTGATCCTGGATGTACACAACCTGAAAATCATGGAGCCACAAAAACTGGAAAGCCAGATCAATATGATCCCGGGCGTCATCACCAACGGACTGTTTGCTCTGCGCCCCGCTGACCTACTATTGTGTGGCACACCAACCGAAGTCAAACACATCACACGCAGTTAAGCCTTAAACGCAATGAATCGCGCCCAAACCAATCACACTGGCACAAGCTATTGGTTTGGGGCTTGCGAAGCCGTATAATCGCCGCTTTTCTTTGTGGGCCAACAACGAAAGGTTAATCACCATGAACTTCGACAACATTCCAGCGGGCAAGGATTTGCCTAATGACATCTATGTCGCCATCGAAATTCCAGCCAACAGCTCTCCGGTAAAATATGAAATAGATAAAGACATGGGTGCGGTAATGGTTGACCGCTTTATGGCGACGCCTATGTTTTATCCCGCCAACTATGGCTTTATTCCAAACACGCTGGCTGACGATGGCGACCCACTGGATGTGCTGGTTATTACCCCCTATCCGGTGATCCCTGGCTCTATTATCCGCTGCCGCCCCGTAGGCATGTTGAACATGGATGACGAGGCCGGTGGTGACGAGAAACTGGTCGCAGTGCCACACGACAAGCTGTCAACACAATATCAACAAATCCAAGACATCGAAGACGTGCCACAGCTGCTCAAAGATCAGATTCAGCATTTCTTCGAAAACTACAAAGACCTGGAAAAAGGCAAGTGGGTTAAAGTAAAAGGCTGGGAGAATGCCGACGCAGCCCGAGCTTCCATCGAGAAAGCCGTGGCTAACTTTAAAAAGTAATCCCCTGCTTCTCAGAAATAAAAAAAGCCGCTTTAGCGGCTTTTTTTATGCAAGGGCCATCACCCCTGCTGTAGCAAATTGCGCAAGTCAATAATCGCCGCACTCGCACGGGAAATGTAGGATGCCATCGTGAGGGAATGATTAGCGAGCATACCAAAACCACTGCCATTGAGTATCATTGGGCTCCATACAGCCTCTTGCGTGGCTTCTAGTTCCATACGAATCTGGCGCAAACTCACCAAGGCATTTTTGTCAGACAGCACCTTATAAATGTCTATTTCTACCGCTTTCAGAATGTGCACTAACGCCCAGGTTGT